>NZ_CP015401.2:4489951-4839927 GCF_001688725.2 Bacteroides caecimuris | reverse complement strand
CACCCCGACCAAGCTCCCATGAAAAACTTCAACCTTTTATTCATAAACCGGACAAACGTTTCTAATAAATACCTGCATCGTTTATTATAAACGTCCCCCCAGTTTATTATAAACTCAAATTCCCCTTTTCAAAGATTAATCTTTAATTTTATGCAACAAAAAAGGCTGCGAACCCGCTAAGAGTTCGCAGCCCATCAATGATAAATGAGTCTCACAGAGTCTGTTTTCTCAGACTTCCGTTCGTTATATTGTCAGTATATCATACCAAATTAAAGGCATATACTTCCTATCAGATGCAGCAAAAAACAATTCTTTTTTCATTGGTTCAGGTTTTAATTAAAACTGGATAGCCGACTACAAATATACAACATAAAAAGGGCTTTGTCAAGTCTTCGGGAAGTTTATACAAGAAAACAAAGGATTACTGAAGCTCTCAGTATCATAAAAAACGTGAGTTCTTTTCGTCCTCATATTGAATTTATTTCGTATTTTTGCGTGCACATCCTCCTTTTTTTTGATGGATAGAAGAAAACTTGTTGTTAAAGCAAAGCGAAGATTGATATATGAGTGACGAAATCAACGAGATAACGGAAAAACATTCAGACTACAAACCAGCGGACGCGCGGGACGAAAACGTAAAACATCAGTTAACAGGCATGTACCAGAATTGGTTTCTGGACTATGCTTCATACGTTATTTTGGAACGTGCCGTACCTCATATCAATGACGGTTTAAAGCCTGTACAACGCCGTATCCTGCATTCTATGAAACGTCTGGATGACGGACGGTATAACAAAGTGGCAAATATTGTGGGACACACCATGCAGTTCCACCCCCACGGTGATGCTTCCATCGGGGATGCCTTGGTACAGTTAGGACAGAAAGACCTGTTGATTGACTGCCAGGGTAACTGGGGTAATATTCTCACTGGAGACGGTGCGGCTGCTCCACGTTATATCGAGGCGCGTTTATCCAAGTTTGCACTGGATGTTGTCTTCAACCCCAAAACTACCGAATGGAAATTGTCATACGACGGACGAAATAAGGAACCGGTCACTCTTCCTGTGAAATTCCCGTTATTACTGGCACAGGGAGTGGAAGGTATCGCCGTTGGACTTTCTTCCAAGATATTGCCACATAACTTCAACGAACTTTGCGATGCTTCCATCAGTTACCTGCGTGGAGAGGAATTCCAACTGTATCCCGATTTCCAGACAGGCGGATCGATTGACGTAGCCAAATACAACGACGGAGAACGTGGCGGAGCAGTGAAAGTGCGTGCCAAGATCAACAAGATTGATAACAAAACGCTTGCAATCACAGAGATCCCTTATGGGAAAACCACTTCAACAGTGATCGACTCTATCCTGAAAGCTGTTGATAAAGGAAAAATCAAAATTCGCAAGGTAGACGACAACACTGCTGCCAACGTAGAAATATTAGTGCATCTGGCACCAGGTACATCATCGGACAAAACAATCGATGCATTGTACGCATTCACCGATTGCGAAGTAAGTATCTCACCCAACTGCTGCGTGATTGATGACAGCAAACCTCATTTCCTCACTGTCAGCAAAGTCTTGAGAAAGTCGGCAGACAACACGCTGGATTTGCTAAAGCAGGAACTGGAAATCAAGAAAAACGAAATACTGGAAGCGTTGCACTTTGCTTCGCTCGAAAAAATATTTATCGAAGAACGCATCTATAAGGACAAAGAGTTCGAACAATCCAAAGATATGGACGCAGCTTGTGCACATATTGACGAACGCCTGACGCCTTATTATCCGAATTTTATCCGCGAAGTAACCAAAGAGGATATTCTCAAACTGATGGAAATCAAAATGGGGCGTATTCTGAAATTCAACTCGGACAAAGCGGATGAACTGATTGCCAGAATGAAAGAGGAAGTGGCCGAGATTGATAATCATCTGGCTCACATCGTAGATTATACCGTCAACTGGTATCAGATGTTGAAAAACAAATACGGCAAGAACTTCCCGCGCCGTACAGAACTGCGCAACTTCGACACCATCGAAGCTGCCAAAGTAGTAGAAGCAAACGAGAAACTTTATATCAACCGCGAAGAAGGATTTATCGGAACAGCCTTGAAAAAAGACGAGTTCGTTGCATGTTGTTCGGATATCGATGATGTCATTATCTTCTTCCGCGACGGTAAGTATATCGTTACTCCTGTTGCCGACAAGAAATTCGTCGGCAAAAACGTTCTTTACGTCAACGTATTCAAGAAGAACGACAAACGGACGATTTACAACGTAGCATACCGCGACGGAAAAGAGGGAACGACCTATGTCAAACGTTTTGCCGTGACTTCCGTAGTCCGCGACCGTGAATATGACGTCACCCAAGGTACCCCCGATTCACGTATCACCTATTTCAGTGCCAATCCGAACGGGGAAGCCGAAATCATCAAGGTTACGTTGAAGCCTAACCCACGCGTACGCCGCATCATCTTCGAGCAAGACTTCAGCGAAGTGGGCATTAAAGGTCGACAGGCACGCGGTATCATCCTCACCCGTCTGCCGATACACAAAATTACCCTGAAACAGAAAGGCGGTTCGACCCTCGGCGGGCGTAAAGTATGGTTCGACCGTGACGTACTCCGCCTCAACTATGACGGACGAGGTGAATATCTGGGCGAATTCCAGAGTGAAGACACCATACTGGTCGTTCTGAACAACGGTGACTTCTACAACAGTAACTTCGACCTGAGCAACCACTACGAAGATAATGTAAGCATCGTTGAGAAGTTCAACCCCAACAAGATATGGACTGCCGCGCTTTATGATGCCGACCAACAAAATTATCCGTACCTGAAACGTTTCTGTTTTGAAGGTTCCAACCGCAAGCAGAACTACTTGGGCGAGAACAAAAACAACCGTCTCATCTTACTGACCGACGAATACTACCCGCGCCTGGAAGTTGTATTCGGCGGACACGACAGTTTCCGCGACCCGCTGGAAATTGATGCGGATGAATTTATCGCTGTCAAAGGGTTCAAGGCAAAAGGCAAACGGATCACGACCTACACAGTGGAAACGATCAATGAGCTTGAACCAACTCGCTTCCCCGAACCCTCACAAGAGCAACAGGAAGTTCCCGAAAAGGAACCGGAAAACTTGGACCCGGACAGCGGCAAGAGCGAAGGCGATATTATTGATGAGATCACCGGGCAGATGAAATTATTCTGATGAAGAAAAAACTAATATACCTGGGGCTGACAGGTTGCATCCTGTTCGCCCTTAGCACAAGATTACAAGCGCAGACCGACAGTCTGCAAGCCCATCGATATGTAACACGTGCCACCATGTATGGTGTCGGATTTACGAACGTTTTCGACACCTATCTCTCACCGCAGGAATACAAAGGAATCGACTTCCGTGTTTCCCGTGAGTTGATTCGGATGACCAAGTTGTTTGATGGAAATATATCTGTGCAGAACTTCTTTCAGGCAAACATCAGCTATACGCACAACCGGGCTGATAACAATAACACTTTCTCCGGATTAGTCAACTGGAACTATGGATTACACCACCAGTTCCGCCTGACAGAGAATTTCAAATTATTAGCCGGAGGATTGATAGATGTCAACGGAGGCTTTGTCTATAATCTCCGTAACACCAACAATCCGGCATCCGCACGGGCATACGTCAATCTGGATGCCTCCGGAATGGCTATTTGGCACCTAAAAATCAAACAATATCCGATGGTGCTTCGTTATCAGATCAATCTGCCAGTTATGGGAGTGATGTTCTCTCCCCACTACGGACAATCTTATTACGAGATATTCTCTTTGGGAAATTCGAGCGGAGTGATAAAATTCACCTCCCTGCACAATCAACCTTCGTTGCGCCAGATGCTCTCCGTTGACCTGCCGATAGGATATACCAAAATGCGCCTCAGCTACCTGGCTGATTTACAGCAATCCAACGTTAACAATATCAAGACACATACCTACTCACACGCATTCATGGTAGGATTTGTGAAAGACCTATACCGTATCCGAAATAAGAAAGGAACCGCTCTTCCTTCATCGGTTAGAGCTTACTAAGAGAACAAAATTTAATGTTGAAACTTCAAGTGAGAGATCAATTAATGATGAGAAATAAGATTAAACAAATACTATGGCTGCTCTGCTGCCTTCCGGTGCTGACCGGTTGCATTGGGGAAGATGACTATGCCAATGATCCCAGAGGCAATTTCGAACAACTATGGAAGATCATCAACGAACAGTATTGTTTTCTGGATACGAAAGGCATTGACTGGGATGCTGTTCATGACGAATACAGCAAACTGATTATTCCGTCGATGTCCAATGATGACCTGTTCGACATCCTAAGCCAAATGCTTTATATCTTGAAAGACGGGCATGTCAATCTATCTTCTGCCAGTCGTATTTCTTATTACGATGCATGGTATCAAGGCTACCCTTGGAATTATAGAGAAGATATTCTTTATAACTATTATTTGGGTAGTACCAATTCAGACTATCGCACATCCGCTGGTCTTAAATATAAAATATTCGACAATAACATAGGATACATACGTTATGAAAGTTTCAGTGCCGGAGTTGGAGATGGCAATTTGGATGAGGTCCTTTACTATTTACAAATCTGCAATGGATTAATTATTGATGTCCGTGATAACGGAGGAGGTAATCTGACCAATTCTTCACGCATAGCTGCCCGGTTCACTGATAAACAGGCATTAACAGGATATATCCAACATAAGACAGGCCCGGGACACAATGATTTCTCAGAGATGGAACCCATTTATTTAGAACCCTCCAACAGTATTCGTTGGCAAAAAAAGGTCGTGATACTAACCAATCGTCGATGTTATAGTGCCACAAATGATTTTGTTAACATAATGCGCAGCTTAAACAATGATAACGAAGATAAAAGAATCATCCAGCTGGGCGACCAGACTGGTGGTGGATCAGGGCTACCGTTTTCATCAGAATTACCCAATGGCTGGAGCATCCGCTTCTCTGCCAGCCCCCACTTTGATAAATATGGAAAGTCATTGGAGGATGGGATAAAACCTGATGTATACGTAAATATGGATAAGATTCTAGAAGAAGGAATAGAGCAGGGCGACATAGAATCACAAAAGAAAGATCCACTGATTGAAAAGGCATTCGAAATCTTAAGTGAATAACTTTATTGCCGAATTATTTGCCAAATCAGAAAATCTTCCTATCTTTGCACCGCTAAACAAAAAAGCTACACATGCGGATGTGGCGTAATTGGTAGCCGCGCCAGACTTAGGATCTGGTGCCGTGAGGCGTGTAGGTTCGAGTCCTATCATCCGCACAAACTACCCTGTATTTACAGTTAAAAAGCCCCTAAAACGGACATTTTAGGGGCTTTTTTGTGTCCTCTCCGCTGGCATTCCGAAAAATGCTAACAACATTCGGTGCCATTCTCGGTGACAGGATTTCCTTTTTTTATCTTAATTTTTGGATTCAAAGTAGGATTCACCAAAAAAAACAAGTATGGAAAGAAAAAAAACTTTCAGCGTTCTGTTTTGGCTACGGAAAAGTCGAACAAATGAAAGTCTGTCACCTCTGTTCTGCAGAGTTACAATCATGGGGCAAAGATACGAAATTCCTACGAATTGTCATATCTCCGCCGCTTCATGGTCGGCAGCCGCTCAAAAGTCACTCGGAAAAACAGCAGCCGACAAAGAAACAAACAGGTATATCGAAGACCTGAAACTGCAAATTGAAGAAACCTGTAACAAGCTCCGGCAAAAGAATCATCCCCTCAACATCGAGAATTTCAAACTCTACTGGGAACCTTGCGTTTTTACAGCGTCTTTTTCCTCTTTTCTTCTACAAAGATAGGCCACAGCCGGCTGTCAGTCAAGAACTGCTACGCTATTTCAGATAAAAATATCCTGCGCTCCTACGTCGTGCGGTATTTTTATCTGAAATTTCTTGCCTGCCATCCGTCCGCGTCCTGGGAGATGTATAAGAAAAAAGAAAAAAAATGTGTTCCTATGCAGTGTGTGGGCAATTGCTGCAACAACTTGTCTGGACAAACCCGCCATCAGTTTTCTGCATTATATCCCCTTAGAGTTATACAGCTACCTGTTCTTCTTTGATAATAGAGATACCCAACGCTCCTTCTATTTTGGAAAGAGTCTCCAATGAAAGATTTTCCCGTCCTTTCAATATTTTCGAGATATACTGTTGGCTGCAACTCATCATTTCTGCCAGTTGCTTTTGGTTTATTCCCAATTCGTCCATTTTGTCCAGCATCAACATGGCTATGCGTTGCGAATATCGGAGCCACGTTTTGTTCTCCTGCCTGTATTCCAGTGCCTCACGCCATTTGGAAGGAGTTGAAGATGCATATTTTTCCAACTTCTCAATGGTTGTTTTCATGTCATTATCCATACTTTTTTCTCCTATAATTAAAGTTCAGTCATATAATCAGCAAATCCAGCTTCATCAATAACGTTTTCCTGCAACAAGAAGTTCCTTACCCGTTCCAGTTTGACGAGTTCTCTGCTCGTATGTTCTCTTTCCTGCATCGTTGCTGTCAGTTTGATGGCTCCCCCCGTGATGATATACACTCCGGAGACCAACTTGATAGCATAAAGCCGTAACCATGACGAATGACCGAATTTACGTTTCAGTCTTGCTTTTTCCTTCTGAAGCATAACGTCGGATGCCTGATTGTTATCCAACGGGCGGAATATCCGGTTTAAATCAGCTTCCGGGGAGATATCTAAAATGATACGTTGCAGTCGGTCGCTGTCTTCAATCGTATCGCTTATCGCAATGTTTATATCAGATATTTTGAAATAAGCAATCAGGTCATTGATGTTCTCTATGAAAAACGCCCGCAGCCATTGCACGTTGTCCCATTGGTCAATTGTCCTGATGAATTCGTTATCAGTATTTTCATCAAACCGGACCGCCCACAATCTTCCGTCTTTAGTTATCTTGTCGAATGTCATATTCTTCCTTATTAGCATATACAAAGATACGGAAAAAGGGGGAGATATACAACTTATAAGTTGATTATTTTGTTTTTTAGCATGGATTTTTATTTGGGTTTAGTTGTTGAATGGTAAATAGTGGTATCGGTATCCCACTCCTCAATTTCATCATTTTTGTTTATTTGTATGCTGTCTGTGCCTGTTTTCAGATGGGTTATTTCCGGTTGTTCGCAGCTTCCTGTCAATTGCATAATGAAGATAGTTCCTGCTATAATGATTCCCGCTATAATGTTATTGATAACATTTCTTTTTACACCTCTCATATCCGCACAAACTACCCTGTATTTACAGTTAAAAAGCCCCTAAAACAGACATTGTAGGGGCTTTTTTGTGTCCTCTCCGCTAGTCATCCGCATTTTAACGACATTAAATTCAGGTACGGACAACACCGGTTCGTACCTGAACCTTTTTCAACAGCCATCTCGCTTCTTCTGTTAAAATCAACCATTCCCTCTTTTCTCCAAAATCTTTTTCGATTTTCATTTGTTCACTTTATTACTCTTGTCAAAAGACGGCAGAAAAAGACTTCAACCTAAATATTAACAAATGGAAAAATTTAATGCAATGAGGACTAGACTTTTACAACATCTTCAGAAAAAAGCCATCAGGTCAAGGAGCATCATGACGCTTGTTTGCCTGCTACTGGCCTCTGCATCAGCCTTTGCACAGACAAAGACGGTGACAGGAACAGTGACGGACGCTACCAATGAACCATTGATCGGCGCATCGGTACTCGTACAAGGAACCTCCACCGGAACCATCACGGACATGGACGGTAAATATTCAATCTCTGTCACTCCGGAGAACGTACTGGCATTTTCATACGTAGGAATGACTTCGCAAACTGTTAAAGTGGGGACACAGAACGTCATCAATGTCACTTTGAAAGAAGATTCGCAAGTACTAGCCGAAACAGTCGTTATCGGATACGGTAGTGCAAAGAAAAGAGACTTGACAGGTTCTATCACCAATGTCAAAGGAGAAGAGTTAGCCAACAAACCGGCAATGAATCCGCTGTCTTCCCTTCAGGGGAAAGTGGCAGGTGTACAGATTGTAAACTCCGGACGAGCCGGATCGGATCCGGAAATACGTATTCGCGGAACAAACTCCATCAACGGATATAAACCGCTGTACATTGTCGACGGATTATTCAATGACAACATCAATTTCCTGAATCCGGAGGACATCGAATCCATGGAAATCCTGAAAGACCCGTCATCTCTGGCTATTTTCGGTGTTCGCGGTGCGAATGGTGTTATCATCATTACTACAAAGAAAGCCAAAGAAGGGCAGACATTGGTCAATATCAACACATCTTTCGGTTTCAAGAAAGTGGTGGATAAAGTAAAACTGGTGAACGGTTCACAATTCAAAGAGCTATATAACGAACAGCTAGCCAATCAAAGAGACGATCCTTTCGATTATACCGGCTGGGATGCCAATACTGACTGGCAAGACGAAATTTTCCAGACAGCTTTCATTACAAACAATAACATCAGTATTACAGGGGCTTCGCCCAAACATAGTTTCTATCTGGGCGTGGGCTACTCTTACGAACAAGGCAACATCGAGCATGAGAAATTCAGCAAGGTAACCATCAATGCAAGTAACGATTATAAGATTACGGACTTTTTGAAAGTCGGTTTCCAATTCAACGGAGCACGTATGCTTCCTGCAGATTCCAAACAGGTATTGAATGCCCTGCGTGCAACTCCTATCGCTCCGGTGTATAACAACGAATACGGATTATATACGGCTCTGCCCGAATTCCAGAAAGCGCAGATTAGTAACCCGATGGTAGACGTCGAATTGAAAGCGAATACTACCAAAGCGGAAAACTACCGGGCATCCGGTAACATTTATGGTGAGGTAGACTTCCTGAAACATTTCACGTTCAAAGCAATGTTCTCCATGGATTATGCGTCGAACAACGGACGGACGTATACACCGATCGTAAAAGTATACGATGCCGCTGTCAACGGAGGGATCTCTACTTTGGGAACAGGCAAGACCGAAGTCAGCCAGTTTAAAGAGAATGAAACCAAAGTTCAGAGCGACTACCTGTTGACATACACCAACAGCTTTGATAATGGAAATCATAACCTGACAGCTACCGCTGGTTTTACTACCTATTATAATTCGTTGAGCCGATTGGACGGAGCACGCAAGCAGGGGGTCGGACTGGTCATTCCGGATAATCCGGACAAATGGTTTGTCAGCATCGGCGATGCGGCTACCGCTACCAATGGAAGTACCCAATGGGAACGCAGTACATTATCCGTACTTGCACGTGTGATCTACAACTATAAAGGTAAATATCTGTTCAACGGATCTTTCCGCCGGGATGGTTCTTCCGCTTTCTCCTACACAGGAAATGAATGGCAGAACTTCTTCTCGCTGGGTGGAGGTTGGTTGATGTCTGAAGAAGAATTTATGAAAGACATCAAATGGCTGGATATGTTGAAAATCAAAGCATCTTACGGTACGTTAGGAAACCAGAACCTGGATAAAGCCTACCCTGCCGAACCCTTATTGACCAATGCTTATTCGGCCGTATTCGGTAAACCGTCCATCATTTATCCCGGATACCAACTTGCTTATCTTCCTAATCCTAACCTGCGTTGGGAAAAAGTAGAAGCCTGGGAAGCCGGATTTGAAACGAACCTGCTTCGCAACCGCTTGCATTTTGAGGGTGTTTACTATAAGAAGAACACCAAAGATTTGTTAGCCGAAGTTCCCGGAATTTCCGGAACTATCCCCGGTATCGGTAACTTGGGAGAGATCCAGAATAAAGGAGTGGAAATGGCTGTCACCTGGCGCGATCAGATTGGTGATTGGGGATATTCCGTCAGTGCCAACCTGACTACGATCAAGAATGAGGTAAAAAATCTTGTTCAGGAAGGATATTCCATCATTGCCGGAGATAAGCAGCAAAGTTACACAATGGCAGGTTATCCTATCGGATATTTCTATGGTTATAAAGTGGCAGGCGTTTATCAGTCACAAGCAGATATTGACGCATCACCCAAAAATACACTGGCTACCGTTACCCCCGGTGACCTGAAATTCGCTGATGTAAACGGCGACGGAGAAATCACCCCGGAAGACCGTACCATGATAGGCAACCCGACTCCAAAGGTAACTTACGGTTTCTCTCTCGGAGTAGACTACAAGAATTGGTCGTTAGGCATCGACATGATGGGACAAGGCGGAAACAAGATTTTCCGTACATGGGATAACTACAATTTTGCCCAGTTCAACTACCTGGAACAACGCCTGGAGCGCTGGCACGGAGAAGGCACGTCCAACACCCAACCGTTGCTGAACACCAAACATTCTATCAATAACTTGAATTCCGACTATTACATTGAGAACGGTAGTTTCTTCCGTATCCGTAATGTACAGTTAGCTTATACGTTCGACAAGAGCTTAATTGCCAAAATACGTCTGCAAGCCCTGAAAGTCTATGTCAACATACAGAACCTGAAGACATGGAAACATAATACCGGATATACTCCCGAACTTGGAGGAACCGCCACCGCTTTCGGAGTAGATAACGGCAGTTATCCTGTACCTGCAGTCTATACCTTCGGTATCAACCTAACATTCTAGTGGCAAGGTGCCACTGCCAGTTTTCCATGCGGAACACAACTTTAATCTTTAAAACTATCATTATATGAAACTGAATAAATATATATTTGCAGCCCTTATTACTTCAACTACATTATTTCTAGGCAGCTGTAGTGACTTTCTGGATCGTAGTCCGCAAGGACAGTTCACGGAAGATGATAATCCGAACGCGCTGGTCAACGGTAAGATTTATAATGTCTATACGATGATGCGTAACTATAATGTCACAGCCGGCCCTCCTGCTTTTGCCATCCACTGTTTCCGTTCGGAAGATTCGGAAAAAGGAAGTATTGCCAGCGATGGCTCTGATGTAGCCGAAATGTATGATGATTTTGTGTATACACCGACCAACGGCCTACTGGGTGCTTATTGGGGACAGAATTATGCCATCATCTACCAATGTAATGAGATTCTTGATGCCATTGCAGCAAAAGAAACAGCCGGACAAACAGAAACTGAAGACATCATCAATAAGGGAGAGGCCTCTTTCTTCCGTGCTTATTGCTACTTCAATCTGGTAAGAGCTTTCGGCGAAGTTCCTTTGGTGACTTATAAAATCAACGATGCTTCAGAAGCCAATATCCCGAAGACAAGTGCTGATAAAATCTATGAACAGATCGACAAGGACCTGAAAACAGCAGAAGAGTCATTGCCGGAAACATGGAATACCGAATACACCGGACGACTGACTTGGGGAGCCGCCCGTTCCTTACACGCACGTACTTATATGATGCGCAACGACTGGAACAATATGTACACAGCCTCCACCGATGTCATCAAAAAGGGGCTCTACAACTTAAAGACTCCGTATAATGAGATTTTCACGGATGATGGTGAAAATAACGGAGGGTCTATATTCGAGTTGCAATGTACAGCTACTGCCGCTCTTCCTCAAAGCGATGTTATCGGTAGCCAGTTCTGTGAAGTACAAGGTGTACGCGGAGCAGGTCAATGGGACTTGGGCTGGGGATGGCACATGGCAACAGAGTATATGGCGCAAGCATACGAACAGGGTGATCCACGCAAAAACTCTACCCTACTCTACTTCCGCCACTCGGACAGCGAGCCTATCACTCCGGAAAACACCAACGAACCATACGGTGAGTCTCCGGTTTCCCCGGCAATGGGTGCTTACTTCAATAAGAAAGCCTATACCGACCCGGCATTACGTAAAGAATATACCAATAAAGGTTATTGGGTAAACATTCGTCTGATCCGCTACGCAGATGTACTTCTGATGGGAGCCGAATCAGCTAATGAAAAAGGTATTCCGGGTGAAGCAATCGACTATTTGGAAAAAGTACGCGCACGCGCCAGAGGCACCAATAGCAATATATTGCCAAAAGTGACGACTACCGATCAGGGAGAATTGCGTGAGGCCATCCGCCACGAACGCCGTGTGGAATTAGGGTTGGAATTCGACCGCTTCTACGACCTCGTTCGTTGGGGCATTGCAAAAGAAGTGTTGCACGCAGCCGGTAAAACCAATTATCAGGACAAGAACGCACTGCTTCCACTGCCGCAGACAGAGATCGACAAGTCTAAGGGAGTGTTAGTACAGAGCCCCGACTACCAATAAGAAAGTTCCTCGGTGCCGAACAATGTCCTCCTCGGTGCCGAACATCCAACGCATCAGGAGGACTTTATATGAATAGAGATAAAATCAACTATAATAATATGATATACAAAAAGTTAAGTCTATCCATTCTGTTGTTTGCCGCAGGTTTTCTAACCGCGTCGGCACAAAAGTCACCACAGGATATGGATCGTTTCATCGACGTATTGATGAATAAAATGACGCTGGAAGAAAAAATCGGACAGTTAAACCTTCCTGTCACCGGAGAGATCACTACGGGACAGGCTAAAAGCAGCGACATCGCCGCAAAAATCAAGAAAGGCGAAGTGGGAGGATTGTTCAATCTGAAAGGAGTAGAGAAGATACGTGAGGTACAGAAACAGGCTGTGGAAAATTCACGGCTGGGTATTCCGTTATTGTTCGGGATGGACGTTATTCACGGATACGAAACGATGTTCCCTATCCCACTCGGTTTGTCTTGCACCTGGGACATGACAGCCATTGAAGAGTCTGCCCGCATTGCAGCCGTAGAGGCAAGTGCCGATGGAATCTCATGGACTTTCAGCCCGATGGTGGATATTTCACGTGACCCTCGTTGGGGACGCGTATCCGAAGGTAGTGGCGAAGACCCGTTTCTCGGTGCCATGATTGCCGAAGCGATGGTGCGCGGCTATCAGGGGAAAAATATGGAACGGAATGACGAAATCATGGCCTGCGTAAAACACTTTGCGTTATATGGGGCAGGCGAAGCCGGCCGCGACCATAACACCGTGGATATGAGCCGCCAACGAATGTTCAATGATTATATGCTGCCGTATGAAGCAGCCGTTGAAGCGGGTGTAGGCAGCGTGATGGCTTCTTTTAATGAAGTAGACGGTATTCCGGCCACTGCCAATAAATGGCTGATGACGGATATTCTCCGCGGACAGTGGGGATTCAACGGTTTTGTGGTAACTGATTATACGGGCATTTCAGAAATGATCGACCACGGTATCGGTGATCTTCAGACAGTATCCGCCCGTGCCATCAATGCCGGAGTGGATATGAATATGGTAAGCGAGGGTTTTGTAGGGACACTGAAGAAATCCGTTCAGGAAGGAAAAGTCTCTATGGAAACATTGAATACGGCTTGCCGTCGTATTCTGGAAGCCAAATATAAACTGGGATTGTTTGATAATCCTTATAAATATTGCGATCCGAAACGTCCGGCACGCGACATCTTTACCAAAGCGCATCGTGATGCAGCCCGCAGAATTGCAGCAGAAAGTTTCGTTCTTCTAAAGAATGACAGTCCCGACGGTAATCCGAACGGAAATCCGTTGTTGCCTTTCAACCCTAAAGGAAATATTGCAGTGATCGGTCCGTTGGCAAACAGCCGTAGCAATATGCCGGGTACATGGAGCGTAGCAGCTGTGCTCGACCGTTGCCCTTCTTTGGTAGAAGGATTGAAAGAGATGACAGCCGGAAAAGCGAATATCATGTACGCTAAAGGAAGCAACCTGATTAGTGATGCAAGTTACGAAGAACGGGCAACGATGTTCGGCCGTTCCCTGAACCGTGACAACCGCACCGACCAGCAGTTGCTGGACGAAGCATTGAACGTAGCCCGTCGGGCAGATATCATCATCGCAGCGCTAGGCGAATCTTCTGAAATGAGCGGTGAAAGCAGCAGTCGTACAGACTTGAATATTCCCGACGTACAGCAGAATCTGTTGAAAGAGCTTTTAAAGACAGGCAAACCGGTGGTACTGGTGTTATTCACCGGACGTCCGCTTACGCTGAATTGGGAACAGGAGCATGTACCTGCCATTCTGAATGTATGGTTCGGAGGCAGTGAAGCCGCTTACGCCATTGGTGACGCCCTCTTCGGTTACGTCAATCCGGGTGGAAAACTGACCATGACTTTCCCGAAGAATGTCGGCCAGATACCTCTTTATTATGCGCACAAAAATACCGGACGCCCATTGAAAGATGGCAAATGGTTCGAGAAATTCCGCAGCAACTATCTCGATGTGGATAATGATCCGCTTTATCCGTTCGGTTACGGCCTTTCTTATACGACGTTCTCTTACAGTGACATCGACTTGAGTCATTCTTCCATGAACATGAACGGTTCGTTGACCGCGGCAGTGGAGATTACCAATACCGGAACATGGCCCGGCTCGGAAGTGGTACAGCTTTATATCCGCGACGTTGTGGGCAGCAGTACCCGTCCCGTCAAAGAACTGAAAGGTTTCCAAAAGATATTCCTCGAACCGGGAGAAATGAAGATTGTCCGTTTCAAGATTGCTCCGGAAATGCTTCGATACTATAATTATGATTTGCAACTAGTTGCCGAACCGGGCGACTTTGAAGTGATGATCGGTACGAACAGCCGTGATGTGAAAACCGCGAAGTTCACGTTAAACTAAACTTTCATCACCTTGATTATGAACGATAAATATAAAAGAATAATAGAAATGAGTGCACTTCCGCTCATGTTACTATTTCTATCCGCCGTTGCCCTGACTTTCCAGAGCTGTAAAGGGAAAAGCAAAAGCAACAACCTCTCCGCAGCCACTGACTCGTTATCGGACGACGCCCTGATGGATACCGTCCAGCGACGGACTTTCCTTTATTTTTGGGAAGGTGCCGAGCCGAATAGCGGCTTAGCTCCCGAACGTTATCATGTAGACGGCGTTTATCCAGAAAACGATGCCAACGTAGTCACTTCCGGTGGCAGCGGCTTCGGCATCATGGCTATCCTTGCGGGAATCGACCGCGGTTACGTCACCCGCGAGGAGGGACTGGCACGAATGGAACGCATCGTTTCTTTCCTCGAAAAAGCAGACCGTTTCCATGGAGCCTACCCTCATTGGTGGTATGGTGATACGGGCAAGGTGAAACCATTCGGTCAGAAAGATAATGGGGGCGATCTGGTAGAGACCGCTTTCCTCATCCAAGGGCTGCTGGCCGTGCACCAATACTACGTCAACGGAAACGAGAAAGAGAAAGCACTCGCCCAACGTATCGACCAGATTTGGCGGGATGTCGACTGGAACTGGTATCGGCAAGGCGGGCAAAACGTTCTTTACTGGCATTGGAGTCCGACGTATGGCTGGGAAATGAATTTCCCTGTACACGGCTACAACGAATGTATGATTATGTATATTCTTGCAGCCGCTTCTCCTACACACGGAGTACCTGCGGCTGTCTATCATGACGGTTGGGCACAGAACGGAGCCATCGTTGCTCCGCATAAAGTGGAAGGAATCGAGTTGCACCTCCGCTATCAGGGCACCGAAGCCGGACCGCTTTTCTGGGCTCAATACTCTTTCCTCGGACTTGATCCGGTGGGACTGAAAGATGAATACTGCCCCAGCTACTTCCACGAAATGCGCAACCTGACACTGGTGAACCGTGCTTACTGCATCCGCAACCCTAAACATTACAAAGGTTTCGGACCGGATTGTTGGGGACTGACCGCCAGCTACTCCGTCGATGGATATGCAGCTCATTCGCCCAATGAGCAGGAGGACAAAGGAGTGATCTCCCCTACCGCCGCACTTTCATCCATTGTCTATACACCGGAATATTCCATGCAGGTAATGCGCCATCTGTATGGTATGGGAGATAAAGTGTTCGGTCCTTTCGGATTCTACGATGCTTTCAGCGAAACGGACAATTGGTATCCGCAACGTTATCTGGCCATCGACCAAGGTCCTATTGCTGTCATGATCGAAAACTACCGGAGCGGATTATTGTGGAAACTCTTCATGAGCCATCCCGACGTACAGGCCGGACTGACCAAACTGGGCTTTAACACCAACAAGCAAGACGTGAGACAGGAATAAGAGGGAATCTCGGTGTGCGGAAGTGATCTACTGACCACCTCCACCACCGGTGTTTCCGCCTCCTCCGCCGCCACCTTTCACATCGTCATTGTCGATGCTTCGTGCGGCTTTCTTCACACTGGCTTTCAACTCTCCAAGCCGATAGCTGATACTGAAACCGTAATACCGGCTCGGGTATTTGCTCGAACTCTTCGAAATAAAGTTAGCTCCTTCTGTGTGATTATTGTAAGTTCTGTATTTTTCTACAATATTATTGCAAAAAACATTCAAAGAGAGACGTTCTTCTTTCAAGAAAGAACGGCTCAATCCCAAACTGTAATAATTATACCCTGACCCTTTTCCCTGCAAACTGATCCGGGGCGTACTTCCTCCTCCGTTCAAGCTCAAGCGGATCTTCCCCGGTAAAGTTTGCTGAACTCCGCAGAACGCAGAAGCATTCCATCCATAATTATGCAACTCTTGGGCAGGACTCCGCAAATCGCTATAGTTGCCACGTCCATTGACGTAAATTCTCGTTTTAGGAGAAGCGTTCCAGTTCAAATAGAAATTCAATCCTGTTTCCCTGCTCTTTCCGATATTACCGTATGTGCTATACAACGCACCGTAGGGAGCTTTATGCCCCCCTTCAAAGATTTCTCCGTCTTTATCAGTAATCAAGCGACTGATTCTTTCAATTCCATTATTATTGAAAGAATGACGCAAAGAAAGATTGACGTTGAATTTAGATGTAAAACTGCTGTAAGACAAGTCGAACGAATGACTCTTCTCACTCTTCAAGTTCGGATTTCCCTGATTGATAAACATCGGATTCTGATTATCGAAATAAGGATTCAAATTCCAGATACCCGGACGCCAGATGCGCATATTGTATCCACCACGCAAATTCTGCGTCTTTCCTAGTTTTATCCCCAACGAAACGGAAGGAACCAGATCACTAAAATTCGAATGGAAGTTCTCGCCCGGCCCCACCAGATACTTCACCTCTTGTATAGTTTGCTCATAACGCAATCCCGGTTTGAAAGTAAATCCCTTGTATTTCAGCGTATATCCGGCATAAGCAGAGAGAATATGATTCAAATGACGGTACTCGCTACTACGATTTTCATTATATGCATAGTTTTCACTTGCTCCCTCGGCTTCATAAAACCGATTATCACTGGAGTTACGCCGGAAAATATATTTGGCACCGGTTTCAATTGTATGCAGTTTCCCAATCGGAGTAGTATAGTCCACCTGGAAAGTATGCTCCATCGTATTTGTCTTTCCGTCCGAATGGAAATTCTTTAATGACAATTCTTTGATAATATCCAGTTTATTCTCATCAGGCTCGATGTCCAGATAAGTATTATACGAATCATTCGTTTGGGGTTGGGAATTGATTTTATAAGAAAGCGTAATCATCCGTTCTTTATTCTTTCGGGAAGCACGCTGATAGTCTATATTTCCGTTGATAGAATACCATGATCCTTTTCCACGATTGTCGGTTCTATAACGGTATGCAAAATCCTGACGGTCGGCTCCGTGCATAATCGTATGTCCGCCACTGTTACTTTTATTATTACTGCCATACATTCCAAAAGCCACTGTCAGTAGCCTCAACGTATCAATCTCGTAACTAGCTTCCAAATTGCCATGCTGGAAATTTCCTTTCGACTTGGAGCTACTCTCCGATTCCAAATATTTTTCATTCTCCTTATCCGGTTCATAATTTTCGCGGTAACTGTCGGAATAGCTGCGCGGACTATTATTATAATTATAGTTGTAGTTGGCAGAAACAGTCAACTTACCCTGTTTCACCATTGCATAAGTGCCGGCACCCACACCATTGTTGTTAACATTCCCTCTGAAAGTAGCCGTGTATCCTTCAAATCCGGAACCTACTGTGACGATATTCAGAATACCTCCGATACCTTCCGCATCATATTTAGCTCCCGGTGAAGTGATCACCTCAATATATTTGATTGTGTTTGCCGGCATACTTTTCAGCACTTCCTTCGGATTATTGCTCATCATATTATTGGGCTTTCCATTCACATGTATCTTGAAACTGCTACTGCCGTTCACCTGTACATTGTCTTCTCCATCCACCGTTACCAAAGGCACTTTCCGAAGCATCTCCAATATGCTGTTCGATTTTGAGTCCGGATCATCTTCAATATTATATTCAATCTTATCCACATCTACCTTTACCAAAGGTTTTTGTGCAACTACCTCCACTCCTTTCAATACGTTATTGGCTTCTGAAGAAATCATTGTGCCCAAATCAACCTCCTTCACAGACGGTTTTAGAGTAAATTCCTTTACTATCGGTGCTTTACCAATCGAAGAAATGGTGATGATGTAATTGCCCGCAGCGACATTCAGTTTCTCCTGAAATTTACCATTCGCCCCAGTCACCGCCATCTTGACTGCTTTATCCGGAGCATTTTTCTTTGCTATTTTGATGGTAGCATACGGTTCTCCCTCTTGTGTTAAAGAATCAATAAGTACTCCTTTGACTGTATAAGAAGGAGCTGTGGATTTTTGTGCCCACCCCGCCACGGAGGCGACGAATACGAATAGAATTAGTAGTAACAGTCTATGTTTCATGACTAGAAATATATTAGTTTATGGTTTATTAGACGCAAGAAATTCAAAAATGTTGTAAATTCGAGAGCCAAAAGTAGTTGATTTATCCGCGCTTACGATTTTTTCGAAGTTAAGAATATAAAACGAATGGATAAAAAACATTACTACAGTATATTTCTAGTATTTTTAAACATTTCTGTTCAACGGTATCAGTGACTCCTTAATCTATCTCTACAATTTTCCAATCACCGATACTTCTTGTCGCACTATCGAAGTTAACTCCTATTTTTACAACTTTCCGATGATCAGACTGATAAGGAATAGCATACCCCTTACTATTTATTTGCTCCAGTGCTTCCTCCGGAGTTCCATCTACCTTAAATTCAAAGACATAAATGGCATCTTGCATCTTTACTACTACGTCCGCCCGTCCGATTGCACTTTTCACCTCTGTATCTACATACTGCCCCATCAAACGGAACAACAAATAGAAAATTGTCTGATAATGTTTTTCCTGCTTATTTTCCAAATCATTGGGAATAGAAGCAAAGAAAGACCTGATTCTCTCCAGACATTCGGTCAGTTTTCCGGCACGCAAATCCTTGATAAAAGAGACTACATAAAATGTATTCTCACGAGCAGGTAAATGCACATAAGCGGGCATAAGAGATTCTATGAATCCTTTCCGCACTTCTTTGTTAGGATAAGCCAATGTGTAGAGTTGGAACTCCGGATCATATTCCTTGATGGTAAGATAGCCGCTCTGATAAAGCACAGGAAGAGGATCGGTAATAACATTCGTCGGTGCATCAAACTGCTCTGCAGTAGCTGTTGCACCATCCAATTCGCGAATGTCAAAATTACTCTGCTGCAATATATTAATTAAAAAAGTAGGCGTCCCGGTAGAAAACCAGAAATTGGCATATCTTTTCTGTGCAAATGCATTGAACAAACTAAATGGATTGTAAATATCTTCGCAGTTCTCGCTAAAATGATATCCGTCATATTGCTGTTTCAAATGTGTACAGGCCTCCTCATACGTTTCATTATTAGCTTGCGCCATCATTTCAATATCAGTTTTCAATTGTGTACGCAACTCCTGTTCGGTTATACCACAGATAGCACTATAATCATCTCTCATGCTGATATTCTGCAAATTATTCAGTTCACTGAAAATGCTCATTTGACTGAATTTGCTAATACCTGTCAGGAAAAGGAAACGAAGATATTCTCCTTGCGCTTTCAAGGGACTGAAGAATTTCCGCATTTCTTCTCGAAGTTCATTTTGCAGTTCCGGCAAATGGTTACTGTCTAATAAAGGAGCATCATATTCGTCGATAAGTACTACTACCGGTTTACCCGTCTGTTCATAAGCACGACGAATCACTCCCCGGAAACGTTCCGCCGGCGTACCTTCTACTTCTTCCTTTCCATAGAGTTTTTCCCAATCGTATAGGTTCAGATTCAACTGTCCCAAAAGGTCGGAAAGTGCTGTGTACTTTGTCATACTGAAATCAAGGTGCAACACCGGATAGACATTCCATTCTTTCTCCAAACGCTCCATTGCCAAACCTTGAAACAATTCCTTCTTCCCCCTAAAATAAGCATCAAGAGTGGACACCAACAAACTTTTTCCAAAACGACGGGGACGACTCAAAAAATAAACTTTATTGGTATTAGCCAAACGATAAATCAACTCCGTCTTATCTACATAAACGTTGTTATTATTGCGTAAGTCTTCAAAATTCTGTATCCCTATCGGATATATTCTAAAAGTAGTATCCATAATGACTATCCTTATAAAATTGAAATGTAGACAAATATAGGCATTAAAATATAGACTTCAAACAGTATGTACTGTTTTCTGCTCTTCATTCAGTCAAATAGAAAAGATTCAAGTTTTTTTCAAGCAGACTCTAAAGGGTTCATCTGCAAAAAACAGCATCTGCGCATTCATAAATTAATTCATCCGGCTATAGGCGAACGAGAAGATGCCTATAGACAAACGGAAGGTTGCCTATAGACAAACGCAACATTGCCTATAGGCGAACGAATTAATTTATGAATGGAAAGGGATTAATTTATTCACTGGAAGAAATTAGATTATCCACAGAAAGAGATTATATATAAGTCCCATATAAGTTAATTACAATAAAATAATTTTATACGGACCACACTCCGTCTATCAAATAGTAAATGGACCTCCGTTTGATAAAAATGTCATTTAAGCCCCATAATCACGGCAATAATTCACCTAATCAAGCCCGATAAAGTATAGAATGCAAATCTTTCAAAAAAGCAACATACGCCTCCAAATTCTTTCACAATGTTAGATATTAAAGACAAAAAGAGCCAATCTATTCATCAATGCAGAAAATCAGTTCATCCCTATTCTTAAGTCGCTAAAATTTAACATAGTTGCAATACGAAAAAAGACGTTAGAAACTTTGCATGTTTCATAGAAAAAAATAACTTTGCTAAACTATTATTATCAAAAGGAAATGAAAGGATAAATGATTCACAAAAATTTTATTAATTAATTAACAAAGCAACAAAATGAGAAATTTGAACTTTCTGAAGTTATTCTACGGGCTTATGCTTGTAATGGTTAGCACAGCTTTCGTAAGTTGCGTTGACGACAATGATGATACCGAGGCTCCATACCTCGAAGTTTCGCCTACAACCTTGATTTTCGGCTCAGACGGTCAACCAGCCAACGGAAGCCAAGCCTCTTTTGACATTTCAACCAACCGTAGTTGGAAAGCTACAGTAAAAGATGACAAATCATGGGTTACTCTATCAAAATATGAAGGTGAAGGTTCTGCTACTATTCAGGTTAGCATTCCGGAAAACGTTAATGATGAAGCCAGCGTTGTTATTGAGATTTCAAACAAAGTGGGTGTGCTGATGTCGGAGACTGTTAAGATTAGCAGTGGAAGCGTAGGTCCTACGGAAGTAATTTACAACGAAACGGTTGGCGATAAGACAGTATCAAATCCCTACCCATTTGTAGATTCATACGATGGATGGAATAAGAGTGGAATCGGCTCTGCAAATGTCACTTATTCTGGAGCAAGTGCATCAGTTCGTGCTAGCGGATTACCTAACTCGGGTGCATACGATGGTGCATCCGGACCTAATGTTGTATTCTTCGGAAGTCTTCCTGCATATTTCCAAATCAACAAAATAGCTCTTACAGAAGCACAAACGAATCTGAAACTGACGTTCGGTGCCAGCTACTCTATAAAAGTTGGAGAGGAATATGATAATACATTTGATACATCTAAGTTGACTGTGGCTTTAAGTGCTGACGGTACAAACTGGGTCCCTCTTACATATACTAAGAACAATGGAGATTCAGAAAAGCCATATTGGGTTTTAGCTACTGCTAATTTCACTCTCAAAAAGGCAGTATCTGAATTATACATTAAATACACTGCTTTAGCAGCTTCTTCTATCCGCCTTGATGACATAACACTTGCTACAGGTGCTGGTGGTACTGAAATTGATTTTGAAACAGCAGGAGAACCTAAAGTAACAACTACAGATGCAAAAGCCATCACAGCTACCACTGCAACATTAGGCGGTTCAGTTGCTAATATTGAGATTTCTGAAGCCACCGAAGTTGGTGTGCAGTATATTGAATTCAGCACTGGAACTGTAACAGATATTGATTGGACAAAAGCAACTAAAGCAGCCGCATCGGTAAAAGAAAATCCTTGGACAGTAGCTGTTACTAATCTGACTAAAGACAATCAATATGCATTCCGTGCTTATGCAACAACTGCATCTAGTACTATTTACGGTGAGCCTAAAACATTTGTTGCTACCGAGTCCACTGCAACTCCTATTTCTATAGCAGACTTAGTAACAAAAATGACAAATACTTCCACAGCTGTAGATGAAAACTATGTAATCCAAGGTATTATTTGTGGTGACCCTGCAGGCAAGAACTACTCTTATGGAACTCTTTATCTGATGACTAAAGGAGCTACCACAGCGGGTAATGCACTTTCTTTATATAACAACAAAATAGATGTAACTCAGTATGCATTAGGTCAGGAGATCAAAGTAACATTACAAAAAGATGTAGCCAAAATATATAAACGTTTTGATGTACCTCAAGTTGAAGGTTTTACCACTGAGAATATTGAAATCGTCTCAGAAAATAACGAAGTAAAAGCTACACCAATATCATTAGATCAGCTAGCATCTTTTGTTTGTATGCCTGTAACTATAGAAAATGCATCTATAGCTGAAGGAGGTGTATGGAAAACAGTTGGTGCATTAAAAAATCATACTTTTAATGTCGGTGGTAGTAACTTCACTGTTAATATAAACAAACAAGCAACACCATTTGATGATCAACCTTTCTCTGCCGGTTCAGGAGCTATCACTGGTATCGCTTCTATCTATCAGAGTGCAAGTCAATTATTACCACGTAATCTTGAAGACGTAAAAGCATTTGCATCTAACAGCCCTACTATCACTTCTATAACCCCTAACTCTCATACATTTCCAGCTACGGGAGGTAGTCAAGAATTCATCGTGACCGTTAAAAATCAAGGAAGTAATACTATCTCAGTAAGCGGTTTAAGTAATGCATTTACTACCAATGTAGTAGGTAATACTGTAACTGTAACTGCAAAAACAAATACAGGTGAAACATTTAATGAAACTATGAAAATTGCCTTAACAAATGGCAATAGCATAGACGTACCTCTTACTGTTTCTGGAAAAAGTTCGGGAGAAGACACTAAAGGAACATTCACTTCAATGGATCCTTTCTTATTCGGTAATGGTACTAATAATTACAATGCATATGGTCAGTTAGTAAATACGAATATTTATTGTCTAAAACTAGGAACATCTTCAAAGAGTGGAGCATTCACAACAGGTGCACTCGGAGTAACAGGCAATAAAAAGTTCTCTTTCTATGCCACAGCATGGAAAGGTAAAACAGCAACTATATATATTCGAATAAACAATGGAGGCAGTATATCTGGCAACAACAACATTGCACCAGCCGCTAAGGATGGAGCAACAGGTAACCCAGACTACACTATTACATTTGCTGATTCTGATTATTATACTTTCAATTTAACCGGTTTAACAGAGTCATCAACTATTACAATTGCTACAGATGACAACTTTGAAGCTGCAGCAAAAAATAGTAATGCACGTGCAATAATGTGTGGGTTCCAATTGTACTAATATTATAATAAAAAAAATTCAACTCTTGAAAGAGATAATTCTCTATCAAGAGTTGAATTTTTCTCGCATAAGAACAATTTTAGACATTTATAAATGAATCTAATTCACAAGTATTATACATTAGCGTTTAAATCATTCATTTACATAGTACTTCTTGTATCTTTGTATGCATGTAGCAACGATGACTCCAACGATGGAGGCTTGTCACAGCCATGTGATGCCTACTGGAAAATTTCCTCCACTGTAAAATCAGCATCCGGATCGTCTGCCATAATCATCACAAGTACTCCCGGAACAATATGGAATGCAGAAATCACCGAAGGTACAACATGGTGTTCCTTCAGTAGCAATGATCAGACCTTATTCTCCAAATCCGGAGAAGTAAAAGACGGGCTTAATGTTCTATACGTATATTATAATAGGAATACAGGCAAAGAGCAACGGATAGCCAAGATTACACTCCAGTTTGCAGACCAAGAAGCGAAAGTCTTTGATTTAGTACAATTATCTGAATCACAGCAAAACCTACCTGCTTTTAACCTGTGGGCTGAAGTTCCTAGTTTCAAGGAAGATGCTAATTATCAGTATGCAACTCATTATGCTCTTTTAAACAATAAAACAATACGTAATTATTCTATTTGTTTTGATAAAACAAAGAAAGCAGCCTTATGGGTAGCCTATCCGATACATGCTGCATACTCAGGATCAATCAAGCGTACAGACCGTTGGGCTTTTGACCCAATCATCCCACAAAATTATCAAGCAGATTGTACATTAAGGTCTTATGGAGGTCCTTACGATCGTGGACATCAGCTTCCATCTGCTGACCGTGATGCTACGGATGAAATGAATGCTCAAACCTTCTATATGTCCAATATGACCCCACAGCTTAACCGCTTAAACCAAGACATGTGGGCCAAACTTGAAAGCAAAGTCCGTACAAATCACTGTTCGGACACGTTGTATGTAGTTACCGGTGCTTATTTTGGGACAGGTGCAACCACGACTACAGATGGTACAGGCAAAACAGTTCCTCTTCCGACCCACTACTTCAAAGTGCTTCTGCGTACAAAGAGTGGAAAAACCGGAAAGAATATCAAAGACTGTTCGGCCGACGAGCTGATATCCATAGGTTTTTGGGTAGAACATAAATCATACGGAAATATCGAGCCTCCTAAGTCTATTTGTACTTCTGTAGCAGACATCGAAAAGAAGACAGGATTCACCTTCTTCCCGCAAGTATCCAACAGTGTAAAACAACAAAATAATCCCACTCAATGGGGGATTAACTAATAAGCTAGCTTATGAAAAAACTGTTATTAGTAACCGCGCTTTTTGCGCTGCTGATATCGTTCAGCTTTGCACAGAAACCGTATAAGGTTGTATTTTACAATCTTGAGAACTTCTTCGATACGATCAATGATCCGGAAGTTCACGATGACGAATTTACTCCCGAAGGTCCTAAAAAATGGAACTCGGTCAAGTACAAAAAGAAATTGGCAAATACCGAACGGGTATTCTTTGACATTGCGGCTATCAACAAGGATTATCCGGTCGTCATCGGTGTATCAGAAATAGAAAACCGCAGTGTGTTGGAAGACATCATCGCAACCCGCAAACTGGCTCCGGCAAACTATCGGATTTCACACTTCGACTCTCCTGAAGCCCGAGGCGTAGACGTTGCCTTTCTGTATCGTCCCGATGTGTTTAAGAAAGAAGGAGAAAAGGCTGTAAGAACAGTCATCCCTTCACTCCCCGACTTCAAAACCCGGGATATACTCACGCTTTGGGGAACGATTGAAAACGAACCTTTCTTCTTTATGGTGGCGCACTGGCCTTCACGCCTTGGAGGAAAGGAAGCTTCGGAATTTAAACGTATCGCTGTAGGCGAACAGATGCGCAGCATTGCAGACTCTGTAATGAGAGCCAATCCTAACATGAAAGTGGTTATGATGGGAGACTTCAATGATGATCCGACCGACAAAAGTATAGCACAAGGATTAGGAGCTAAATTCAAACTGAAAGATTTGAAGGAGGGCGACTTCTTCGCACCTTATGCCGATATGCTCAAAGCAGGATACGGAACATTAGCTTATGGTGATGCATGGAATATATTTGATAATATTGTAGTATCCGAGAATTTAGCCAAAGGATCGACAGGAAAGCTGAAATTGCAGCAAGCTCCCGGATCTAAATTCTATGGAAATATCTTCAAGCAACTTTACATGGTGCAGAAAGAGGGACAATACAAAGGATATCCATTGCGCACATACGTAGGTAATAACTTCCAGGGAGGTTACAGTGACCACTTCCCCGTATATATCTATATAGGTAAATAAAAAAATAAGTTTATATGAAAATCAAAACAATCCTATTCATGGTACTATCTTTGATGTCTTTCACTGTTTTTGCACAAAACAATGGTGGAGTCAAAGGTAAAGTCGTTTCCCGTACGACACGTGCGGCCATAGACGGCGTAAAAGTGACATTAACCCCGGGAGATGTAACAACCAAGACTGATGCGTCGGGCAACTTCGTTATCGAGAACCTGGCAAAAGGAGAATACACGCTGTCTTTCGAAGCTGCAGAGTTCGAACCTTTAACTCTGGCTGTCCGTGTAGATAAGTTGATCAGAGATATCAACAACGTCATTTTGATCCCCGAAAACGTTGCTCCGACTATGGACGACGCCATCTTTGCCGAATTTGACACGGAAACACTGGAGGATGCGCAATCACTCCCCTCGTCTCTATCCGCATCAAAAGACGTATTCAATAATATCGCTTCCTACAAATTCAGTGAAATGCGTTTCAATGTACGTGGTTATGATTCTCAATACTCAGACGTATATATGAATGGCATTCAGCTGAATGATGCAATGACAGGATATACCCCCTGGTCTTTGTGGAGCGGTTTGAATGATGCAACCCGTAATCAGGAGATCACATCTGCACTGAACATGGGGGATATGGGTATCGGCGGTATCGCAGGTACGACAAATATCAATACGCGTCCTTCACAGATGCGCAAAGGTCTTCGCGCCAGCGTAGTTAACGGCAACTCCATGTACCGTTTCCGTGGTATGCTGACCTATGCATCCGGATTACAGGATAACGGCTGGTCTTATGCCTTCTCCGTATCAACCCGTCAGGGAGGAAACTCTTATGTAAACGGTGTGTATTACAATGCTTTCGGATATTTTGCTGCTGTAGAAAAGCAATTCAATTCGCAACACCGCTTGGCATTAAGCATCTTGGGTGCCCCCACAGAACGTGGTGCACAGCAAGCTTCTACTCAGGAAGTCTATGACTTAGTAGGCAACAACTACTACAATCCAAACTGGGGTTGGCTGAATGGAAAGCGTGTCAACGCACGTGTACGCAGTTATCATGAACCTATTACGATGTTGAATTATACATTTGACATCAATGACCGTTCGCAATTAAACGTTGCAACCTCTGTACGTTTCGGACAGAACGGTTACTCTGCACTGACTTGGTATGGTGGTCCCGACCCACGTCCTGACTATTACCGTTATTTACCCAGTTTCTATAACAATACTTACATCGGAGCACAACTGTATGAAGCATGGATGGGAAACACGAATAACATCCGCCACATCAACTGGGACAATCTGTATCATATCAACCAAAGCCAGGAAGAGAACCCCGCCTATGGAGCCGGTCATCGTGCCATCAACATGATTGAAGAACGCCATGCCGATCAGGTAGACTGGAATCTCTACACACAATTCTCTCATATCTTCCGTGACAATTCTAAAATTAACGGTGGATTGAACTTGCGTCGTAATCGCACGGAATACTATAGCGAAGTGAAAGATTTGCTGGGTGGTGATTACTGGGTAGACGTAGACAAGTTTGCCGAACGTGACATGGGTGGCATGAACCCGATCCTTTATCAGAACAACATGGAGTACTATGAGAAGTACGGTCATGCACAAGCAGTCAAGAAGGGGGATAAATACAGCTACGACTACTACGGAAATGTTATCAACGCACGCGCCTGGGCACAATATAGCAGAAACTTCGGCAACTTTGGAGCTAATCTGGGTGGAGAACTCGGACACACTACTCTGTGGCGTCATGGTATTTGGAAAAAAGGGTTGTTCCTCGACAATTCTCAAGGAGACTCTAAGAAGCAGAATTACCTGACTTATAAACTGAAAGCCAACTTCAGCTATAAATTCTCTGCTGCTCATTCTATTGATGCTAACATTATCTACATGCAGGATGCTCCTGCCTTCCAAGCTTCATTTGTTTCTCCCCGTACCCGCAACTCTGCGACTCCGGGCATTTCAAGTGAGAAAGTATTTGGTGTAGACGCCTCTTATAACTTGCGTTGGAGAGATATTAAAGCACGTATCTCCGGATACTATACGAAGTTTATGGATCAATCCAAAGTTCTCTCTTATTATGATGACGTAGAAGCTACCTTCTCCAACTTTGCAATGAGCGGTATCAACAAACGCCACTTCGGACTTGAAGCAGCTGCTTCTGTACCTATCTATGCAGGACTTTCTCTGAATGCAGCCATCAGCTGGGGACAATTCACTTATGACAATAACCCGGATTATGTACAGATTCAGGATAATAGTGGAGAAATCAAGAACCAGGGTAAAGTATACTGGAAGAACTTCCGTGTAGAAAGCACGCCGCAAACTGCACTGAACGTAGGTTTGTCTTACCGTGGACCTAAAAACATATTCGCGTCATTAGATATGAACTATTACGATAATATGTACTTATCTATGAGTCCGCTCTATCGCACAGATGCCGTACTGACACCGGGAATGACTGAAGAAGATATCGCAACGTTACGTAATCAGGAGAAATTCAACTCTGCTTACGTATTAAATGCAAGTGTTGGTAAAAACTGGTACATTAACCGTGCCTACACGCTTGGTTTCAGCTTGGAAGTAAAGAACCTGCTCAACAACCAGAATATCAAAACCGGCGGTTATGAACAAGTTCGTCTGCTGAAGAACAAAGATGAAAGCTATCAAACTTACCAACCGTTTGATTCGAAATATTTCTATATGTTCGGTACAACCTATTACATGAACATTTATTTCCGTTTCTAAGGACATCATAAGTAAAAAAGAACTGTTATGAACAAAATATTTAAATTATTTATGCTTGCGGTAGTAGTGCTCGGTTTCAGTAGCTGCTACAACGAATTTGAAGAGCCTGCTCCAGCCAAAGTCTGGACAAAAGAAGACTTCTCAAATAGCAAACTAATCTCCATCAAGGACTTTAAGCAACTTTTCTACAACAAATATGGAAACGGTGCAGCCAGTCTGGGGAAAACTCTGGAAATCACAGAAGACTATGTTATCAGCGGAAAAGTCATCTCAAGCGACAAGGCCGGTAATGTATATAAATCAGTATACATCTATGATGAATCATCCCAATCAGCCATTGAACTGAAATTGATGGTCAGCAACTATGTTTATTTTCACGTAGGACAGACTCTCTTTGTTAAAACCAAAGGGCTGGCTATCGGTAGCTATCGTTATATGTTAAGTGTAGGCGGAATGCCGACAGCAGAAGACATCTCCAAAGGTTATGCAAACCGTAATCTCGAGAATACCTTATTTGTAGATCAGCATGTTTTCAAAGGTGAACTCGGCAGTCTGCCAGACGATGACATATTAGTTATCAATAAAGATAATTATAAAACAGCATTGAATGATGATGCATTAGGACGTTTGGTACGTTTCGAAGGATTGACTTACAAAGAAGGCACATACGACGGTGACAAGTATCCTCAATATCTGGAAACAACTTATCCAGGCGGTTCCACTACCGCAGTGTATGAGAACAAAGATTATGTAAAAGAAGGATTGACACCGACCTATGCCTACAGTTACGACGGCAACCGATACTATGGTTCTTCCTTATTCGGCTTTGAGGATGCTACTTCTACTTCAAGCGGCAACTATATTGTACGTGTCAGCGGCTATTCCAACTTTGCGCTTCAGCCCCTGCCCAAGGCTGGCAGCGAAGGTAATATCACTGCTATTTATACCAAATACTCTTCTAAAAGTGGAGGATATATCAAATATCAGTTGTTGGTTAACAGCATGGACGACATCGATTTTCCGGAACATACGAAAAGACTCCACTAAAAAGGAGTGCCCCTAAAGAAAAAGACCTGCACATTGCCCGATATAGACGTGTGCAGGTCTTTTTTATATCCATATATTCAACTATCCATCCTTTTATCAATTCCTTATCCATTTCACATTATTGAATATGAGCTACAAAGCAGCAAGTTGTTTTGAATCAGGTCGAATGCAAAACGATCAATTGCTCCCCTTTCTTAAATATAAAAGAACAGCAACAAAACGAGATTACAAGCAATCACCACACCGAATCCTCCCAAAATCCAAGGACGAAGTTTACTCCCCTTCCCTGCAAAGAACAAAGCGTAACACATATTGACCAGTATATTGCTGATGATAGCCTGCATACTGCAAGCTGTAATAACCACTGCCGCCACACCGCCTATATTTTGCAACAAGTTTAATATAAAAGGAGTGATATCACTGAAACCGGATACGAAAGACAGGAGATTCAATCCGCCTGTACCCGCATAAACCAAAGTATAGTGTGTCAGCACTGTAAACACTACGAAGAGAGTGGCAAAAATCAGAGCAACTTTAAATTCGAGCGGGTTACTGCTGTCCTCATCTTCCGGCTCATCGGTCACATCCTTGGAACGTCGATGACGGGAATGGATAAACCACGCAACAACGGCAGCCACCACAGACATAATCAACAAATAAGGATAGATAGACGTAAATATCTCCCTGCTAAAGATCAAAATCAATATCATAAAGCGCAGAAACATCATGCTGACAGCCAGCAGCATGGCAGCAACATATTCAGTTGCTTCCTGTTCAGAGGCTTTCCGGCTTTTACGGGCAAGTACCGAGATCGTAGCTGTGCTGCTGTATAATCCGCCAATAATACCGGAAACCAACGTTCCGGATTCATGGAATACATACCTCTTTAATAAATAAGAGAGATAGGAAATGCCGGAGACGACAACCGTCGCCAGCCAAATAGAATAAGGAGTGAGATTAATATCCGGAATCAGGTTCTTATGCGGAAGCATCGGTAATATGATACCACTGATAGCCAAGAACTTTGCCAGCGTAATCATCTCATCGTTCTTCATCCGCTGGGCAAACTCCGTAAAGGTGTGTTTAAGCTCCGTCAATAAAAGCACCGTCACAATCACCATCACATAAAACCAAGAAGGCTGGGTAGACACAATAGGAGCCAGACAATAAGTAATCAGTGCAATAATAATGGTCGTTACACCAAAGACATGAAATTGAGACTGTTTGACGTAATAGTTCAAGCCCAGCAATAAACCGAGCACCGCTCCACCTCCCATAAACAGACGCATATCTGTAGGGTCTAAGATATAAAGCAAGTAACCCAGTATACCAATAAAAGTAAAAGTGCGGTCGGTTCCGAAAAGAGTAGTTTCACCCTCACGCTTCAGACTGATTCGACGTTGCGAAAGTCCGATTAATAAAGAAAACAAAGTTACTAAAACAAAAGTAACCAATTCACGCGGCACATAGCTATATAACTGTTCCATACACTGCTCTCTTTTTTTATATAAGAACAAATATACGGTTTATTTGTTAAGGCTCACCACGTTTTATACGGTTTTTTCATTAGCTGTGAGTTGTAGTATCGTATGTCGCCCGTGACCTCCTCACCGATAAAGTCGGGTTTTACAAAAGCCTCATCTTCCGATGCCAGCTCTACTTCTGCCACAATAAGTCCTTCATTCTCGCCATAAAACTCATCGACTTCAAATACATGTTTGCCACTACGTACCAAATAACGGGTCTTGTCAATGATCCCCGGTTCGCAAAGCCTCATCAATTCTTCTGCTTCTGACAAGGGCAGCTCCTTTTCCCATTCATAACGACTGGTACCGGAAGTATTGGAAGCTCCCTTTATCGTCAGATACCCTTTATCATCCCGAATACGAACCCGGACAGTACGCCCGCGAGCACTACTGATATACCCCTGCACAATGCGACTTTGCGCAAAAGCCGAAGACTTGAATTCACCGATAACTAAAAATTTACGTTCTATTTCCTGTGCCATGGCACAAAGATAAATTAAAAATTAAAAAACGCATTACAAAACAAAGAGTTCACCACAGATTACGCAGATTAACACAGATTGAATTTGATATTCATTCTATCAATAGCCAAACAGTCTGGGTTGACCGTGTAGTTTGTGGTGAACTTATCAGCCGAAAAAGGAAAATGCAATCAGCATAACCAATGCCAAAATAATTAATGAGACGAACACTATTTTGACCACCTTTTGAGCTTGTTCTTCTTCCTTTTTGGTAATCGCTACTTTTTTCTTCCCCTTACTCATAATAGTTAGCTTTTAAGTTCAACGCTAACAAAGTAAGAACAAATCTTTTAACTTTCCAAAAATAACTCTTGCTAATTTTATTTTTTATGATTCTTGTGAAGAAAACTCCATCAGATAGGCTTTGATAAAGCCATCTATTTTGCCATCCATCACACCGTTCACATCCGAAGTCTGATAGTTGGTACGGTGATCCTTCACGCGACGGTCGTCAAATACGTAGCTACGGATCTGTGAACCCCACTCGATCTTCTTCTTACCGGCTTCCACCTTCGCCTGTTCTGCCATACGGTGCTGCAATTCCTTATCATACAAGATGGAACGTAGTTGACGCATTGCATTCTCACGGTTCTTCGGCTGGTCACGGGTTTCGGTGTTTTCAATCAGGATTTCTTCTTCCTCGCCAGTATAAGGATCTTTGTATTGATAACGCAAACGGACACCGGATTCTACCTTATTTACATTCTGTCCACCGGCACCACCGCTTCGGAAGGTATCCCAAGAGATACGTGCAGGTTCAATGTTCACTTCAATACTGTCATCTACCAGCGGAGTAACGAACACGGAAGCAAAGGAAGTCATCCGTTTACCTTGTGCATTGTATGGAGAAACACGAACCAAGCGGTGCACACCGTTCTCGCCCTTCAAATAACCGTATGCAAAACCACCTTCAATATTGATAGTACAGGTTTTGATTCCGGCTTCGTCACCTTCCTGAAGGTTGGCAATGGTAGCCTTATAACCGTTCGTCTCGGCATAACGCAGATACATACGCATCAGCATGGAAGCCCAGTCCTGGCTTTCCGTACCACCGGCACCTGAATTGATTTTCAACACACAATCCATCTGGTCGGCTTCGTCACGAAGCATATTTTTGAGTTCGAGTGCCTCTACCGCTTCACTGGCTTTGGTGTAAGCAGTGTCCACATCTTCCTCGGTCACCAGTTCTTCTTTATAGAAATCAAATGCCAGTTCAAGTTCATCTGCCAGTGTCTTGAGTTCGTTGTAGCCTTCAATCCACTTTTGCAGGTCTTTCACCAATTTCATTTGAGCTTCGGCCTTCTTTTGGTCATCCCAAAATCCCGGAGCTTGTGTTCTCAGTTGTTCTTCTTCGACTTGAATTTTCTTCCCGTCGATGTCAAAGATACCTCCTCAGCGCATCAGTGCGCTCTTTCACGTCTTTAAGTTGTTCAATAGTAATCATTGTGATTTACGTTTATTATTAGTTATAAAATGATGTCGAACCGACGAGCAGGCGCCTATCGCCGACACTTATCTCAACGGGCACAAAGATACGGATTAAAAATGAGAAAGCGAATGGAATCCATTTCTTAAGTGAACATCCGCATGCAGCGTAGTAAAAAAAGTGTTAAACACACACTAATTTAACTATAGAAGAAGTACAACCTCTTGAATCTAATTATTGATTTTGTGCCGTTTTTAAACGTCAAAGTTAAATCATTTTATTTACAGTATGTTAAAAAGAAGTTTCTTTTTATGTGGCAGTAGCTTTAGCATTTGCCGCCTGCACCAACACGGATGTGATTGAAGAAAACGAAGCATCAGGTGCAATAATCGGTTTTAATTCTCATGTCAGCAACAGCACACGTGCTCTAACCATGAGGAATTTCAATAAATTCTTTGTTTATGGTGGTTACACTCCCAAAGACGCATCAGACTATCACACCGTATTCAATGGAGTAGCGGTATCCAAAGATGCAGATACAAACAAATGGACTAAAGTTCCGCTTTCTATAGAAGGCTCAGACAACACTATCCAAGCTGCAAAACCTGCCGGTTCGGAAGGTGGCGAAGCAGTAGCTGCCAAAGAACTGACTACAGGAACCGGATTTGTTCTTCCTGTAACATACGCGTCAGCCGATGTTTATTTGAATTTCAAAATTGAAGTGAAACAAGGCGAAGACATAATAAAAACCGACTATGTTAGAGGTAATATCCAACCTGCATGGGCACTTGGCACATCTTATACTTATAATATAACTGTAAACGGAAGTGCTGCCGGAGTAGAAAAAATCGAATTTAGCGTAGATGCTTCTAATGGTCTCGAAGAGTGGACGGAATCTACAGGAGGAGATTTCAATTTTGGTAGCTAATATCAAACGTCTTTTAGACAAATAAATTCCCTAACAAACCGGGGAAGGAACCAAGTGTTCCTTCCCCGGTTTTTCTTTTGATGATTGCATGCAATCTTCACCTTTCTCCTACATATCGGTTTTATTCTCTTAAAGAAGGGATTATCCCCATTACTTGGCACGGTGGTTTCCATTACCTGACACAACAGTTCCCAATGCTTGAAACGATAGTTTCCAATGCTTGATACAACAGTTCCCAATACTTGTCATACCAGTGGTTAATATTTGAGATGACAGGTATTAATACTTGAATTGATAACCGTTAATACCTGAGATGACAACTGTTAACAGTTGAGATGGTCAGCTGTTAACGGTCCGTGCGATTCACCCGAAATAATAACGCTCTCCGTATCGTTGTTGTAGAGCAACATGGAATGAACACCGCCCTCTCCGAAGTTCACACTGCCCCCGGAAGGAGAAAGAAAGACTTCGGTGGGTCGCCCCGACTCATCGTACACCAGCACGGTGATTCCCTCGGGAGAGGGTGCTCCGGGATGGTCGTCCACAGACCACTCGAAACTAATGTCCGCCACCTCCGGTTCAAAGCGGCTGTGTCCGAGCCGGAAGTATATTTTTGCCTAATCGGCTGCGTTCTGAGCCACTGCCATCACCTCAGCACATGCAATATACAACAAGAGAAATACAATTACTTTGTTCATCAATCCTTACCTTTATTAATACAGTCTCAAACCATATATAGAGAGATGTATCTTGCCGGGTAAACATTTACTTCCCACCTGCTTCGCTTTCCTGATACATCTTTTCAATAAGTTCATTATAATTGCGGGCAACAACCGAACGTTTCAACTTCAACGTATTAGTCAGTTCCCCACGTTCCATGCTGAATGGTTCAGGAAGCAAAGTGAAACGTTTGATTTGCTCGTAATGCGCAAACTGCTGTTGCAAGGTCTCTATCCGCGCACGGAACAAACCTACAATCTTAGGATGCTGCAACAAATCAGCCATATCTTTGTATTCGATGCCTTTCTCCTTTGCATACTCTTTTACGTATCCATATACAGGAACAATCAGAGCGGAGACAAACTTACGCTGATCGGCAATAATAGCAATCTGGTCGATATACCGGTCGATGACCAGTTTCGTTTCCAAAGCCTGCGGAGCAATATACTTGCCATTCGATGTTTTGAACAAATCCTTGATACGTTCCGTCAGGAAAAGCTGACCATTCTCGAAATAGCCCGCATCCCCCGTGTGAAACCATCCATCGGAATCAATGGCGGCAGCTGTAGCTTCCGCTTTCTTATAATATCCTTTTGTTATAGTCTTACCGCGAAGCAGGATTTCATTATCCTCACCTATCTTCACTTCAATTCCGGGTAATACGACACCTACCGAACCGATATCATAGCCTACGGGCAACGTACAGGATACAGTAGCCGTAGATTCTGTCAACCCATATCCTACCACCATATTGATTCCTACCGAATGGACGAATTCATTGATTTCATCAGGTACGGCAGCACCGGCAGTCGGGAAAAAGTTACCGTTCTCAATACCAATTGTTTTTTTCAGTAAAGAGTAGATGGTCTTTTCGTAGAATTTATATTTCAGTTGATTCATCACCGGAGGAGTCTTACCCAAACGCAGATAGTCCAGATTATGGATTTTACCTACCCGGATAGCATCCAGCATCAGTGTTTTCTTCAACCCTGTTGTTTCGTTTATTTTCTCCTGTACGCCTGCATACACTTTCTCCCAAAAACGGGGAACACTACACATCAGCGTCGGGCGAATTTCCTTAATCGTTGTCTGAATATCCGCCGGACGGAGATTGATACAAATCTGCACTCCTTTATGAATACAGAGATAACACCATGCTTTCTCAAACACGTGTGTCAAGGGGAGGAAGTTCATAGACACATCCTTATCCGACATCGTTGTCAAACGGTCATCGTGTGTATGAAACTGTTCCAAATAGCAGGAATGATGAAGCATGACGCCCTTCGGTTCACCCGTTGTGCCGGATGTATAGAGAATGTTTGCCAAGTCATCGTATGAAGCCCGTTCGGTACGCTCTTCTACCGTATTATTATGAGGCAGCCCCTCTCCCAACGCCATAAACTCGTCAAAATAGATAGAGGATACATCACGAGGATCCTTCACCACCGAACGGTCAAAGATAATCAGCTGTTGCAGGGAAGTACAAAAACCGAAGATACTGAAAGCAGCATCATACTGGAATTGCTCACCTACAAAAAGATAACGTATTTGTGCATCATTGATAATATATTGCGCTTGTGCCGGAGAGCTGGTTGCATAGAACGGAATAGTAACAGCCCGATTGGCAAACGCGCCAAAGTCTACATAAAACCATTCAGGTTTATTCTGCGAAAAGATTCCGATATTTTCTTGTTCCTCTACTCCTAGTGCCACAAGTGCGTTGGCTGCCTGTCTCACCGTTCCGGAGAATTGATTCCAGGTAATCGGAATCCATTGTGCCGTCTCATAGTCGCGATATCTCAGAGCTACCTTGTTGCCATATTTTTCAGCCTGACGATGGACTAAGACAGATAAATGATGATAAGTCATACTCTTTGTATTAGTAAATATGGTGCAAAGGTATTGGTTTTATTTGAAACAATTGTTCAAAACGCCTATCTTTGTGCAAAGATTAAGATATAGATAAAAGATTTGCACTATGAAATATGATATTCCGTATATGACAACAGAGGCTGTAAGCCTGCTTAAATCACTGATTAGTATTCCTTCAATCAGCCGGGAAGAAACCCAGGCTGCAGATTTCCTGCAAAACTATATTGAAATGGCAGGTATGCAGACGGGACGTAAAGGAAATAATGTGTGGTGCTTTAGTCCGATGTTTGATCTGAAGAAGCCGACTATTTTACTCAACTCCCACATAGACACAGTGAAACCTGTTAACGGTTGGCGGAAAGATCCGTTCACTCCACGCGAAGAAAACGGTAAGTTGTATGGATTAGGAAGCAACGATGCCGGTGCCAGCGTTGTTTCGTTATTACAGGTGTTCCTGCAACTATGTCGTACTTCGCAGAAGTATAATCTGATTTACCTTGCTTCGTGCGAAGAAGAGGTTTCAGGCAAGGACGGAATTGAGAGTATATTGCCGGGACTTCCTCCTGTTTCATTCGCTATCGTAGGCGAACCTACAGAAATGCAACCTGCCATTGCCGAAAAGGGATTAATGGTATTGGATGTGACCGCAACAGGTAAAGCAGGACACGCAGCACGTAACGAAGGAGACAATGCAATTTATAAGGTATTGGATGACATAGCTTGGTTCCGTGACTATCGTTTCGAGAAAGAATCACCTTTGTTGGGTCCCGTAAAGATGAGTGTCACTGTCATCAATGCCGGTACACAACACAATGTGATTCCCGATAAATGTACTTTCACCGTCGATGTCCGGAGTAACGAGCTTTACACGAATGAAGAACTGTTTGCTGAAATCAAAAAGCATATTTCCTGTGACGCACAAGCTCGCTCATTCCGTCTCAATTCTTCACGAATTGACGAGAAACACCCATTTGTGCAAGAAGCAACGAAGTTAGGCTGCGTTCCTTTTGGTTCTCCAACATTGTCCGACCAGGCACTAATGTCCTTCCCATCGGTGAAAATTGGACCGGGACGCTCTTCACGTTCACATACGGCAGAGGAATATATCATGTCAAAAGAAATAGAAGAAGCTATCGGACTTTATTTAGAGTTATTGGACGGACTAAAGCTTTAGTCCGTCTTTACCACTCATCAAGTAGAAAATCGGCTATATGCCGATGCTTAACCCCTTCAATATTATCTTGCCATAGATCATCCATACTAACCACATATTTAGGATAATGATCATCAATTGCCAGTAAAGGAGCAAATTCACGATCGATGGTTGCTTGTGATGCCAGTTGATAAGTAACCTGCACATATATTTTCTCTTCACGCCTAATGGCTACAAAATCAACTTCTTTTTCATCCTGTTTACCTACATATACTTCGTATCCGCGGCGTCTCAACTCCATGCAAACTAAATTTTCAAGCATTCCCCCTATTAAGCGGTCCCGATATCCCATCACAGAATAGATGAGCGAAAGTTCACTTACAAAATACTTTTCATTGGTTTGCAGAATCTCTTTACCCTTGATGTCATAACGTGGTATACGTTGAATGACAAAAGCGCTATCTAAAGCATTGAGATAATTATAAATCGTATTAATATCTACTTTCCGTTGCTGACTTTTGAAATAGTCGGCAATATTTTTCGCATTTAGTTTATTCCCAATATTATCAAAAACAAACTTCACCACTCTTTCAAGCATTTCTATGTTACGAATGCTATGCCTCTGCACGGTATCACGAAGAATGACAGAAGAATAAATATCATACACTATTTTGTAGATAGCATTATAATCATAGTTTGCCGTATGAATAGCACTATTGTTCCCCAAACAAACAAAATCCATGGAATTGAAATCAGTCTCTTCTTTATGAACAGACTAATCAAAACAATATAAAAAATAGAACTCAATAATATAGAGGTTGTAAAACCTCCTAATATTCCGAAATCAATATAACGGCAAGTTCTTACATAAGGCAATATAAAATAATTTATAAATATACCCCCCAAAAGAAACAATACAATACACCATCCTTTTGTCTTCAGAGATAAATCTACCTCTGAAGACTTACTATTTCCATTAAATATTGCAAGTCTACGACTTACATCAAACGTCCTATAAAAAGCAGTTTCCAATTCTCGAATCATTCCAATAAGCCTTATCCTTTTATTGTTTGAGTTTAAAGAATCTATTCCAAATCAAGAAAACAATCAATCCTAATAGATTAAGTGACAAGACTATAAAAAACCAAATGAATCTATATGCTGTAGACATTCGAGGAGTTTTCATCACCATTAATATTCCGACCAATAGAATCAGAATATAAACTATCTCAATAAACGCTGGTAAAATCATAGTTAGAATCTTATTATATACGTTACAGAAACATTTTCTTCTTTATTTTTACATATTCTTATTCCAACAACCTGATAAAATATGCCCCTACTACCGAACGCCCGGCAAATCCGACTATAGTTGCCTTATCCGTATTTATCAAATCAGCCATTGGTGTGCGATCTGTAGTCTCATTCATAAACTTATAAAGCGGCAACATAAGTTTACGGAATTGCATACGGTCATCACTCAATGAAGCAGTCCATACTGTCCAATCCGCTTTCGTATAACTATGCCTGCTATCCAACGGACATCCAAACTCATTCATCTTAGCAAGATAGAAATCCGTCTCTTTCTGAATGACTCTCTCCGGGAAAAGATTCAAGCCAAGCAGCCTGTCCCACACCAGATTATACTTCATCCCCCAACTATCCGGCTGGTCAAAAGCCAGTCGGTAATGATCACCCGCATAAGCAGCCATTTCCCATTCTTTAGCCATCTCACTGGCAGCGTTCATATACTTCTTTGCTTCTTCTTTCTTATTCAGCATTTCTGCCAGACGTGCATATGCTGCAATACCCAGAATACCTTTGGCGGATAAATTAGCATGATGAGGACAGTCTCCTGCAAAATTATCTGTAATAATCTGATCACCGGTATCCGTTCCGTTTTCCAATAAATACTCAGCCCATTGGGTCAATGTCTTCCAATGCTTTTCTGCATACGAAGCATTCTTTTCCATTTTAGCAATAGCAGCAGTCATTATCAATCCGTTTCCTGCTTCTTCTACAGGCATATCACCACCTATCGTCTGCCCGTTTACGATAGGATATCCTCCTAAATCATGCGGAGGAAATGGCTTTCCCCATTTCCCGCTTTCGCTGTAGTAGAAAAATGGATTAAGCATCGCTTTTACCAAATCGGGATTGTAGCGAAGATATAGCGGTGAAGCCGGATAATATTCATCCACCGGACCTACCTGCGGAGTAAAATAAAGCAATTCTCCATCCGAATCTTCAGACATTTGGAAAGCGGATACGGACTGACGATAAGCCAAAGCACAGAGTTCAGCATATTCTTTTCCTCCGGCAAGGTAAGCATCCGCCATCAATTGACGGTCAAAAGCATAACATTTTGCCATCACTTCTTTATAATCCTTCTCTGCTTCTGCATACAAATCTTCTATGCTTGTTTTCCCGTCTTTATTCCAATAAGGTCTTAGGTCCTCGCCGAAATAAGCCATTGTATACAGTCCGTCAAAGGCGGCAGTGAGATGTTGCGGGAAATCGCTGTCCACATCCAGCTTCTGTGCAAATGCAGCATAGCGTTTCTCGGCAGACTTTCTCATTTGTTTCAGATCTCCCTCTTTCATAAAGTATGCCCTCATTTCAGCTGCATCCCCCTGTGCACAGGTCACGTCATCCTTTGTTCCCAGATAGAAATATCCCCATGACCGTTCCCCTTTCTCTTTATCCACCCATAATTTTTGATTTTCCTGTCCGGTCTTCATCAGAGCCAGACCATCCTTTTCATACATTTGTGTAGATTGTCCGGCACGAAATGCCTTGTGCGGGTCTATTTCAAAATAAACAGCCACATCATGCTCTTTGCCATCCAATGCTTTAGCTTGATAAGAGATATAATTGACCGGGCGGGCAAGTGTCTTCAAATCATCCAACAGATAAGGAGCGGTAAAGGTAAGTTTCAGTTCTACATCTCCACATTCGAAGGTATAATGTGTCTGGGTTGCTTGCACATCAACAGATGTTTGTTTAGCTTCCTTCAATTCTGCATATAGCCCGAAATCAACTAATGCACCTCCCATACGATTCTCGCAATGAGCGGCAATCACAGTTTTTCCATCTTTCATAGTTTCTGCAATAGAATCCGGGATATTTACTCTGAGATCACTTTTCCACTCATATCCCGTACTGACCAGTTGCATGCCATTCACATACAATTGGAACACATCATCATGTGAATAGCGTAAATACAGTTGCTTGTTTTTCACCAACGCCGGGTCGAATATCATTTCGCGTCTCACCCATATATCAGGTGAAAACCAGGGAGTATGCACATTTCGCTGATCATCCGTGCCGAAGGCCGCCTGTCCTTCTGTCCATGTTGTATCGTCAAACTCCTTAGCTTCCCAATTTTCCTGAGGTTGCTCCATGGTATATCTTCCCGTCCACTCTTTTTCATAAGAGATGGGCGCAATCTTTTCAACTGGCATAGTCGGTTCCTCGGCAAAGAGTCCGAAGTCTACCAATCCTCCTCCCATACGATTCTCACAATGAGCGGCAATCAACGCTTTTCCACTTTTCATTGTTTGCAGAATTGAGTCCGGGACTTCCACCTTAAAGTTTGCTCCCCAGTCATATCCGGTATTCACCAATTGCTTCCCATTGATGTACAATTGAAATACATCATCATGAGAATAGCGCAAATAAATCTTTTTATGCTCCAGAAGATACGGATCAACTTCAACCTCTCTTCGTACCCAAATATTAGAAGAAGTCCATCGTGTTCTTGCTTCCCACATGCCAGGTGTACCAAATGCTCCTTCTGACAATTGCCAGTACTTGTCATCAAAATCCGGTTGCTCCCATCCTTCATCAGGTACTAATGAAGTGAACTTTCCTTCCCACTTTTCATGGTCAAGCGCCATCGGAGCGATAGCTTGCATCGGCAGTTCTTTGCTACCCATGAAATGAAACATAACACCGTCTACCCGTAAGAAAGCGACAAAAGGAAGCTGTGTGCTGCCGCCAAAGGTCATATTCTGTTTGTTCAGTTCATCCGTCATAGACCAAAGTTTCACGTGCGGATGTAAGGTTAATAACGGATAAGCAGGCGCACGAAGGTCACTCTTAATTGTTTCGTCAGAGTAAGGAGTATTTTTACAGGCTGCCAATACGACTATTAGCAGGCAAATGAATGTTTTATTCATTAGTGTTTTATAAACTCTCATTCGATTACTATATTTATTTCTATTATCATACAATCTTTTTCATGATAAACTATTTCTAATTAAACAATTTGAGTTTCAAAAATAGTGTCATTTCTTATCTGGGGAGATTCGTCCCTCTACAATCGTATTGACACCTGTGTGTAAATGTGAGGTTATGGGATCAACGGGAATACCATCATTCGTTATGATACCCAGTGTGCTGAATTTCTGCCCTTTGTAAAGCCAATCCAATGCCACATATCCGAATCCAGTTTCGATATTTTCGTAGAGTCGTTGTTTGAGCATCGCAATAGAATCTTCGGTCAGTTTCCCGGCATCTACCATCTGACGAACCGTAACTATTTTAAATTGGGGATATATTTTCTGATGGATCGTCATGTCGGTTTCCGTATACGTTGTGTCGCTTATAACTAGGTTCGGCAACATTGATACGGCAGGCGCTTTGTCAGAATATGTAGCCTCTATCACACTATACTTATCCTTTTCAGACTTTATTTTCCCCTTGTAAGTGTACTTCAATAGTTTCAAATGTTTCAAATCACCCATCCAATCTTTGGCAGTATCATTTTTCATATACTCCAAATGTTTTTGCCAAATAGGCTGCGACTTTTGCGCACAGATTACCGGTACGAATAGGAAAAGATTCATCAAAAAAAATACGGATAATGCATTTCGTACTTCATTTGTCTTAACTGGAATACTTTCTTTTTCTGTTCTCATAAATCTATATTTATTTAATTATTAATTATCACTGCTGGGCACTTAGTTCCAGCAATGTATTTATTTCTCGCCAGATAATTGTTCTAATGTTCTTAATAATTTACGAGTATCCCCTCCAACATTTACCGCTTTTACTACCATATTTTTATCAACTATAATATTGGAAGGATACATATAGATTTTTAGTATATCAGTAAATTCTTCGTTATAATTAGGAACAATTTCTATATCTTCCCATTCTAGCTTAAGCCTTTTCATTAACTTATGCACTTCTTCAGGAGAATCAGGGGTCAATCCGACAAACTGAACATTCGAATAATCTTCAGCAAGTATATCTAAAACAACAAGCTCCCGAATACAAATACGACAATGCCTGTTCCAAAAACATATAACTGTATACTCAGATTCATCAAAATCAATAGACTTTCCGTTAATATCATTTAGGTCTATTTTAGGAAGAATTTTACCTATCAATGTTTCAAGTTTAGGGTGTTTATAAACTAGATGGATTTCTGGTATTTCATCTGTTCCTTTAATAGAAATTATATATCTATGAGTTTCTAGAGAATCTCTATGAGCCTGGTCTGTAATAGGGTTCCCCTCAGCATCAAAATACAAGAAAGTTTTGCCTTCTATGCGAACGCTATTATCGCCATAAGTTACTTTTTGAGCAAAACAAACAAAAGGCAAAAACAAAAATAAAATCAAGATATTTTTTTTCATGGCACAGTTCTTTCCTTACATAAAACACGTATATTATATATTTTCTAATTACAAATTGAAGCTCTTATTTTTAGTTCAATTTTCTGTTTACAATTCCCTTCTATAATGATAGTTTTATGGTTAACTCCCGTATAATTACTTTTAAATTTTACTGAGATAGAATCCCGGGTATTAGGAGCTATCGGTTTTCTATTCCAAACAGGTACAGTGCATCCACATGTTGTTATTACATTATGAATAATAAACTTATTAGAGCTATTATTCGTAAAACTAAAATTACAAGTTACTTCTTTATTAGGAGATATGATTCCAAAATCATATTCTGTATAATCAAACAATATATCCTCTTTATTCACAAGCACTAGATGATCTTTACATTTCATTATATCTATAAATTCTTCTGGATACTCTTCCATGTCATTTTTTGTCGAATTTACCCATAAGTCGCTATACATCTCATCAGCATTTTTAACATCTAAATCCTTATATAATTGTGCTAAAAGATATTTTCCATAAAATTTATTCTGCTTCCTAACCAAAGAATCTAAATAGTTCAATTCCATTGTGTAATTCATATCTTGTTTTTCCAGATACATAGACAACCTCAATAAAGCATTCAAGTAATTTATATAATTCCTATTATTATTTCCAAAGTTCAACAACTCATTTTTCAACAATTTCCCAGTTGAATTTTCTACTTTTTTTCTCATTTCTTCATGGCAAACAACTGAAACAATACTATCTTTTTCGAAGATAATATATACTGGATATACTGGAGGATTTAACATTTTCCCCAAAATAGTATTTGGGGAATCATCCACGATATAATATACAAAGTCAGATGTTAAAAAATCATTTTTGCATACGGTTTGCGACTGCCTACTATCGTTAATAAGGCACAACAATGATGGTTTAGAAACCTCATATCCATATTCCATAACATCTGATATGCCAACAAAAGCTTTACAATCATTAGTATTATGACAACTATATAGTGACAAAAGAGACAACAACATAACATACATTTTCATATATATGAAGAGAAGATAAAGGAGGAATTAAAAAAATATCAATATGGCTTCTTTAATCCCCCCAAATTATAGATTTATTTAAATATCACCCGACAACATGCTCCTAATAATATTGCATTGATTATTATACTGTTCCCTACAAAAAAAGCTATATATATATACTTTTGCTCTGAGAAGAGTCTTTTCCAGTGAGAAATTATATAATATAAAGTACATATAAGTGAAGCATAAGTACTCATAAATAATAAAAATATCATCTGATTAGCCCCAATCTAAGTCACACCTTCTATAGCAATTCTCACGTACTCTTATAGCCTCCCTTCTTTCAGCATCAATTGCCATTGTCAGCCCTATCTGTTCTATAACTATAATAGGAATAGCTGCTCCTGATGACATAGCACAAAGTGCAATATTTACCGCACTTCCACAAAGATATAATTCAGCTAATTTATGATCTGTACTTTCATACTCAGATATACAAATAGCTTTACATTGTGCCAATTTACTTATATTTTCTGTACGAGTCTTTACTATTGGAGTAGTCCCTTCTATTAATACAGCGTCTCTATTAATTTGCAATTCAGCAAAAATAAGTTTTTCACGTCCGCTCATTTTATCACTTAATTTCTTATTATTCATTAGAGTCTTTTTAGCTTCTAATACTGAAGCAAAAGCATCTTTAACTCTTATTGAATCACTTCCTAAAATGTTAGCAACTTTATATCTAAATAAAGCACTATACCTATCAGAATCAGACATGTATAATTTCGCCAATTCTATTAACTCTACTTCCTCTTCTTTAGACATTCGGCATGTAACTTCTTCAATTATCACCATCAAATTTGAGTATTTAAAGTCATAGTTCTTAAATTCACTAGACTGTAATACTACATCATAATCAGTAGTATTCTCTTTCTTTGAATGTTCTGCTTCATCTACATACTCATCATAATCAGAGTTGCAACTCTGAAAAATAACACCTAACAACAGTGTCAAAACTAAAAAAGGGTTTCTTTTAAATTTTCCCAAAACCATAAACTTCGTTTTTAATTAAACATTAATTATTACATAAATCTTTCTATATTAATCATATAACGCTAGCTAATACATGATTAAAAATAGATCAAAGTAACTTCAAAAAAACATTATTTTAATTCTATTTCCAGACTTGCTTTCCATTTTCATAAATAAAAATTCTTTCTTGCATTCCACGCGAATAATTCTTCAATAACAACAGTACATTGCGAGGAACATTCTTATAAGTTAACGAGTCCGCTTCAGAAAGTTGTTTACCAAGAGAACTCCATTTATTCCTAGTACAATAAAAAAGCTCATACTTATCTCCCGAACGAATATAGTTATCATAACTCCGAGGCGTATAAACAATCCTTCCAATCTGCTTAGGAGTTCCAAGATCAAGACCTGACCAACCACCGGAAGGCTCAACATAATCAAAAGAAGTTGTAACATCCCCATCAAATACATTTGTATACTCATGCGAACCATCTTTTTGAAAACATCCGGGAGTACCTATAACTTTACCTTTTAAAGAAGCGGTATCATTAGGAGTATAAAAAGCCGCCTCCGCAATATTACAGTGTGAATCTTTGGGACCTATATATCTGACATAGCGATACGATTTTGAAGAATACGATTGAACAACAGTCTGTAATCTTTTCGGTTTCTCGTTTATCAAGTACAAGACTTCTTTTTCACGAAAATCAGGATCATTGCTTCCTTCAAATGTTCCGCCTATCATACGATTCAAAAACATCTCATCTGCCCGCAAAGTATATTTTGCAAACAAAGTAACATCCTGTACACTATCCGAAGGAGTGAAGAAATGAAACTCATTGGAAACATTGATTTCAAAAGGATCGGTCCAAAAGCGAAGTCGTCCTCGCTCGTAAGTGGCAACCCGCATGACGGGGCCTTTTTGTATATCCGTAAAAACAATGTTTTTATCATCGAACTCTGTCCATGCAACAGGCTCCCAATCCATCCGTTTGCTGGCACATAGATAAGCTATTCTTGAACGCGGATTGCCTTTATATAGAACGTCTTTCGGTATGTGGAGTTCTTTCTTGAAATCTTTGGTATAAGGGAAAGTAATATCCACGATATGCGGATCTTTGAAAAGAGGAACAATAGCAGTATCCAATTTCTGCATTTCTTCCTGCATAGAACGATTCAGGCTGAATGTATTACGATATACCTTTATTTTGGGAATTCCACACATGATATGTTTCCGCACTTCACTCACACCATTAGGAAATTCGTGATAATAGAGCGTACCGTATTTGTCATTAAACGCCACCCATTGATGGCTATCGTTCTCATCACCGCGAATCGGCATAAAGTCTATGGCGCATGGAATACCCAACGCACGACAAACATAAACAACAAAGTCTGAAAGTTCCCGGCAACTACCCGCTTTCAGTTGAGCAACTTCCGGTCCCACATGAGGAAGGCTGGCAGGAGCGGCAGTAGTAAATACCACTTCTCCTTTACGAATTGAATCGAGCAAACAACGGGCTGCCACAATCGGGTCTTCTTTATCAAGCACTCCGGATGCACGTAAAGAATCGAGCAAAGGATTGTATTTCTGATAAATAGATTCACGCCAGCTTGCTAATGTTTCGTCACCAATACGATAAGGAAGAAGATATTCACAAAAATCTGCAAACGAAACATGTTTCCCCCATGGTTGTTCCTGCCACACCTTAAATGACCACTCAATATTATTACATAAATAAGCAGAATCAACAGTTTCAACATCTCTATAGGATTGCAAAGAATCTACATACAAAAGCCCATACATCTGACGGACGGAGTCGGCCACTGCCTGAGGAGAAATCCCCAATCCACGTGTTTCTTGCAGCAAAGTATAGTAAGTGAGATACCGGTCCAACTGCTTGCCCTTATAATAGGTATAATAAGGCATGTTCTCTATCAAAAAACAAGCGGCTTTATACTTCAAACTATCTGCCGGATTAGCGCTATAATGAGACAAGACTTTTTCCAGTTCCACACGGTTCTCTCCTGCCTGCTGAAGAGCAGTTTCAAGGAATGAAACCATTGAAGTGCATTTTTCTTTTTCAGCACATGAAAAGAAAAAGAGACTACCAATTGCAACAAACAAAAAGACAGAAATCAACCTTGTGAGTATTTTCATAATTATCAGAAAAATAGAGATAAATGACTCGTTTTATTTTTCTGCAAATTTACAGGTTGTTTCGCTATAGCACAAGGGGGCGTTACACCTCTATGACATGGAATATGCGCTACAGGGGTGTAGCGGCAAGGATTTTTTTTAGTTTCCCTCTCATATTGTAACACCCCAAATCCGGCCCTTCATCCCATTTGACCAATATTTATCCTTTTTTTGAATCAATATTATCCTTAGAATAAATGGCTAAAGACACAATAAAGTTGAGTTTTCCTCCCTCACATCCTTCACGGAAAGAGACAGTAACTTATCAGCAAGAAGAAGGTCGATTGTTAAATGGCAAAGAATCATTTCAAATTCTAATAATCATTTGAACTAATAATAGATCTTCTTATTTTTCTTATCAGAGACGACCTGATAATCCTTCACCTTTACATTAAAATATGATTTAGACTTTCCATCATCATTGGAAGGTAACTGTTCTTTATCCTTTTCGTTCGACAGCTCAAGGATATCTATTTCTTTCACACCTTTCTTCAGTTTCGGGAATAGAAGGCTGATATAAATATATTTATGATTAAATCCTTTGACAGCCAACAGCCTGCCCATCGGAGCTCCACCATCATATCCTCTCACATTATATTCATCGCCACTTTTCTTATCAACAATCTTAAAGCCCGGACTATAATACAACCATTGCCAGTCCCAATAAATAGGTTGTATGAATGTCACCTTGGTGTCGTCCTCTCTTCTTTCAATCGAATATAAGGAAGGAGTTGTAGACCTCCCATTCTTATACGCTTTCCTATACACTTCTTCAGGAACTATCACTATACTATCGCTTGGAAGCATATAGGCTTGTGCATATAATTCTTTATCACGCTTCTGCTTTTGCTCATATTCTTTCAACCGCTGTTCACCTTTTTTTACCCGTTCACTTTTCTCCGGCATTACCTCTTTGAACATCTCTGTCTGGAGTTGCGTCACTAACAACGGCATTGTCTCACGCATAACCATCAATGAAGCCTCTTTATATTTTTTACCTACGGGAGATTCATAAAATGCAGCAACAGCTTTTAATTCTTCCAATGTTAAATGCTTCTCATAAACAGGCATATACATTTCAAACACCTTATTTTCTACTTTCTCTTTCCATTTTTTAGAGAACTCATCCCAATAAGCTTCATCCTTTTCCGATGCCTTTAATTTCATGATAGATGATAATCTCTGGAAAAAGTCATCCGTAGTAGTCGAAGTACCAGAAAAATTCATGATTTTCTTCAACGTTTCTTTGTACTCATCTGTCGCATTTGTATTTTGTGCAGAAGCTGATAAAGTTAAAGTAAACAGTGCAATTATGCACATCGTTACTTTGGAAAGGAAAATGTTTTTCATAATTATCTGATTTTATTTATGGGATTTATATTGCTTTCATGTTTCCTCTTGTATTACTATACAAATATACACATTAAATCAACATCATTCAATAACCGTTTCCAATAATTTTATGAAATAGGCCCCCGTTACCGGTCTTCCCCATGATGTGACTCTTGTTTTCTGATTCACAACATTATAAGTGTCCGCCATTGGTACACGCCATTTGTTTTCATTCATATAATTGTAAAGCGGAAGAATAAACTCACGAAACATAAGTCGGTCATTTTGCAATGCAGCCGTCCATACAGTCCAATCAGCTTTCGCATAATCAGTTTTACTATGCAACGGACAACCGTAAGTATTCAATTTAGTCCTATAAAAGGCTGTCTCCAATTCTACTACTCTATCTGGGAAAACATGGAGGTCAAGGAGTTTATCCCAAATCAAGTTATACTTTTGCCCCCAGCTATCCGGCTGGTCAAAAGCCAAACGATAATGGTCTCCGTCAGAAGCCTGCTTCTCCCATTCTTCCGCCATTCTTTTTGCTGCTGCCAAATATTTTTCAGCATCTTCCTGTTTACCTAGCATTTTTGCCAGAAGAGCATACGATGCAATACCTAGAATTCCTTTGGCAGACAAATTAGCATTATGAGAATAGCGGCCGGCAAAGCTGTCAGTATCCATCTGTTTATCGGTATCAACCCCGTTCTCCATCAAATAACCTGCCCATTTGGAGAGAGTCTCCCAATGAGCCTTTGCGTAAGATGCATCTTTTTCCGCTTTAGCCATAGCAGCCACCATAATCAGCATATTTCCGGCATGTTCAACCGGCAAATCTCCCCCTTTCGCTTGTCCGTTTACAAACGGATAACCGCCCAAATCATGAGCCGGGAAAGGCTTATTCCATTTACCACTCTCACTATAATAGAAGAAAGGATTCAACATTGCTTTCAGCAGATCGGGATTGTAACAAAGAAATAGCGGTGAAGCAGCATAATAGATATCCAGCGAACCCACCAACGTAGTAAAATAGAGCAACTCATCATTCGAATTCTTAGACATCTGAAAAGACGAAACGGCCTGACGATATGCCGAAGCACACAGTTCTGCGTACTCTTTACCACCGACACGGCAAGCATTCTCCATCAATTGCCTGTCAAAAGCATAGCACCTTGCCATTGTTTCTTTATATACTTTTTCCGCGTCCTCATATAACCTTTCTATCGTTTTATCTCCGTCCTTATTCCAATAAGGCCGGAGATCCTCACCGAAATAAGCCATTGTATACAATCCATCGAAAGCCGCAATCAGATGTTGAGGAAACTCACTATTCATTTCCAGCTTCTGTGCTATTGCCGCATAACGTTTTTCATTCGACCGACGCATTTCTTTCAAATCACCTTCTTTCATAAAGTGCGCCCTCATCTCTGCCGCATCCCCTTGTGCACAAGTAACATTCTCTTTCGCTCCTAAATAGAAATATCCCCAAGCCGGAGCATCCTTCAGCTTATCTACCCACAACTTCTGATTCTCCCGACCAGTCTTCATCATCACCCAACCGTCTTTTTCATACATCTCCGTAGACTGTCCGGCACGAAAGGCTTTATGAGGATCCATTTCAAAATAAATAGCGACATCATGCTCCTTACCGTCCAAGGCCTTAGCCTGATAAGAAATATAATTAACCGGACGACTTAACAGTTCCAAATCATCCAATAAATAAGGAGCCGTAAATGTCAGTTTCAATTCCACATCTCCACAATCAAAAATATAATGTGTTTGGGTAGCCTGCACATCCACTGATTTCTGCCCGGCTTCTTTCAGCTCACCATACAACCCGAAATCAGCAAAGGAAGTACCTCCCCAATTCACGCAACGTGCTGCAAACAAGGCTTTTCCATCTTTCATTGTTTCTAAGATAGAATCCGGGATCTGCACTTTCACGTCGTTGCGTGCCTTCGTTCCTGTACGAACAAGCTCCTTTCCATTAATAAGCAGTTGCATACCGTCATTATACGAATAACGCACAAAAAGTTGTCTGCTTTTCACTAAGGAAGGATCGAATGAGACTTCCCTCCTGATCCATAGCCTTTTGGTATTCCAAGGCGTCTTCACATTTTGCCCGCCTTCCGTGCCAAACGCACCATATCCCTGCATCCAGGAAGTATCATCGAACGCAACCGTATCCCAACCTTCTCCCGGATCATCTACAGTATATTTCGCCACCCACTCTTTTTCGGAAGCAACAGGAGCTATGCTTTCTACCAACATTCCCGGTTCTTCAGCAAACAAACCGAAATCGACCAGCGCACTGCCCTGCTCATTTTTGCAATGAGCGGCAATAAGTGCCTTCCCATTCCGCATTGTATTTAAAACTGCATCGGGCAATTCAATCATTTGGTTTATCGCCATCCGCTCCGCATCCACCAGTTGTATTCCGTTAAGATACAGCTGTATCCGGTCGTCACACGAATAACGCAAATAAATCTTCTTGTTCTCAAGCAAATATGGATCAATATCCACGATTTCCCTCCGCACCCATATATCAGTTGAAAGCCACTGCGTTCTCGTTTCACGTCTGTCGCGTGTACCGAATGCACCTTCATTTACCTGCCAATATTGATCATTAAAATCCGGTTGCTCCCAGCCTTCATCCGGTCTAAGAGAGGTGTACTTTCCTTCCCAGCTTTCATAATCGTATGCCATTGGTGCAATGGCTTGCATAGGCAGATCACGACTACCCATAAAACGATACATCGTTCCGTCCACCCGCAGGAAACCGACAAAAGGAAGATTCTTTCCGTTTGTGAAAGTCATATTCTTCTCTGTCAGCTGATCTGCTGTCGACCATAAACGCAGATGCGGGTGGAGCATCAGCAACGGATAAGCAGGTACACGCAAGTCGTTTTTAATAGTTTCGTCAGAATAAGGCACACTTTTCGAACAGGCTGCCAACAGGATAGCTAACAAATAAAGGATATACTTTCTCATGGTTATTTCTTTTTATAATTTTTCGATTTCATTCTCGCCTTATAATCCAGCATACTATCACTGTAACGTATACTTTCGAAAAACTGTTTCATGTATTTATCTTTCGCATTGTCTCCTTCCATCAGAAGGATTTTTGCCATTCCATACGGATGCCCCTCTTTCACCATATTTATCCCGATACACTTCGTATAAACTCCTTTATAAGGTTTCAATAACGGAACTTCATATACATATACTGTATCGGCATTGCAATAATTCTCCATATTCTCCTCTGCGATCACTCTCATATAGCGGGCAGTGTCGAACTGTACCGTTTCCTTTGAACGGTCGGGTACTTTACTCTTACCAAGCGTAAACTTGCCATTCACCAAATTCATTCTCATACATTCATTCTCTTCCGGTGCTAAATTCAATGCAGCCTTTACTTCACCATAAGTCATATTTTTAGCAATGCCATGAGATTGATTTTCAATAAAAAGCGGATATAGCATCAGGCAGTCCTTATCTCTTGATTCCAACAACAAACTATAAAATACACCAATGTTTCTTCCTTCATTTACTCTGAATGAGACCATTTTATCAATAGTCTCAAATCCTGCCGGCATACTCAATTTTATATGAAAGTCTCGCTCACACTCCACCTGATACTCACTAAAAAGCCCCTTCCGTTCTGCGTTCGTAAACGAATAGAATATCCGGGAAGAAGCCTCACGCATTTTATCAGCATCCATTTTCCATTCCTTATTGTTTCCGTAGTTCACCGACTTGTAGAACTTTGAAAGATACAGCTTTTCCTTTGCCCTTCCTTTTTCTGTAAAAAAGCAACGGAATATCATAGGCGGTCGACCTTCCTTGTAGGCATAGATGCTTGTACAATATGAATACCTTTTATAAACGTTCTTCAATGCAGTGCGGAACACGAACACCGTATCTGCATTCATCGAAGCCTCAGTTCCGGAAAACACCGTCAGTCGTTCTTCAATCAAAGAATCACCGACCTCCATCATAACATAATTTCTCAGAAATTCCGGTTTTCCACATTTTTCAGTCCATGCAATATCAGGGAAAGACGTCACCATCTTCAGTTCGGGATACATGATGAGACAATCCTTATCGACTGACTCAACGGTCAGCCGATAAAATAAAGAATAAGGGTCTTTCTTGCCGAACGCCCACGTCTCGCTCTTCATCAAATCCGTAAAGCCTTTCGGTTTCTTCCACGAGATGTCCCAAACCTCGGAAACAAACTTCGAATAATAAGAAAATATTTCATCCTTTCTTACGAAGGAGTTTTTTCTCTTTGCAGAAGCATCAGAGAGCATTCCGCCTAGCAATAAGCAGAAAAGAAGTATGATCTTATAATTCTTTTTCATCTTCGTACACTATTAATTAAACCATCTTTTTTCACCATATATCGTATTCTCCTTATCAACGCCGAATTTACTTTTGCAGGCTTTTCCAAAAGTATCTTTGCCAATTCCGAAGCCTTCTCTGTGTTACTTATGTATTTATACAGTTCATACAATTGATAAAGAGGAAGAAAACGACTAGGACACATATACGAAGCACTCATATAGTATTCTTCAGCCTGTTTATGATCCTTTTTTTCTTTATAAATATCACCCAATAATAATTCAAGATCATAATCTGCCCAATACTTGCGACACTCCAATGCTGCCTTCAAAGCCTTCTCGTATTCTTTGGCTTCCGTGAAAACAGCAGCATAATTATACAAGAAATAAGGATTATCTTCGAATCGGTGTTTCAGACTCACATAGTACGGAAGCGCCTCATCATACGAATGACAAAGAGCTAACTCCGAAGCCTCCTGCCAACTGCGTTCCGACTGTGTACGTTCGCCCAGCCTAATCTGTCCCCAAAAGCAAGACACCACCGTTACGGAATACAGTATATTCCTGGTCCATGTGGTGCCTATCTTTATCCGATTCAAATAATCAGCAGCCAACATGAGAACGGCAAGAAATGTCACCATCCACGTGAAAGAATACGTAAACGGATAGGAAAAGAAAGAGAATACGCCTATTGATAGCAAAGCATAAAGAGCTATTTTCTTTTCCAGTGTAGGATTTTGCCTATAACAATACACAAGCGCCCCCACAATACCTAAAAGCAAAGCCAATCCGACAATACCGAAATTAATCAGAACTCCCAAATATTCATTAAAAGGCTGCTTTACATTATCCGCTAACATTGCATAGCGATTTTGCGAACCATATTCTTTGAAATAATCCGCCTGATAGTCCATATATTTAGCCTCGAAACTTCCGATGCCATGTCCCGTCCAAGGAGCATCTTTCACCATTTCCCAGCCACACCGCCAAATCAACAACCGACCATCTGCCGAATCTTTTTTCAACCAATAGGAGCCGATTATTAACAATCCTATCATAGATGCCGATAGCAAATATCTCCACAATCTCCCATGAACGAATCTTCCACACAAATACATGATACATACCGCAATAACACTTACCATGCCGGATCGCGAATGAGATAAGAATATCGCCAACACCATCACTCCCCCTGCCAACCATCCGGCATATCGAATATACTTATTTTTATGTATGATCAGAAAAACGACAAAAGGCAATCCGGCACAAAGGCAAGCGGCAAATCCTGCCGGATTATCAAAACTACCGGTCACACGGAAGGTTGCATGAGAAGGAAATAAACCTACGTATTGCAATATTCCATAAACAGCCTGCACCCAACAACAGGAAACAATGATACTCCCCCATATCGTCATATCCGTCACTATGGATTTACGCTGCAATGCCAAAAATGCAGCACACACCAGCATCCATAACAGCACAAACAAAGCGCAGCACCATTTAGGCACAATATATGCGTCTGTAAATTGGTGGGAATATACAAATATACTGCCTATACACGCTGCGGCAAACAAAATATAAAGGAGTCTTATCATTTTTATCCTAGTATTAAATTAAGTTCTCATCCTCCAATACCTTTTTCAATCGGTAGTAGAGATCCAGTTTATGTTCCCATTCCTTCGGATTATCTGTGTCGTCCGATGCCGTTTGTGTCGGACAGCAATGCTTTTCCTCCCAAACAGTCGCCGAAGCCTCATCAAATTCTGCCACTTCCACTTCTATCACATCCCCGACTTCCAATAGTCCTCCGTCCCATACCAAATGCATCTCATCAGACACCCGCAAACCACCAACGCTCCAAGACGCACCACTATGCCAAGTAATATTAGCAATAAGACCAACTCCATTTTGAGGAATGCCAGCCTTGCTAATTTTATCTTTGTTTTTTACTAAAAGTCCTTTCATATCAATATTCTATATAAGTCCCTTTGCCTCAAGCTCGGCTTTAAGCTGTTCGTATTTTGCCTTCAATTCTTCCCGATCATAGATCATCTTCACAGTAGGAGATACCGCTGACACTTCAACAACCTTTATTCGAATCCTATCTCCCACTTTCAGTTTTTCATCTACCCAAACGATTCTTCTCGAAGTATCCAAGCCTCCTACATACACACTATCACCGAAAGAGTAATTGCTATGCACCATGACAGATGCCACATCAGGTGACGTGACAACCACAGGTGACTGATCATTAATAGCTATTTCATATCCTATCATAATTTTTCCGTTGTTGATGATGAATGACTAGGAACAACCTCAATAAAGCGAGGTCTTTTAGCATCCAGACTGTCTTTCAAGGCCTTGGCTTTTACCATATATTCTTGCAACTCGATTCTATACTCCCGCCAAGCTAAAAGAATATCGCGTTCTGCCTCAGGCATTAAATCGACAACATGCAAGAATCGCGATAAAATAGCCTCATCTCCCGCAGTTTGATTAATAGGGTCTATATACATAGCCAACCAAGATCGGATAACATCGGGATATTGGGCATATTTTTCTCCAAAAAGCAAACGACCTTCTGTGGAACGTATATACGCATCTCGAAACGACGCATTTAGACGTGCATCACTTTTCATCGCTTCCTCTTCCCGCTTGGTTCTCATCAAATAGAGCATCTTGTCTACTTGCTTTTTACATTCGATAATGTACGCATTATAATCATTATTAATAGGAGCACCGGAAACATTCCCCTCACTTCCCCAATCAACAATGCGAAGTTGAATATCCCCCGGTTCTATAACGAAAGAGGTATTATAACGAAACTGTCTACCTTTACTGCAAGAGAGAGAAGCCAAAAAAGGTTTCCGGTTGAGCGTTCCTTCGTAATGGAATGTATTACCAACTACCAGTATGGTATCTTTGAATGCTTGCTTCATACGTTCAGGTTCTTCAACAAGAGCTGAATGTTCATATAGAAACACATACTCACCATCCAAAGAACGATCTGGAAACTCACCGCTGATTGTGTATCTTTCTTGCCCGTAAAATAGCTGGGCAACAGAAGCAAATACAATAATTAATAATGTCCGTGTATATTTCATTTTCGCATATATTAAATTTATATCTTTTATCATCTTGTTTCTATCTACCTCAACATATTTGCAATGTACATAACCAGCACCATCGAAATTATAACTATGAAGCTAATATTCTTCTTTCTATTTATTAGTACATCTACAATTTCCCACAATAAAAGGAAAGACCAGGTTGAAAGATAAACGATATGCAGTGTTATATCTCCTATTGGATATTTCCTGTTTATCATTAACAACACTAGATATAAGATACACAGTCCTATATAAATGTTATTCTTGGTCGACAGCATCTTTTTAGTTGGCGTTTTATCTTCCCGGATCATAAGCTATATTGTTTTTTAGTTACTTACTCAAGATTTCATTGTTTCTCCACTATTTTAAACTCTCCACCAAATCATCAAATATATTCATCACAACTTCAGTACTTCCCAAACCTCGAAAGACTCCGTTTGCATCCATCACAGCAATTGTTGGAAAAGATTTTATTGCCAGTTTCTTCACTAAAGAATCCTCTTTAGAAACTTTGAATACCGGGAAAGTATATTTCCTATGGAATGTCTTCATATTATTCTCATACTCCCCGTTCTTACTCTCAACAAAAACTCCGGCAATAACAACGTTACCATTCATTCGATGTGTATCATATAAGCTCTGTATCACAGGAAACTTCCGCCAACAGGCTCCACAGCCGTTACACCAAAAATCCAATAACACAATTTTGCCCTCCATTTCAGATAAAAACAGCACATCTCCTTTCTCATCGTACAATTTATAATTATCGTCCGGAGTACAGATTTTACCTGTAAAAGTTCCATTAAATATTCTATTTGCCCACGTGGCACCTCCTTCACAAAACATCCATACCGCACATCCAAATACAATTAAAAAGGAAAAACCTGCTACCTTATTGCGCTTTATAAACAACATATTGCCAATAAGTATACCTGTTATATTAAAAATAAAAGACGGCAAGGAAACCAGTGTGGAAGAATAGTTTATAATCCGTACCGGTCCTTCCAATAAAATAAGAGTCACCAAAGAGACTGCCAATATATTCTTAGCAGAAAGCTTATTGCGATAGACATAAGCCAATGCCCAAGTAAACAACACAATAGCAGGAAAACCGATGAGAATGGCATGATTCCGAGATACACCTCGAAATACCATTATTACAAGTGCATATATTACTCCCCACAGGAAAGACAACTGTATCATATACCGTATTTTTTTATTCGCATACATATATATGATTAGCATTGCAATAACAGTCAAAAAAAAGATTGTTTCCGCATGTAATAAAGGTAATTTAATCGACACATAGGCAGCTACACTGCCCAATAATGCCGTTGCGATATATTTTAATAGATTCTTTCGGTTCATTTTTAATTGAAACTAAAAGGAGTATTCTTGTTAGTAAATATTTTAATTATTATACGCCACCCAATACGCACGTTCCATCGCATGTTTCGGACTCAAATTCATACTCTATCATGTTTTTCCGTTATTGATGATGAAAAATCGGAACAACCTCAATATGCTTTTTGGCATCTCGTTTGTATTTTTGGTTTATGAAATCAATATGGCTTTGTGGTATATTGGCTCCAAAAATATTCCCCCACTTCACAATTGCCTGCGTTTTAGCATTCACAAACATATAATAATGATAAGTCGTATCCCACAATTTAAACACAACCTCCCATACTTCATAGCCTATTTTAACCTCCCGCATCATCTTACTGACAATGTCTTCATCTATTGTTTGAAAAGGGTCTTGTTCAATTGTGAAACGCCAAGTAGAGAATTCACCAATATCAGAATTTCCTCCTTGACTTCCAGCTACTCCCCAATTGGGAACATATGGTGGAAAATTTCTCTTCACATAGCTTTTTATTTGCTTCTTGTTTTTAATCGTTTCCATATAGTGATAATATAGCAGTTTTATTTCATTAGCATTATCTACATAAATGGGAAAATTCCGAAACAGATTTCTAAAATTCATCTCACTTGTTACGATAGACGGACTTCCATAAGTAAACAAATCCATTTGCGCAGATGGAAGAGTATCACAACGGTTTAATGCTTCGTTAGCAGTTGCTATACCAACTATATTAAAAACGATACTAACTAGAAATAAAACGGTTCGCATAATATACATATTAAATTAGTCTAACGCATTTGCAGAAAAGCCCTCACCACCAACAGCACCAGAATCTTCTCCATACATAGTAAAACTTGATCCATTCATTGAAATTGTAATTTCTTTTGTACCAACCCCAACTGCATAATTATAAGAGAATGTTCCATTTTTACCATATTCAACTTCCGCTTGTATTTGACCTACCGCATAAAATCCAGGTTTCGAATCATGAGGTGCCTCATATTGAGCATAATCTATTGATTTTGTTCCATCAGGATATCGAGTTCCCGAAACCTGAACATAGTAATATGCAATTGCTCCTACAGTATGATTGGATGCATAACAAACATAAGTAGAGGACATTTTATCATACGAGATTGGATATTTGTCATATCCTGGATCACCACCACGTGTTTTAACAATTTTTCTTGAGAAAGTTTTATTATTGGCCGGTACTTCTATTGTTATATACCGAATATTCGACAATATATCATCATAAACCATCTGTTCATCTGTCACCAAGCACTTAGTTTCAAAATATTCATTCTTATTATACCTCCATTTAATTTTTACTATCTTCAACTGCTCATTAAGATACTCTCTCAAAATATCCATCTTTTTCGTCATATACAAAGATTTTGCATTTACATTGAACATTGAATTAAGTTCCAGAAACGACCATAATTTGAACCTATTAACATTTATAGAATCTCCGTAAATCGGAATAAACATACTATCTGCAATTATTTCTTTGATAGCTTGATGCCCTAATATCGTACTATCTTTTAACAAAGAATACTCTATCATCTCCAAACTACTACATTGTAAAGAGTCCTTTCCTGCACCATTAAACGAATAATTTAAATCATCTTCCCAGTTTGTTTGTTCTTTTCCACAACTTAACAGGGTATGCTGATTACCCAATTTCAAGCTTTTAAATTCAGGTTCTTTTTCATATTCCTGACTACATGAAACAAATAACAACAGTACAATTAAATTAAAAATAGCTCTCATTGTTCTCAACTTTTTAATTATTATATCAACAAAAAACATTTTTCAAAAATATATTTACAACATTATTTTTTACCTCAACATATTTGCAATGTACATAACCAGCACCATCGAAATTATAACTATGAAGCTAATATTCTTCTTTCTATTTATTAGTACATCTACAATTTCCCACAATAAAAGGAAAGACCAGGTTGAAAGATAAACGATATGCAGTGTTATATCTCCTATTGGATATTTCCTGTTTATCATTAACAACACTAGATATAAGATACACAGTCCTATATAAATGTTATTCTTGGTCGACAGCATCTTTTTAGCTGGCGTTTTATCTTCCCGGATCATATTCTTTATTGATTCTATTTATTATTAGCAACTTCACGCATCTTCTTAAACACAGCAACAGATGCATTCACACTTAACTTCAACTCATCCGTGATTCTTAATATTTTAGAACACGCTACCGAATATTCCGCAAACTCTTTCGTTTGTTCCACATCTTCGCCCTCACGCATAGCATTCTTCTTTGTCCGATACTTTTTGTATGAATCAAGGAATACAGCATATTCATCCAATGCTACAATAGAATCAACTAATGCACGTTCTCTATCACTGACGTCAAGATAATCCCATATTCTTGAATCACTCTTCATTTCATCGCGATTCTTTGCTACCTTAGCAGAAGAGCCACAACTTGACATAAATATCAATGCCAAGACTATTGCCAAATAAATTTTCAGTCTGTTCATATTATAAAAATGATTTATCACCAATTTATTGATGAAATTAAACTTATACTTCTTATTTTCTCATATCTATATATAACTTCGTCTTATCCTTTCCTGTCATAAAATCAATATTCACGCAATAACATAAATAACGCCAAAAGAAGAAAGCGAAAAGCATCTGAACATCCCTATCTGTTTCAAAAGCATCTAAACATTGATATTTGTTGTCACGGATCTTTCCCCAAACGACAGTAAAAGGTAAACTGCCGGTTGCTTCATACGCATTACATACTTCCTTAAATAAAGGAGATGTAGCCTGTGACAGTTCCTTCTGGTAATAAGTTTCTTCATTCAGTTGTTTTTTAAACTTATAGCTACAAATGATATGATAAGGATCATACCGTTCCCAATTCGTATGAAGTGAATCAATCGGCTGCTCATTAGTCTCTACAAAATAGCGCCCAAACATATCTGGATAAAGTTTGTCATTAATAGCTTTCAAAGCCTCCTTGTCCACATCAATAATATAATGAAATTTATAATGCAGAAGAGCATCCATCATCAACTTTACTGCTTTTCCGTCAGAACTGCCGTAGTTACGTTGCAATGTAGAACGGAAAAAGTTAATCATTTCTGTCTCTACAGCAGACACATCGTTTATTGTAGATGCTTTTGTCTGGCAAACAAACAATATTATTCCCAGAAAGAATAAAAAGATACTTTTTTTCATATTCTCCTTATTTACATTTTATTACTTCACTTGTTTTATCCATTCCTGTATAGAAATCTATATTTGCAAAATGACACAAATACTTCCAAAAATAAAGCGTTAGAAACATTTGCACCTCCCGATCATCCTTAAAGCCTTCACAAATATTCTCCGTATTATTAGCGATCATCCCAAATAGCACAGACGAAGGAGGATTCCCTCCAGTTTCATCTTCAACCTTGGCAATTGCCTTCAAAGCGGGATGAACCGCTTGTTGCAATTCCCTTTGCCAATATGTAAAACCATCTTCTCGCTTCTTCAATGGCAAGAGAATATTCTCCACTTGAGCTTTACTGTACACATACTTTGCGGAATCGACAATGAAAACAACAGAACAGGAATCTTTAACCTGCAACTTCCTTAATGCCTGCCGACAAACATCAGAACGACGATATTCTGACGGAGAAACACCAGCTGGAACAAACAACATACAAGAATCATTTAGGATAGCTTCGTCAAGGAAATAGGAATAAAGGATGCCACCCGTGTAAAGCTTTTCATTTATTCGTTTTAACCTATCCTTGTCTACATCCAATAAATAATTAAAATGATAGCGTTCCAAAGCCTGCACAAATAAGCAGAGTGCATTTTTATTTCCGTAATTAGTTTTCAACGTTTCCTGAAGAAAAATAATCATTTCTGATTCCACTGAGTCAATATTTTCCTTCTGCTTGAGAGAAGCACAAGCTGAAAAAAAGTATAATAGAGATAAAATCGCCAAACTATATTTCATAAAAACATTAACCTTTTACTCCAACAGCATTCAATAACTCTAAATAAGTTCCATAATCAGATGTTCGCAGACGAAGAGCCGTTCCTCCTTCACAGTAACGTATCTGTATTTCATAATTATTATAATTTGGTTCTTCTATACATATATCCGTACAAATAGAATTTATTTCTCGTTGATAGTTAGTTGAAGCTGTTCCATTCACAACTGTCCATTGCACCTCATTACCATTATATGAAAAATAGTCACTACGAATAGGTCCACCTTGCCCCCATGTTGTTGAATTAAAATCTACCAAATCCCTTATGTCGGTAACATCATTAAGAAAATATTGCCGCATAGCATCAATTACGTTATTCCCTATTTCTTCTTCATCGTCTTGAAAATCAATTCTTGTATAATCATCATCCAGTCCTTCAAAACCACGCGTTTTTATTTTTATACGTTTAACAGGAATCTTCGTTGATACTAATTCAAAACCATTATTTTTATTAGAATCTATGATTTCTATTTCACCTTTCTCTATCCTAATATTTGTCTCATTTAAATTTAATTGCAAATAATCAAATAAGCGTTTCGACATATTAATATTTCGATCGCCAACATACTGAAGTCGACCATCTTTTACTTTCACATTTGTATAAAAACGAGCGTTAGCTTGAAAAAAGATTTCCATAGCACTATCTTCATTTCCGTTCCTACTACGCAACATATCAGGATCTAAATCAAGATATACGCTAAAATTAGCATTTGTAGCATCATTAACATTCTCTTGAATATCAATATCCGCTTCACATCCAATATAAAAGATAAACAACAATACCAAACAAAAGACTTTTACGACTATCCTCCAAAAACTCCTTACATTTCTCATAACAAAATACTTTTAAAATTAACAAATATGTAAAGCAACTTACTACTTCCACACCTGCTTTCCCTCCTCATACACAAAAATCCGTTCCTGCTTCCCTCGTGTATGATTCTGCAACAACAGCAACGCCCCTTTAGGAACCCTCTTGTAAACCAGCGAATCCAACATCGCCGTTTGCTGTCCTAACGTCCTCCACCCTCTCCTTGTACAATAAGATAACTCATATTCATCCAACGAACGAACATAATTATCCCGATTGGCAGGCGTATAAATTATCTTATCTATCACCTTTGGCGTGCCTAAGTCTAGCCCAGTCCAGCCGCCATAGGGTTCCGTGTAATCAAAAGACGTTTCAGTATTACCGTCAAATGCATTCGTATATTCGTGCGAGCCATCCTGTTGATAGCAACCGGGAGTACCTATAACTCTGCCGCTTAATGGCAACAGTCCACCCGCTTCATAAAACTCTATTTCCGCCACATTGCAATGCCCCTTTTCCGGTCCTATATAGCGGACATACCGAAAAGGCGTCAAAGAACGGGAATACGCCATTGTCCGTAACCGTTCGGGTTGCTTTTCTATCAGGAAAAGCACCTCCGTCTGACGAAAATCCGGATCATTGCTTCCTTCAAAAACACCTCCTATCATACGTTTCTGATACTTCTCATCTTGCCACAAAGGATATTTAGCAAACAGCGTTACATCCTGAACACTATCTGACGGAGCAAAAACATGAAATTCACCGGAAACAGTCATTTCAAAAGGATCAGTCCAAAAACGAAGCCTTCCCCGTTCGTAAGTTGCTATCCGCATGACGGGTTCTATCTGGACATCGCTGAAAGCAAGATGTTTACCATCAAATTCCGCCCATGCCACAGGTTCCCAATCCATGCGGCTACTACCACAAAGATAAGCGATACGCGAACGGGGCTTTCCCGAATAAAGCATAGATGTGGGAATCTCCAGCCTCTTCTTGTATGTCTTTGCATAATCGGCTGTCACATCAACGATATGCGGATCTCGGAAGAAAGGCACAACAGCCGTATCCAAGCGTTGCATTTCTGCCTGCATAACACGATTAAGACTGAACGTATTCCGATAAACCTTTATTTTCGAAGCTTCACACATCTTATCCTTACGGACTTCTTTTATCTTATCCGGATACTCCTGAAAATAAAGCGTACCATATTTATCTGCGAACGACACCCATTGGTGCCCATCATTCCCACCTCCATGAAGGGGCATAAAATCTATGGCACAAGGGATTCCCAACGCACGACAAACATAAACAACATAATCGGAAAGTTCACGGCAACTGCCCGAAACGCTTTGTGCAATTTCCGGTCCTACATGAGGTAGTCCTTGCGGAATCGTAGTTGTAAAGAAGCGGCTACGTTTACGAAGAGAATCACACAAACAACGGGCAGCAACAAGCGGATCTTCTATATCAAGAACCGTGGAAGCACGCAGCGAATCAAGCAAAGGATTATACTTTCGATAAATATCCTCACGCCAATAGCTTAATGTTTCATCACCAATACGATAAGGAAGAATATACTCGCAAAAATCGGCAAAAGAGACATTCTTCCCCCAAGGCTGGTCCTGCCAAACTTTAAATGCCCAGTCGATGTTACTACATAAATAAGCAGAATCGACTGTCAAAACGTCTTTGCAATACTGCAAAGAATCTAAAGAAAACGGTCCATACATCCTTCTGACAGAATCCACCATTGCTTGTGGATATATCTTTTTACTCCGTGCTTCCTGCAAGAGAGTAAAGAAGGTGAGGTATTGTTCCAGCAGCTTACCTTTATAATAGGTATAAAATGGCATATTCTCTATCAGGAAACAAGCTGCCCTATATTTCAAGCTATCCGATGGATTGGATTGATAACGATGTAATGCCTTCTCAAGTTCAACACGATTTTCTCCAGCCTGCGACAAAGCTGCATCCAACGGAAGTACAACAGCAATCTCCTCTTTCTTCTCTTGTGAACAAGAATAAAAAAGAGAACCTCCCATAATAACAGAAAGGAAAATAACAGGAATCAGCTTTGTTATTGTTTTCATAATATTATTTTTCACAAAGATACGAGCATAACAAATGCAATTCAAGGGGGTGTTACACCCCTACCCCTGTCAGACAGGCATTTGGCGCACTTTTAGAGCCTAAAAAAAGTCATTTTATACCTAAATTGTAACATTGATATATGAATTGCCATAGCCATCAAACAGCTATTTGAACAGATTATTTCATTTTTTGCACAGAATGTTCCATCTAATTGCTATAAAATTCCTTTCTTTGCTTATTCTAATTCAAATTATAAACAAGCTATGAAAAGCAAAAACAAAAAACGGAGTAGTATATATGTAATTACACTGTTTGGAATATTATTGACCACATTCCTTATTTATAGTTGTAGCACCGATGAATACAAATACAACTATGCAAATGAGACAGCAACAGAAATAAACTCAATTGCCCAAACACGCAGCTTGTTCTTTCAAACTTGGAATACAGGAAATATATTGATAGATTCCGTTGCCAATTCAGATGAGTTTTATGAATTTAAAAGATGTAGCGAACAATTAGCAGACAAGTTTAGTGCTTATACATCCAAACTAAATGATGAAGAATATGACAAACTCATGGAAGATCTGAATAATGATGAGTATGTGGAAGATTTCATCAAAAAAGCGAATCTGGAAGAAGAACTCCGACAAATGGATGAGGCTAATAAAGGCTTGCGTGAGCGTACGGTATTCTTAAGATTGAGTGAAGAGGAACGGTTGTCATTATTCAGTCTGTATGCCAAAAGTCATGAGTTTACGAAAAGAAAGATTTTAAAAACACGCAAAGAAGGAAATGGTAATAGCAAATGTGAAGAATTGAGACAAGCAGCATACAAACAAGCACAAACGGAATATGAAAATGCTATAGCTACAAACTGTAAAGGTACGGGGCCTCTCTCACCATGTTGCTTGAAAGAAACAGCAATATATAAAGCAAATATAAGAATAGCAAATAAAGATTATGAGAATTGTATAAATAATCCATGACAATGATTCGCTATATTATACTTTATTGCAGTACATGTGCTGTTTGTATCAGCATGTGTTATCTAGATCTTTTTATAGATAACATTGATCCCATTATTCAACTGTTTCTCATCCGTTTCTTCGATTTTCTTTCATGGATCATACTAACAATAGGCGCAATCAAATGTATGCCAGAAAAATCATATTCTAATAAACGAGTATGGTTTTATTGTGCAGCGATGTCAGGAATGCTTGCAACAATTAAGTCTTTCGTCAAACTAATAGAAATATTAAATACATAAAGATAAAAAACAATTAATCAATATCCCGTAAAAAAGCCTCCAATTCTTTATCTACAATCCCTAAACGCTTTCGGACACGTGATCGCATAGTGCGATAAGATCCGTCGCTTATACATAAAACAGATAGTATCTCTTCTTTGGTTTTATACATTCGAATCAATATGCATAATACAATATCTCGTGGAGGAAGCTGAAAGTTTTGAGACTTCAACCAACCAAAAAAGCCAGGATCTATCGTTCTACACCCTTCTACCAATGATAGATAGTCTTGGACAGACAATTGAGCTATAGATTTATTCTCTATCAATTTACGAACTAAAGAAATACTTCTCTGGACAGATAAAGGAGAAGTCAGCAATTGCTGCAACTTTTGAGATTGAATAATAGATTGTTGTCGTTCATTCTGCAATTTTTGATATAATAAAATCGAATACTTAATTATACCGGCTATCAATATGCCAACCACCACTAAAGTAGGAATTGTATAGGTAGACAATGCCGGTGCCACCTCCTGATGTATTTCTTTTGGCATAACGATATATATCTGATCTGCTGTAATTAAAAGAAAAGCAGCGATACACTGCCAGTCCGTTATTTCGGAAGGTATACCATGTGCCTCCCTCTCACGGAATGTCCACAATAATGCTCTCACAAAGAGTGTCAGCCACATTGAAAGATGTATGGAAGATGAAAACGCATCAACATACATTTCAGGGAAAAATGCCTGAAACATATAGGCTGCCAACAGAATCGCGCAACAAAGCAAGCCTCCTGACAGTAATTGTTTAAAAGAATAAATAGACTGTTTCATCATTTTCCACATCTTATGCTCTTGAATCACAAATATAAGAAAAGAAATACAAATATAAAGAATCTGATAGTATTTTTTCAGTCTACGTTTCTTTTTGTATCTTTGTCCGTCAATATTAAGACGCTATTGCAATTGCGTCGCAATCTAAATTAAGATTTTCAAAATACATAAATATATGAATATGAAAAAGATTTTATTTTTATATATCATTCATCTAGGATTTGCCCTACAATCCATACAAATTCAAGCTTGTTGTCTCGAGGACAATACCAAAACCATTCAGTTCATCAAAGATTTCTACGCAAACTACGTTTTTGGAACAAAGAATTATGTTCCGGCAGTAAAAAAACATTGTACTGCCAAATTGCAAAAGCAACTGAAAGACAAGTACGAGTTTGACGGCGAAGGATATGCGATATGGAACTTCCGAACTGGTACTCTTCAAGACGGACCAAACGACATATCTAAAGTAACATCAGTAGTTGCATTGGGAAATGGTTTATACAAGGTCAGTTTCATTGATATGGGAATAAAGGGCAACCGTACTTTGAAAATTATCTACGTCAACGGGACACTGAAGTTCGATGCTATTAAATAATCCCCCTCTAAGCAGAGATATTATCAATTTAGCAGATAGCCCCAAAAGCCTTACTATTCAATCAGAAAAATGAAAGTAAATCATCTATAAGACTACAGCCTTCACCGCTTTCACCTTCTTCCCGAAACCTCCGCCCAGAGCAGGAAAGCGGGTGAAAGCGACCATGCAAAAGCCCTTCTATCACGCTTTCACCACTTTCACCGACACACTTCAAACCGACGCTTACTCAAATCGTTTCCGCTTACCGCCGGAGCACATCGCAAGACACCCCGTAATAGCCTGCCGCAGCCACATAAATCGGCTGCATACGCTTGCCGATATTTTTTAATTTGCCTTCTTCCAGCAATCGCCGGAGATGACGGTTAGCCGTAGTCCGTGTCATGCAACATACTTCCTGAAAATCGTAACGAAGCATTACGTCATGATTGGCGAAATATTCCTTCAGCCGCCTATCTATCTCCACTGCCGACAAGGATTCCGAATGGCGTGCATATTTGCTCCGGCTGACTTTAGCGCCTCTAAGTTCTCCCCGCAAACGGGCATCGGGACGGAAACCGATTGTTTTCAACTCCATTTTCGATGATTTGTTCTTAGTGCTGCGAGTCACTTTTTGCGTACTCCGCAAGATGGGAGCAAAATAGCCAAGTCCCTCAATATGCACCTCACGGCCCTCGCGCAGTTCTTCACCACAAATTTGGGCAAGCATCTCGAACGCATTTTTTACATCACCTACGGAAAGCGAACTGCGCCCGTGAATCATACGGCACAGTTTATCCGTTCCCACCTTACCATTCAAAAAAATGCGGGGATGCAAACCTTTCTCTTCCGAATCGTCGGACTCACCGGGATTCTCATACCAATCGTAAAGTATAGCCATTAGCAGTTAATGTTTTGATAGTGAATATATTTCATGCAAAAATTTTAAGGTTATCATCAAACCACCGGCGTGGTTCATTTAAACCACAATCGTTATCCAATTAAATCACTCTTGTCATTTGATTGAACAACGAAAGTGAATCAACAATAACTCTTCGTCAAACAGGGAAAACGCACGATTTAAAAGGCTTTAATAAAGGTATCTATCAAATTAGTTAAGTACTCATCACTCCATCCTGCCTTCTTCCTTTTCCTATTGACCGAAGTCTTCTTGTCTTCATCCTGATAATTCTTCAAAATGGTCAATGCCATTTTCGTTAAAGTGGAAAAGTTTTGTGCCGAATTCATCATTTTTCTTCCATCATCTTCATTAAATGTAACATCCAATTGCCAATGCAATCCATTTTCTACCGCCCAATGCTTTCTCTTATATTTAAGAATAAGCTCTGGATTGTTCACTAATGAAGAGATGAAACAATGTTTCTCATTTTGTATTTCTCCTGTGGCTATATTTATTTTCTCGGTCTTTATCATTCCATAAGTCCTAAGATTCTTCCAATCGCGATAACAGAACCCTAATCTACTGGGCTCAGAGCAGGATATGCAGGTCCTTGTCACCATAAATCCATGACCTTCTGTGGTTTCTTCAGCTCTTTTGATAAAATCATTTTTTCTTCCGGAAATTAGCAAGTACTCTGCATCGTTTTCGATATTTTCCCTTAGTTTTAAATGGTTGTCTTTCACCTCTAAAAGATAATCGGCTTGTTTCTCTACTATTTTTTCTACAATTTTCTTTTGGGTACCAAGTGCATCGATGGTAACTACATCTCCTTGTCGTATATCAATGTCGTCCAGTAATTTGGGTATTGCTACTATTTCATTCTCTTTTATTGAGACCCGTTCCTGCCCTAATGACAGACTCATATCAGAAAGAAAGGCACTGACAACATGAAGTTTGGCTACTGATGCCTGCTCCTTTGTTATTTTACCCGCTGACTCTTGTACCAGTTTATCAGCATTGATGGCACCACGGATCGTTTTTCCGTCAATAGCTATATGTCTATTCGTATAAAGGTCATTTCCCTCATTAATTTGAACTTTCGACCAGTCACAATCTTCTATGGATGGTGAATCCCCCCTCATATTACGGGCCCATTCTCTGTAACAACTCTCTAATTTTTCCGTTTTTATGATACAAAAAAATCGGCGTAATGTATCATGTGACGGGGTAGTTTCTAAGTCCGGTATGAATCTTCTAAGAAAATCTTTCTTATAACGGGCGAAGTCTGCTATATCATTCCAACTCTGACAATCACAAAAAATACCTGATAAAGTGACAAGCATTATCAATTTGCCCGAATAAGTGACTTTATTCTTTTCACGTGGGTCGATTGTATCAATAGCTTCAGACATACTGGCCATATGACGCGCCAATTCGTCATTTATTAAAAAATCTTTTGCAATCTTATCCATTACTATTTATTATTTAGGCGTGAAGATAATGAAATACTAGAAGGTATACAATATAAATAATCAATATATCAATTGAAGAACCACGAAGATAAAAAAAAGGATGAAACCAATAGGTAACATGACAATGGGAAGTTGTGACACGTCTATAGGAGGAAAAGAAAGTAGGAAGACTTTATTTATTAGATATAAAAGAGTTTTGCCATCAAATAAGTTTTGAGAAGAAAAGATAAATGCTGGTTATTAGATAATTAACGATCGTGCGTTTTCCCTGCTTCGTCAAAGATACGATAAAAAATAGAGAAAAGGACAATAAGAAGCCGACTTCTGAAAAAAAGAAAATAAGGAATGCGATAACAGTAGTGTGAAAACAAATAATAAGAATCTGAATAGAAAATCAGAAAAAACATGATTATCTATTCAGATTCTTACTATTTCCGGACAGTTATCCTACTATCCATTTGCTGCCCGGTATAAACGAAATGATTTTAGTTGTTACCAAACAACAGATAAACGTAACCACTGCGATACAGGGTATAGCGGCAACAGTGGGAAGTGCCAACGTGTTTTTGAACACAGTCACCCACAGTCCGAGCCAGAATATGTGCATAAGGTACATACCATAGCTAAGTTTCGATGTTTCCGTCACCAACTTGGGAGCTTGCGGACGTTCGATACATGTAAACATAAGGAATGTACCCGTTGTGAGAAGCACACAGTTGATGGTACAGAAAGCCCATCCTATTTCTATTACAGGTGTGGAATGGAGTACGCCGGGTATAGCCTGCACATAGAATGAATAAATAGTCCATACAGCACCGATCACCATTAAAATGATTCCTACAGTGAAACGTTTGGAACGGTTCCAAGTAAGGTGTACACGAATGTAATGTGCCAGAACAAGATAGCCCAGATAACCGGAGAAGTACCACAACATGTGGTATTCATTCCAGAAACATTGTCCCCACACTTCACCGCACCAACGATTGAGATAAGGCATACAGGTTGACAACACGAACAGGCCTATAAAGAAACGTTCTTCTTTAGCTGTGGCTTTTCTCAACCAGGGGGATATCATAGGGATAAACAAGTAAAGGCTTATCAGAGGATACATAAACCACAAGTGCCCGGCTAGCGTCGGGAAATTCAGGAATATCCGCGACAAGTCCTTCATAGATGTTTCTCCGTCTATCTGTCCCCACAACATAGGTAGAGTGCTGTACAGTATCATGAATATGAAAAACGGCGGAAGGATGCGAAGACAGCGCTGGCGATAGAATTGCCACATAGACTGCTCTTCCTTCATCGGTGCAAGCAGGAAGGCGGAGACTATCATGAACAGGGGTACTGCCATACGTGAAAAACCATCGTACACTGATACCCATAGCCTATCTGTTTCATTTGCAAGAAAAGACTGCGGTCCTGCCATATCGGTGGATCCGGGAGCACCGTAGAAATTCTCGCTGGCATGAACAAGGATGACGAGAAAGCATGCAAACACACGGATGTAGTCTAAAAAAACAATACGTTTCATTTATTCTAAGTTTTCTAGTTGTTAATTTATTCTTTTGTGTTCGGGAACGCAGAGATTCTCAACCGTGCTGCACCCATAGGGATCAATGTTATTTCTTCTTTATCACCTTTCACCGCATCTTCTTCCGGCAATACGCCACACAATCCCGTTTCGTCTATCTTCCATTCAGGAACCGGACGACCGATAGCTTTTACTTCTAAAGGTACACTGGCTACTGTGAAAGGATAGTTGTCAGCCGGCCAAGATTTACGGATGACCTTGAAATTCTTCAAAGGTTCTTTCTTATCCAATACCAACGAATAATTCCAGGGGCTATCCGGATAGATCTCAGTAGTAGGCCATTTCCGGGGATCAGCACCTTTCTGCCATTTCGAATCGCCGATAGCAGTCTCGCGGCTGTCTTTCTCTACATATTTCTCTGCAATCTTGAGAGACAAAGTCAAAGGTCCGTAATCTACGCTTACGCTGTTTTTATTCACCTGCCAAGTACGCATAGACAAAGACATCGGAAGCGTCAATTCCACACGATCACCATTCGCCCACTCGCGATTGATGCAAAGATATTTTCCCGCTACAGGAGCTGCACTTACCTTCTTGCCATTCACCCGTACTTCCGCCTTTTGAGTCCATGAAGGAATACGAAGATAAAATGGGAAAGCAACCTTTTCATCGGTAGAAACAGTGAAAGTGATGCCTTCTTCAAAGGGATAATTTGTCTCTTCACGGAGAGTGATTTCCTTTCCGTCGCCCACTTTCACTGTAGCTTTGCAAGCTGCATAAATAGCTGTTGCCACTCCGTTGTCGGGAGTTGCCAGTACCAGATGTTCGGTGAAGTAAGGCCAGCCCTGTGCATGGTTGTGTTGGCAGCAACGACTGCTGAAAGGATTCATCGAAAGGAACGGACCACGATTGTCAATGCCCGGATGATGATTCTTCGAATCACTGATGGCATGGTTCGGACAAGTGATATAACGCAATGCCTTGAAATCGGGCATCACGGCAGCCGGATAAGAGTTGAACGCCACTTCCTCACAGTGTTCCGCCCACATGGGATCGCCTGTCATGCAAAGCATGATTTCGTCGGAAGCCATTTGTTCTACCAAGCCGCAGGTTTCCACTCCCTGACGGGGATCGATATATCCCAGACGGGCATTCTCATCCGCACCGAACATACCTCCGGGAACCTGGCCAAAAGTACGCCGTATCAGATGATGGACATTATAAGAGGCTTTCAGCATCGCTGAATCTCCGGTCTGCATATAATAAGTGGCAGGTTCACGGAAACATTGGACGATATTTACATTGTGCCAGTTAGGCAAGGAGGTGGATTTCGTCCAGTCGGCTGTGTTACGGTGGATCTTCTCAGCCAGTTCGAGCAGGAAAGCATCTCCGGTATGGTTGTAAAGCCAGTAGATACTGATGATGTTATCACCGCCACGGCTGTTCTCCCAATAATCTTCCAGAAGCTGGTCGTCGGGAACGGTCATCTGCCACTTGAAGTAATTCGTCATCAGGTCTATGACACGCTGATCTTGAGAATACTCATAATAAGATTGCAGACACCAGAGCATAATCATCTGTGCCCAAAGTTCGCGTTTGCCGTTACGTTCATTGACCGGACCGAAATAGCCATCCGGCTGACGACTGGCAAATACACCTTCAATCCAATATTTGGTTTCTTCAATCATCTTCGGATCATTCAGGATATATGCTAGATTGCCATACCCTTTGAGCCAGTAAGGAACTTCCTCCCAGCCGTGATCGCCACCGGTTGTCAACCAGGCATTATTGTTTTTTTCCAGCCAAGCGCTGATTTCTCCCAAGTGTCCGGTCAGACCGTCGCGCTGCAATTCGAGATACTTCTTCACCCATCCTTCGGGCTGAATACTGCCTACCGGCAACTTTATAAAATTCAACGGTCGAAGCGGAGCGCGATACCCGATGTAATTGGTATTGACGGACTGTATGTCCGGTCGATCTACTACCGTCACCGTACCACTAGAAGAAGCAGACGCACAAGCTGTAACCGCCACTCCAAGCAGTATCGATGCAAAAAGCCTTGTAGTTTTATTTTTTTTCATTTCGTCTATTCTACTGATTCCGGAAATTATCCTAGTTTCCCTATAAACTCAATTAAACACTAACAAATACATTAAAATAAAGAACGGATAATCTTTGATCAGACAATCCGTTCTTCAATGGTATGAACTGCCTTTATAACCTATTTATCAACTGAGAATTTGAAGATACATTGGCTTGTATACTTTTCGCCCGGGCGAAGCACAGCCGACGGCCATTCCGGTTTGTTCGGAGTATCCGGATATTTCTGTGTTTCGAGACATACGGAAGCACGTTGGTTGTAAGTAATGCCTTTCTTTCCTGTCAGTGAGCCATCGAGGAAGTTGCCGGCATATACCTGAATACCCGGTTCGTTAGTATAAACGTCGAGTACGATACCAGTCTTCGGTGATTTCAAAGAAGCGCATTTACGGGTTACGTCGCCTTTTGTGTTCAATACCCAGTTGTGATCGTAACCTTTGCCATTTTTCAACTGTACGAAATCATAGTCGTTGATACGTTCGCCTACCGGAGTCAGGGTGCGGAAATCCATCGGAGTTCCTTCTACCGGAACAATCTCGCCAGTTGTCATAAAGGTGCTGTCCACCGGAGTGTAATAGTCCGCATCCACCATCAACAAATGATCGGAGTTGTTGCCGGCATCGCCTTCAAGGTTAAAATAAGAGTGGTTGGTCATATTTACAATCGTCGGTTTGTCTGTTTCCGCTTCGTATTGAATATCGATGGCATTATCGTCCGTCAGTTTCATCAACACTTTACAAGTGATGTTTCCCGGAAAACCTTCTTCACCGTCTGCTGCACGGTAAGTCAACTGCAATTCCTGCGGATTCAGCAATTCGGCATCAAACACCCGGTATTGGAATCCTTGCGGTCCGCCGTGCAGACAATGACCGTAGTTATTGCGGGGAAGCTGATATTCTACACTATCCAAAGTGAACTGTCCCTGATTGATACGATTGGCATAACGTCCGATAGTGGCACCGAAATCCGAAGGCTTGCTGATATAGTCCTGAATAGAATCGAAACCGAGAACAACATCACGCATCTGTCCGTCTTTGTCGGGAACCATCACTGAAACAATACGTCCACCGAAGTTCGTGATACAAACTTCCATGTTGTTCTTGTTACGCAAAGTGAACAAATCAGTCTTCTTTCCATCTACTTCTGTCTGGAATTTACTCTGCAATAAACCGGAATCCGTAGCTTTTTCTGCTTTCGGAGTACAAGCTGCCATTAAAAGGGCGGCAACTGCCCATACACATAACTTTTTCATGATACAATTTTTTTTTATATTAGTTTTCAGCTATTCATATTTAGATGCAGACGACGCGGATAACACGTTTTTTCTGATTTTGCATCAGAAAAAGAGCCGCATCATCCGCGTTATCCGCGTTCAATTTACTATGTCAGCATATTACTGTATACTATTTAATATCTGATTGGTTGCTTCATGATTACTTCTTCTTTTTTAACTCGTTAGAGAAAGAATAAGGGAAATCGGCTTCTTTAGTACCACGTTGCTGATTGGGTTTCGCATCCATCTTGTAAGAAATGCTAGCGCCATTCAACAGGTCCTGATGGGTCAGGTAGTTTTTAGTATATTCTTTGCCGTTCAATGTCATTGATGAAATGTAACGCTTGTCGTCTCCGTTATTCGGAGCGGAGATCGTCACCGTCTTTCCGTTTTCCAGATGTAGCTTCATCTCCTTGAAGTAAGGAGTACCCAAGACATATTCATCCGTACCCGGACATACCGGATAGAATCCCATTGCCGAGAATACATACCAGGCAGAAGTCTGGCCGTTGTCTTCATCACCGCAATAACCGTCGGGAGCCGGAGTATAAAGTTTGTCCATCGCTTCACGAATCCAATGTTGCGCTTTCCAGGGTTGACCGGAATAGTTGTACATATAGAGCATGTGCTGAATCGGTTGGTTGCCATGTGCATAGTTACCCATATTCATAATCTGCATTTCACGGATTTCGTGAATAACACCGCCATAATAGCTGTCATCGAAAATCGGAGGGAGAATAAATACAGAGTCCATCATCTGGTTGAATCCGTCTTTACCGCCCATCAGGTCGATCAGACCTTGAGGATCGTGGAATACCGACCAGGTATAATGCCAGCTATTACCTTCCGTAAAGGCATCCCCCCACTTCAACGGATTGAACGGAGACTGGAACGTACCGTCTTCATTCTTGCCACGCATCAGTTTGTGTTCGGGATCGTAGAGATTCTTATAATTCATTGCACGCTTTGCAAAGATTTCAATCTCTTTTTTCGGTTTCTTCAAGGCTTTACCCAATTGATAGATACACCAGTCATCGTATGCATATTCCAGTGTACGGGCTGCATTCTCGTTAATACCTACATTATAAGGTACATATCCCAATTTATTGTAATACTCATATCCTAATCGTCCGGTAGAACGAACGTTCGGATGCACTGCATTCGCTCCGTGTTTCACGGCTTCCCACAATGTCTCGATATCGTATCCTTTCAATCCTTTCAGGTAGGCATCGGCAACTACGGAAGCGGAGTTGTTTCCAACCATGCAACCTCTGTGTCCCGGACTTGCCCATTCCGGCAGGAATCCGCTTTCTTTATAAGTGTTCGCCAATCCTTCCTGCATCTTTGTATTCATGGATGGATACATCAGGTTAAGGAATGGGAACAGACAACGGAACGTATCCCAGAAACCGGTATCGGTAAACATATATCCCGGAAGTACTTCGCCGTTATAAGGGCTGTAGTGCATCACGTCTCCTTTAGCATCTATCTCGTAGAAACTTCTGGGGAACAATACCGAACGATACAAACAAGAGTAGAAAGTACGCAAATGGTCGATATCATCGTCTTTCACTTCGATACGTCCCAGAACTTCGTTCCATACCTTGCGGCCTTTCGCAGCAATCTGTTCAATGTTGTCCGTACCCAGCTCTTTCAAGTTCAGTTCCGCCTGTTCAGGGCTGATAAAAGAGGAAGCTACACGCACATTTACCTGTTCGCCCTTGCGGGTTTTGAAACCGATCAGTGCACCAGCATGATTGTCTGTCGCTTCCAGTTTGTTGGTGTCGATCACACCGCCGGCTACGGCAGCCGTATAAGTAAACGGTTTGTCGAATACCAGTACAAAGTAGTTTTTAAAGTTGGCAGGAACACCACCGCTGTTTTTTGTGGTATAACCGATAATCTTGTTTTCCGAAGGGATTACTTTCACAAACGAACCTCTATCGAAGGCGTCTACCACTACATAAGAGTGGTCGTTTTCAGGGAAAGTGAAACGGAAAGCAGCCGCTCTCTCTGTCGGAGCAATTTCGGTCACTACATCATGGTCGGCAAGATATACCTTATAATAATAAGGAGTAGCCGTTTCAGCTTTGTGAGAGAACCAACTGGCACGCTCATCCTGATTAAAGACTGCCTTACCGGTTACCGGCATGATGGCAAATTGACCGTAATCATTGATCCAAGGACTTGGCTGATGGGTTTGTTTGAATCCTCTGATCTTGTCAGCGTCATACGTATAGGTCCATCCATCTCCCATTTTACCAGTCTGCGGAACCCAAAAGTTCATTCCCCAGGGCAGCGCAATGGCAGGGTAAGTATTTCCGGTAGATAATGCGTGCTTTGACTGCGTACCAACCAGCGGACTAACATAGTCCACCGGTCCGGTAATTGTTTTTGCAGTCATACTCCATGCACTAAGTAGCGTAAAAGCGAATAGAGCTAGTTTCTTCATGGTATTTTGTTTTATTTAATCAGTTTTCCTTCAAGCATTTTGATATAATATCCACCTACAACGGAACGTGCCTGGAAGCCTCTTTGATTCGGTTCGTCTGTAAATACCCAGTCGGACATCGGAACACGGTTAGGTGTCACGTTCATAAACAGGTACATGGGTTCGATAAATTTCTCAAAGGTAGCTTTGTCATTTGCCAATGTAGCTGTCCACATGATCCAGTCGGTCTTGGTGTATGTTTCACGGTTATCCAACGGAAGACCATATTTATTTTGCTTCGAAAGATAGTAAGCTATTTCCGTTTCTGCAACATTTTTAGGGAAGATTTGCAGATTCAACAGTTTATCCCACACCAAGTTATACTTCTGGCTCCATGTTCCCGGTTTGTCAAATGTGAGACGGTAGTGGTCACCATCATCAGCCATTTTCACCCATTCGGCAGCCATTTCTTTCGCTTTCTGTGTGTACTTTTCAGCCACGTCTTTTTTGCCCAGCATATCTGCCAGATAACCGTACGAAGCAATACCCATGATTGCTTTGATAGAAAGGTTGGCATTGTGTGCAAAGTGTCCTGCAAAGTCATCGGTACAAAGCTGGTTGGCAGGATCAAGTCCGTTCTCTACCAGATAGTCTGTCCATGTGGTCAGGGTTTCCCAATGTTTCTGTGCGTAATCTGCATTGCCTTCCATCTTTGCAATGGCAGCAGCCAATACTACCATATTACCCGATTCTTCTACCGGCATATCGCCGCCATAAGTCTGGCCGTTAGCCAATGGATAAGTACCCACATCATGTGCAGCAAATGGTTTCGCCCATTTTCCGCTTTCGCTATAATAGAAGATATGGTTCATGGTGGCTTTCACCAATTCCGGATTGTAGTATAAAAGCAACGGAGCTCCCGGATAAGTCAGGTCGACTGTTCCGATGGAACCATTACTGAAGTTCTCCTTAGAAAGGAATACCAAGTCGCCGTTCGGAGCCTGTACCAGTTTGTGTGCAGCCAATGCCTGACGATAAGCCAATGCACAAAGTTCGGCATATTTACGTCCACCGGCAGCAGTAGCTTCTTCCATCAGTTTCTTGTCGAAAGCAGCACTGTTCTGCATCAGTGTCTTGTATTCTTTCTCTGCTTCCTGGAATTGGGAAACAATCGTTTCATTGCCCTCACGGTTCCAGTAAGGACGCAGGTTATCACCAAAATATTGGATAGAGTAAATATCATCATATCCGATCAGCAGGTGACCATCGGTCTTTTCTGTTTCGCCCAATGAACGTACCAACGCCAGTTTATCATAACCGTTTGTAGTAGGAGCTTCTAATTTATTATCAAGGAAGCTCTTACGCAGTTCTCTGCCGTCACCGATCGCACAAGTGCTGTTTTCCTTTTCAGCTGCCAGATAGAAATGTCCCCAGTCGATACGTAAATCATCACCTTTTTTCTTCAAAATCTCCTGATTGCGGCTTCCGGTACAAAGGAATAACAAATTACCGTCAGTAAAGCTGTCGGCAACAGATTCTTGGTGAGGTTGGTCAAGCGCCCATTGAGGAGCTGCCTCGAAATACAACTCAACCTGATGTTTCTGACCGTCATTGGAAGCTACTTCATAAGAAATATAGTTGACCGGACGCGACAACAAGTCCAGATTATCCATAAACATAGGAGCGGTAAATGTCAGTTTCAAATCTACCGGACCGCAAGTAAATGTATAATAAGTCTGCATGGGTTGTACGTCTACAGAAGTTTGTTGTGCTGCTTGATGGAAAGAACGGTAACCGTCCAATTCTACCAGCAATCCGAAATCCAGCAGTCCGTTTCCTACCCGGTTATGACAATAACCTGCAATCAGATTCTCCCCCGGTTTCAAAGAAGCTACTACTTCTTCCGACAGTTTCACCCGTTCGTTCTTTTTACAAGCATTTCCTGTATCCACTACCTTGATGCCGTTGATATAAATAATGGCATCATCGTCGTGAGAGAATTCAAGATATACATTCTTTCCTGTCAAGTCTTCCTGAATATCAGCTACCCGGCGTACCCAGATAAATTCTTCTCCCCATTGGGTTTTGGCTGTATGCTCATTCTCCATGGTTCCGAAGGCTGCTTCGCCTTCTTTCCAGGCTTTATCATCGAATCCGATATTCTGCCATCCGTCAGCTGGTTGTTGTGTGGTATACTTTCCTGTCCAGCTACCTTGTTCGGATGTCTTCACCAAAGGACGCAGTTCCAGCTCTTCCGTTCCCATGAAACGGTAGGTTTGTCCGTCTACTTTGGCAACACCAAGTAAAGAGAAATCCTTGCCAGTCCAATGTTTTACAGGACTGTCGTATAGATTGTCCGTAGTAGACCATGCACTAGTATAAGGATCAATTGTCACCAGCGGATATGCCGGAGCACGTAATTCATTCTTTTCGTGCTGCTCTACCTGGGTCTCACAGCTACAAAGTACAGAAGCTGTTCCCAGCAACAGCATCATCAGTTGTTGTTTCATAATTTAAATCACCTGTTTATTTAATCTATTTTACGCAATTTCTGTCGTTTTCTATTTATTTCTTAGCCGGAAACAAAAGCATCAATGCCGGTATACCGGAAGCAGAATAGCTGTCGATTTCCGCACCTTCCGGCAACTTTTTATAGTATTCGCCTCCACATACATTCCGTGTCTCGTCTCTGTTTGCCCAACCTGTTTCGATGGTACGTTTCAGGAACGGGAGATATTGGGTTTGTCCGCAATCATATACCAACCATGCCATGTACTCCGCAAAGATGGCAGTATAAATGCCCTGTTCAATACCCCCTTCGAAAGGTAGCACTTTGTGTTCTGCAGACATATCTTTCACTGTATAATCTGCTGCCAGAATAGCATTGTCGAGATAACGCTTCTCTCCGGTCGCCTTATAAAGCAGTATGGACGCTCCGATAAAGGTTGCCTGGTTGTATACATGTGCTTTCCAGGCGGGATTGCCATTTCCATGACGGCTATCGGCAATCTTTCCTGTTGCTTTATCCAAGAGATTTTCCACTCCCCATTCATAGATTTCTTTACCTTTGGCAAGATATTGAGCCTTCGTCTGATAATCCGGTCGTTTGTCGGTCGATTCTTTTCTATTTTCAGGCACGTTATTATAAAGGGTTAATGCTGCAACAACTGTCGGAAAGTTGATGCATGCCATCTTTCCATCACCGAATTTATTCGGTTTTGGATTCCGAATAGGTTGCCATTGCCAGAACATACCTCCGTTTTCTTTGTCATACGAGCCTGTATCACCCACTTTTTCCGAGCCATACCATACCCGTTTGAAACTGGCTTCCGAGAGTTTCAGATATTCATCCACTCCAAAAAGTTCGTAGCCGCGTGCCAAGCTGATAGTCCACCACATGATGTCATCGTAGATGAACCAGCCGGTGTTTTCGTTGTTATCATCAAAATCGAACTGGCAATATTGCGCTTTGTTCCCTGCGAATATTTTTTCGCAAAGTGTTTTATAATAACTTGTCTTCTTTTTGTCTTTCTGTGCCTTTGCCAGTTTATAGGCATTCATCGCCATGTCCCAATAAATAGGCTGGCACCAGATAGCCGCTGCTCCATTGCCACGGTCAACAGCGCTCGGATAAGAGGTATTTGTTTTATAAATATATTTATTAGAGTCTAGTAGTGTATTGTTAAATCCTTCATAAGCCGCCCATACATCTTTATTTGTATATGCGTGCTTCTTCTGGTTTGCTTTTCCTAAATTACCGACTGCCCACATAGTAGTTGATGCTCCCAATAACAACGTCAGAGCCAAAAGAATTTTGCCTTTCATGATAGTTTATAAGTTTATAGTATTTTTCCTGTTACAAAGATTGCAGAAATAGCCGAAAAAGAACGAAAAAAACTATTCAATAAAGAACAAATACAAACCAAAACGCCTTTTTACAATAAAAAAACAAGGGATTGAGTAATAAATATTCCCCTTACTTTGTCTGACGACTAAAGATAAGGGGAACATTTTACTCCATCCCTATGGACAGAAATATATAACTAATTATTTCCGGACTGAACTTATTTTCGCTTCAAGGGACTGGCTTTTACTCCCTCGAAAGTCATCTTTATGGGTTTTATTTTTCCATCTTTATCAAAGTACATACGGTCAACGCAAGTCACACGAGCATTTCCATCCGTTTCACCCAATGGATGGCGATGATAAACGATGTACCATTCGTCCTTTCCCGGTCCTTTGACCACTGAATGATGGCCTGCACCTGTTCCAACATTGGGATCTCTCTGTAATATTTTTGCTTCTCTTTTGAAGGGTCCGAACGGTGAGTCGGCAATGGCATAAGCAACGCAATAATCCGGTCCGGTCCAACCGCCTTCCGACCACATAAAATAGTATTTTCCGTTACGTTTCAACATAAAAGGTCCCTCTACATATTTTTCGGGGGTTACTTCCTTATAAAGGGTACCATCTTCAAACGGCACGATGCTCAACAAGTCCGGGGCGAGTTTGACCATATTACAATGTCCCCAGCCACCATAATACATATAATATTGCCCGTCATCATCTTTGTAAACAAACTGATCGATCGGTTGCGCACCATTTACAAATTTATCAATCAGAGGTTTGCCTAACGCATCTTTAAATGGTCCGGCTGGGTTGTCGGCGACAGCTACACCAATACCGCCCAGTTCATTATTGCTTTGAATATCATTCGCACCGAAGAATATATAATATTTATCATTCGCATGAATCACGGCAGGTGCCCACAAAGCACGTTTAAACCAACTGATATTCTCTTTTGATAATACTTTCGGATGCTTTGTCCAGTTCACCAGGTCTTTAGACGAGAAGGCATCCATGAAAGTCTGTTCGTCATAAGGTGCCGAATAGGTAGGATAAATCCAGTATTCATCTCCAAATACAACTCCTTCCGGATCGGCATACCATCCCGGAAATACAGGATTGCCACTCGTCTTCGGTTGTCGATTGGCTTTTTGTCCAAATACAGACTGGGAACAGCAAATAATACTAAGAAGAATAATAAGGTGCTTCAGTTTCATACAATATCTATTTTAAAGTTCGTGCTGCAAAGATGAGAAAAAACAGTTAGAAATTCAATAAATACAAACCAATTAAGGATAAATACTAACCAATCTGCAAAAAAAAAGATGATTTATCAAGATTTTATGCTTTCTTTGCAATATCATTATTAAGTAAAAATACCATGAGAAGCAGATTGTTATTCTTAACCGTACTTTTAATAATTATTTGTGCATCCTGTCAACCTACCAAGAAGAAAACAGAACCGGAAAAGGAAGCCGTAACAGGAGCTACTTATACAAATCCGCTACGTGAAAGAGGAGCAGAGCCATGGGCTGTTTTTTATAAAGGGAAATATTATTATACGCAAGGCTCTGAAAACAGAATCATGCTTTGGGAAACCAATGACATAACAAATCTGAATGACAGTCTAGAAAGGTCAGTATGGATACCAACCGACCCCAGTAATTCCCATCACTTATGGGCTCCCGAGATGCATCGCATCAACAACAAATGGTATATTTACTTCGCAGCAGACGATGGTAATATGGACAATCACCAGATTTATGTGATTGAAAACGATGCGGCTATTCCTACAGAGGGTAAATTTGTCATGAAAGGCCGTATCCCGACCGACAAAGATAACAACTGGGCGATTCATGCAAGTACTTTCGAACACAACGGACAGCGTTACATGATTTGGTGCGGATGGCAAAAACGAAGGATTGACAGCGAGACACAATGTATTTACATCGCTTCGATGGAAAATCCGTGGACCCTTTCTTCTGATAGAGTCCTGATTTCCAAACCTGAATATGAATGGGAGTGTCAATGGGTGAATCCCGATGGTAGCAAAACTGCCTATCCGATCCATGTGAACGAAGCACCTCATTTCTTCCAACCGAAGAACAAAGACAAAGTGTGCATTTTTTATTCCGCCAGCGGTAGCTGGACTCCCTATTATTGTGTAGGATTACTGACAGCAGACGCCAATGCCAACCTGTTGGATCCTGCTTCCTGGAAAAAACATCCGACACCTGTATTTATGCAGGACCCGGAGAATGAAGTTTTTGGCCCCGGCGGCATCTCTTTCACCTCTTCACCGGATGGAAAGGAATGTTATATGCTTTATCATGCCCGTCAGGTACCCAACGATGCTCCGGGTGCCATAGACTCACGTTCTCCCCGCTTGCAAAAAATAGAGTGGGACAAAGATGGGATGCCTGTACTGGGAATACCACAAAAAAAAGAAGAACCCATGGCAAAGCCATCTGGTTCTCCAATCAATTAGACTAATTGCATTTTGTACTTTCAGGTCCAAGGTATGAACGTTTTAATCCTCCCATGTCGATGACTATTTTTTGAATGACGACTCCGGGATCACCACAACGTATCTGTAGGGTGTGTTTGCCCGGCTTCTTCACATACAAAGTAGATTTATTCACTCTACAGTTCTTCAGTACACTATCATACCAAACTTGAGAATACTCAACAGCAGAAGTAGAAGGAGTAGAAATGGAACCATCATCTATACGGACACTATACTTTGTGTCCGAATTAGTATGTTCCGGCAATTTATAGTCTCGTTCTGCGTGCAAAGGGAATGTAGGTAGAACATAGGTATACACATCATAAGTCCCGGCATTAAACGTATAAAAATCATATTCCACTCTAGGTACATCCCCCGCACGATACATCTGTAAGGGAGATATAGGATTCCCTAATTGCAAAGCATTACCTTCAAAACCAATCCCGGGAAGAATATTCATTTTTATGTCATTACTCTCAAACTTACGATGAAACCCTGCAGCCGGAATAGAAACATACCCATTTTCTTCCATATACACTCCTTGTATCTCATCACGCGCAGGAGACGCCGGATTAAAGACAGAAACCAATACACATTCTTTTTGATCATTAGAACTAAACTCCACAGAACCTTTAATACTCTCTCCAACCGGAACTTTCTCCCAATCAACAGATACCCTGATTCGGTCCTCTGTCGGAGTTTTCCCAGCTTTTTGAGACACTATAATCCAATCGTCCGACGGCTTTGCAGTCCAACTCAAATCTCCACTTCCTTGATTATACACATCGATCCAATGGCTTTTACGGGAAAAAGTGTTATAAACAGGCAAACTATGATAGCTTATCCCACCTTTATCCAAAATTTCACTTTCTGCCTGAAGAGCCAATTTAGGAGCACCAACCGGTGTATAACTTTCTTCCATCAATGGAAGCATAAAATAAGAACTGGAACCTTCATAATTCTGTTTCAAAGACATCATATATTTCCATTTCCCGTTCAACAAAGAATTATACCCTTCAGTTATGATTTGCAGACTATCATGGTAATTCTTTACCTTCTCCTTTATCAAATTGGCGGCGGCACGCTGCTGACGAACATACTGCCGATAATATTGTCCTTTTATAGTCATGTGGTTCATCAGTTCGGCACCTTTCACCGGGTAGTATAATAACTGATAAAAAGCCGGCTGACTGTCTTTATCCAAAGATGCCAAAAGATTTTCCGCTTTCTTCCCAATGCGGCTATATTCGTTCAGACGATTTTCTGCTTCATTATAATTGGCAAAAGAGAACTCTGTATCCGTGCGTTTCTCTCCCCCGCCCCAATAATTATTCCAATATCCCCAACCCATATATTCCGGTTTCCGGGAAAAGGCCAGATTGATATGCGAAGAAGTGATATCTTCAAATACGCTATAATACTGCTCCCCAAACATCTTTGCCAACCAACGGGCGGGATAGGTAACCACATTATTCGCATTAAAGCTATCTATATCATAAGCCATATCAAGGAATAAAGAGACTTGCATTTCGGCTCCTTTTAAATCACCGCAATTAGCCAGCCAGATACGGTCTGCCGTCGTATCATAAGCTTTTCGGAGTTCCTCATACATCAGAGCCGGGGGAGTAGTGCTGTACCACAAATAGCTATGGGGAACTCCCAGATAAGAGACATGGTAGTAAACACCTGCACGCCCGGAGCGCTTTTGTTCATGCGGGCCACTTAAGCGCTTCATATAGCCGAAGTTATCATCTGGCCAAATAATGGTTACATCATCCGGCAATTCCAATCCATTCGAATAGATTTCCAATACCTCTTTGTATGGAGTAAATGCCTGTGGAATTGTTTCAACCGGTCGATCAAAATGTTCTGCTATCAAATTACGCTGGTCTTTCAACGCACTCTCCAGCATTTTGACCTTTTCTTTCATGGGGACATCACCTCCTCCCATTGCCGCATCATGCAATCCTCTCAAAGCCAATGTGTATACATTCTCATAGGCACAGTTTTCCTTTACACGGTTTCCTAGAACTTCATTAATTTTATCCTTATTTTTACCATAATCCCAGGGTCCCATCGTTTTTGAATTCCATTCACTAGCTGTATTTAACAATAATGGTTCGCAATGACTGGACCCCATTACAATAGCAAAAGTATCTGCCACCAACTTATTTTCAGGTATCTTATAAAATGCGGTCGACACCGGATGCATGGCAGGAGCCAAATGATTGGCTTTCAACCGTAACAATAATTCGCATATTTTGGCATAAGTACGGGGACCTATATTTCCACGCTCTTTCTCAAAAGTCTTAGCGGCCCAAGGTTTCAGTCCCCAATCTTCATCATTCAGAAAAACACCTCTATATTTCACGGAAGGAGTCTTGGAAACAGTGGTGGGAGCATCTACATAAAGTGTTTTATGTTTCTTCACAGGGACATCCGCCCACCAATACCAAGGAGACACACCTGCCATTTCCGAAAGAGAAAACAAACCGTAAGAAGCTCCTCGCCTGTCACTTCCGGCTACAATCAGCGCTTTATCTACTCCTGGAAAAGGATGATTAACTGTCTGAATCAGATAACGTTCCCATGCTCCTTCCAAAGGAGATATATCTATTTTCCCATTGGAGGCTAGCTGACGAATTGCTTGATTCTTTTCAATAGTACCGACAATCACCACTGTTCTTCCTTTCTTCCATTCATCTGCCAATTTTAATCTCTGTCCTGTGACATTTTCAATATCAGACACAAACAGTTCGGCAACCTTCTTTACAACCGGGTAATCATTGGCATCATAACACACGGTCGCCTTTATTTTCGATGCGACTAATGGGAAAGTATATTTACTATGTTTTACATTCTCATTCACAACCACTTGTGATTGCAAGGCAGATGCCACTGCCAATAATATTAATAGCGAAAAGATTCTCATTGTACATTAGTTCTAGTTATTCAGTTCTATTTATTTTATCTTCAAAATGATAGTTATATGGATTTCGCTTAAAATGATAACGATTTCTTGGCACCGGCAATGGAGCTGCTTTCAAATTATACAATTCGCCCCGGCCATAGCTGTCAAGCACCAGTTTCCAGTCATCTTTGCGAACCATACGTTCAGTTCCGCTTTGTGTCCAGGTATTCAGTTCATCAAAGTGAGCTATTTTATTGAATTGTAAAGCCCCCTCAAAACTTTTCTATTCATATCATAATATCGTAATAAGTTTAGTAACAAGAAGTGTATGAATTACTCACACCCAAAGTTCGGCAATCTTTCCGATAAGTTACGAAAATAGCCATTCAATAAAGGACAAAAAATAACCATTTTCACATCAAAACTCATCCAATACAGATTTTACTTATAAAGATCAAAAAAATGAATAGCAACATTGTAATATGTTTCAGCATCTCTCCGTTCTTTCAAAAGACTCTCCATTACCTCTGCAAATCTCCGGGAATCAATCTTATGACGAAGTGCCCCGTTTTTCGTCTGTAAGATCACATTGTCATCAAACTTCCCATCAAGCGGAAGAAACTCTTTATAAGAACTTTGATACGATCTTTATCAATCTCCGGATTATAAACAAAAGTGCGCCACATCACAATGCCTCCATGAGGTTTTAAAGCACAGACCAATAAATTTGCTCCTTCTGCATGAGTACAATGATAGTCTTGAGGACCGGGCATACCTTCCGAATTGGCTTTTACTAAAAATCCGCCAAAATCAGGAATCAGCTCATATATCTCATCAACTTTCGCTTTCCACCACGCTTGTACATGCGGATCTCGCGGATCAGCTGTATCAAGGTCACCTATCCCTCCCCATTGCTTCATCACATCCGGAGTTGCCGACGGTTTTAAAGGTGCTGCAAAATTAGCTGTAAGATAAACCCGTATATGGTATTTACGAAAAACATCTGCCAAGGCAGCTACTTTCTTCAAATAGTCCCTGCGCAAAATACGAGGATCGGCATTAACATTGTTCAGCACTACTCCATTGATACCTATGGACGCATTGGCACGAGCATAGTCAATGTATCTCTCATCTACCTTCTCGGGCAACTCCTCCCATTTCCATAACGACTTACCAGCATATCCCCGTTCTATATTTCCATTTAAATCATCCCAATGATTAAGTTGTCAAAATTCCAATGCAGGTATCTCTCTTATATTCAGTTGTACTAACGATCATCAGTCATACAAAAATACGGAAAATCTCATATAAAAGAAACTTTTAAGACTATTATATTTTTGTATCCTGATATTACATTACAAAGGTGTACACTATTTTCAATATCATATAAAAATAACGGTTCAATAAAGAATAAAAATCGGTCAATCCCCTCCTTGTATACCACCCAAAACTCTTTATTTGATCAAAAAGAAGAGAATTTATTATTTTTTGAACAGCTAATTTCCTTTATTCTCTATTAATTTCCCTTTCTTTGCAATATTCTTTTAATGGAATTTATATCTAATAACTAACTATATTTTTATACCATGAACATGAAAAAGAATTTTCTAACAATGCTGCTTGCATTGGCTTTATGCAGTTCGACTTTTGCTCAATGGAAACCTGCCGGCGACAAAATCAAGACATCGTGGGGAGAACAGCTTGACCCTAAAAACGTATTGCCGGAATATCCGCGTCCTATCATGGAACGCAACGACTGGAAAAACCTGAACGGGCTTTGGAAATATGCAATCACTCCCAAAGGTACTCCTGCACCTGCCGCTTACCAAGGTGATATTCTTGTTCCTTTTGCCGTAGAATCGTCTTTATCGGGCGTAGGCAAAATGATAAACGAGAAAGAAGAACTATGGTACCAACGCACTTTCGACGTTCCTTCTGCCTGGCGTGGGAAACAAATCCTATTACACTTCGGAGCAGTAGACTGGAAAGCAGAGGTTTGGGTGAATGACGTAAAGGTAGGTGAACACACAGGCGGATTTACTCCTTTCTATTTCGATATTACTTCTGTACTTAATAAAGGAAATAATGACTTGGTAGTAAAAGTATGGGACCCTTCAGATCGTGGCGAACAACCCAGAGGAAAACAAATAGCAAATCCTCATGGCATTTGGTACACTCCGGTTACAGGTATCTGGCAAACAGTGTGGTTGGAACCGGTGGCAACACAATACATCACTAATCTGAAAACTACTCCTGATATTGACAATCATTCTGTGAAGGTAGAAGTTGCTGCCAATACGACTTCCGCAGACAAAGTGGAAGTAAAAGTATTCGATGGCAAGAACCTTGTAGCCAAAGGCGCAGCGTTGAACGGAGTACCTGTTGAACTGGCAATGCCTGCCAATGCCAAACTGTGGTCTCCGGACTCTCCTTTCCTCTACAATATGGAGGTGACTCTGTATAAAGACGGAAAAGCAATAGACCAGGTAAAGAGTTATACCGCTATGCGTAAATATTCTATCCGCAAAGGTCAGAATGGCATCACTCGCCTGCAATTGAACAACAAAGACTATTTCCAGTTCGGTCCGCTCGACCAGGGATGGTGGCCTGACGGTTTGTATACTGCACCGACAGATGAAGCATTGGTTTATGACTTGAAGAAGACGAAAGACTTCGGCTACAATATGGTACGTAAGCACGTCAAAGTAGAACCTGCACGCTGGTACACTCATTGCGACCAATTAGGATTGATCGTATGGCAAGATATGCCGAACGGTGGTCCTAGCCCACAGTGGCAAGCACGCAATTATTTCAACGGTACGGAAGTGATTCGTTCCGCTGCTTCCGAAGCTAACTACCGCAAAGAGTGGAAAGAAATCATCGACTGTCTGTATTCTTATCCGAGTATCGCCGTATGGGTTCCTTTCAATGAAGCATGGGGACAATTCAAGACTCCGGAAATCGTAGCATGGACCAAAGAATACGATCCTAGCCGCCTGGTAAATCCTGCCAGTGGTGGTAATCACTATACTTGTGGCGATATTCTCGACCTTCACCACTATCCGGGTCCGAACATGTTCCTTTACGACCCGAGACGTGCTACTGTATTGGGTGAATACGGAGGTATCGGCTTGGTAGTAGAAGGAAACACTTGGGTGAATGACAAGAAAAACTGGGGATATGTGAAATTCAACTCTTCGGACGAAGTAACGAACGAATACATTAAATATGGCAGACATCTGTTGGAATTAATCCAGAAAGGCTTCTCTGCTGCCGTATATACCCAGACGACAGACGTGGAAGGTGAAATCAACGGTCTGATGACTTATGACCGTAAAGTCATCAAGATGAATGAAGCTAAAGTCAGAGAAATTAACCAACAGATCTGTAACTCTCTGAATAAATAGGAAATAGAATAATACTCTTTTCCTTGTTGGATTAAAAACAGCATCTTTGAAGCTATATTCGGGGTGCTGTTTTTTCATATTTCCGTTTCTTTTCCCAAAAGATAGGTTATTTATGAAACAATGAACAATTTCTTTTCTAGATTGAACATTTTTTTTCTTTTTTATTTGTCGAATCCTCTATCTTTGCCATTATTCACTAAAATAAGTAACATTCATATGAAAAACAAACGGTTCTTATTTCTACTCTCTGTATTCGGACTGATGACAATGACTACAGACGGAGAAAATCCCCCCGCTAAAACAGTATTCGCACAATATATGAAGCAGGCCCAAACCTTTGCCGACAATTTCCCACGGGAGAAAGCCTACTTGCATTTCGACAACACGAGCTACTATGTAGGAGACACTATCTGGTTCAAAGCTTACGTCACCCTTGCCGAAAAGCAAATGTTCAGTCAGATCAGCCGCCCGCTATACGTTGAACTGGTGGATCAGACAGGACATATAGCAGATAAACAAATCATCAAACTGACGCAAGGAGAAGGAAACGGACAACTCGTTCTCCCTCAGTCCATGCTATCCGGCTATTACGAAGTGCGCGCCTATACTCGCTGGATGCTCGCATTCAACGAACCACAGTATTTTTCTCGTACTTTTCCTATTTATCAGCTTTCCAACAGCGATAAACTGGAACGCAGCATCACCACCTACGAACTAAATCCATCGATGGAAAACCGTCCGTTGGAAACAAAGGAGAAGTTAAGCGTACGCTTTTTTCCCGAAGGAGGGCAGTTGGTGGAAGGAGTGACCTCGCAAGTGGCTTTCAAGGCAGAGAGTAAAAATGAAGGAAATATAGAATTGTCGGGAACCATCTATACCAAAGGAGGAACAGCAATCACCTCTTTCGAGACTTTGCACGATGGAATGGGGTGTTTTGAGTATACGCCTTCTGCACAACCGGCTGTTGCCAAAGTCGATTTTCAAGGAAAGAAATATGAATTTACCCTTCCACAGGCGTTGCCTAACGGGTATGTATTGAGTACTGTCAACAATGCCGGTGCCCTTTTGGTTAAAGTATCCTGCAACACTGCTACTCCTCAAGACACATTAGCTGTATTTATCAGTCATCAGGGGCGGCCGTATGTTCATCAATTGATTAGTTGCCGGGCAGATGCTCCACAAGAGTTCATCCTACCTACCCGCAAACTACCGGCAGGCGTACTGCAAGTCAGCCTCATCAACCGGGCAGGCAATACATTGTGCGAACGTTTTGTCTTTGCCAATCCGCGTGCTCCCCTGCAACTATCCGCAGAGGGGCTAAAAGAGGTGTATGCTCCCTACGCTCCTATCCGTTGTGAGTTACAAGTAAGAAATGCTAAGGGAGAACCGATATCGGGAGATGTATCGGTCAGTATCCGAGACGGCATCCGGTCGGATTATCTGGAATATGATAACAACATTTTCACTGATTTGCTGTTAACATCTGATTTAAAAGGGTATATCCATCAGCCAGGTTATTATTTTGCATCACCGTCTCCTCAGAAACAAATGGAGCTGGATATATTATTAATGGTGCATGGATGGCGTAAATATGACATAAGCCAAGCCATCTCTACTGCTCCTTTCATTCCGTTGCAGTTACCGGAAGCTCAATTAGTGCTGAACGGACAGGTTAAATCAACGATCCTCAAGAATAAGCTGAAAGATATAGCACTTAGTGTGATAGTGAAGAAAGATGACCAATTTATCACTGGAGGAACCGTGACCGATGAAAACGGTCGTTTCACCATTCCGGTGGAAGATTTTGAAGGAACGACGGAGGCAGTGATCCAAACCCGTAAAGTCGGTAAAGAACGCAACAAGGATGCATCCATTCTGATCGACCGTAATTTCTCACCTGCTCCCCGGGCCTATGGTTACAAGGAGCTTCATCCTGAATGGAAGGACTTGACACACTGGCAACAAAAAGCCGAGAATTTTGATTCTCTATACATGGATTCTATCCGGAAAGTAGAAGGACTTTATGTATTGGATGAAGTGGAAATAAAAAGCAAACGTCGGCAAGGAAGTAATATGGCTACTAAAATAAATGAGAAAAGCATTGACGCTTATTATGACGTACGCCGCTCTGTAGATTTATTACGTGACAATGGGAAGATTGTCACAACTATTCCGGAATTAATGGAGAAGTTGAGCCCGCAATTCGATTGGAACCGTAGTAATAATGAGCTTACGTATAGGCAAAAGCCGATCTGCTACATCATGGATAATCACATTTTGTCTGAAACGGAAACTCAAATGATGCTGACCGAAGTAGACGGACTGGCTTCCATCATCATCAGCAAAGGAACCGGAGGCATTGACGACGACATCATCCAAAATACAAAAATATCCGAAGTGAGCGACAGCACAGGAGTCGATATAAGCCAACTGGATAAATATAGTGTTTTCTATCTGGTTCCGCTACCCCGACGCGATGTACTGAACAAAAGCCAAAGCGCCGCATTAGGTACCCGGCAAACGGTTATTCAGGGATATACCCGTGCATTGGAATATTATTCACCTGCCTATCCGACCAGAGAATTGTATATGGACAAAGTAGACAAAAGGCGGACGTTATATTGGAATCCGTCCGTACGAACGGACGCAAACGGGAAAGCGAGGATTGAATGTTACAATAACCAGTATTCTACCCCTTTGATTATTCAGGCGGAAACGATGAGTAAAGACGGGCAGATAGGAAGCATGACATTTGAAACAAATGGGGTTGACTAAAAAGCCAACCCCAAAAACAATACCATTCACAGTTACCATCGGTTAATCCCATTCTATAGCCTGGTCTTCATCCGGTATTTGTGTATTGATCTTACGTAAGATAGACATCTCACCTTTCACATTATACTCGATAGAAGCACTCGGTGCCATCGTATAATCCGTATAATCATAGTCTATATCACGAATCATGATGGTACGTTTCAGCAAATACGGTTGTTTCTCATCCATCTCTTCTTTGATGAAATACGTAGCTTGTTTATTGGTACGGAAATTAACTTCACCATTATCACAAGTCAAATTCACCTTGTTGCTTTCAGGATCGAAGAATGCCTTGATTTTGTAGTTTGCCCGATCCTTTCGGGTTTCATCTATGGTACCGGCATAGAAGAAAATGGTATTTTCATCTACCGCATAGGAGACGATTTCACTCTTCACCAACGGATCGTTTCCACCATCACCGGCATTCTTCATATAATTCATCAAAGCTGTACCGCTATAAGTGCCCGAATATTTATTGAACGGCATTACACGAAGCAACGCTTTGCGGTAGTGCTTGCGATAGTTGGGAGTGTATTCGCCTGTCGGGCTCTCCTCAATCGTCAACGGCAATACCCATTTCTCCACCAAGTCCAATCCTGTCAGGTTAAAATCAATATTCAGCAAAGTAGAGTTTTCGCCCGGCTGTATTTCCACCGTTTCGGGGAAAGAATAGTGCTTAGCGTCCAACTCTTTGTAATACAGGTCGTCCCGGCTACTGAAACGTGCTTCGTTGAGCACATCCAGTGTATCCTTGTCAATCCCGATCTTTACCATCAGTTTCTGCTGGTTGGCGGTGCTCCCACTTACAAGTACCGGCAGTTGGTAAGTACTGACCTGACCTGCCTTATAGGGAATATTGATTCTCGACACTCCGTTGCTATTGATCGGAGCCTTGAAAGAGACATAATGTTCATATAGTTCTTCAGTCCATTCGTCGTTGCACGAACCGAATGCTACCAACGCTACTAGTGCGAACAATAGATTATATATTCTTTTCATTGTATCCATGTTTTTAAGTTAGTCATTATACGTCCAGCCCGGATTCTGTGTCAGGCGTTTGTTACGTTTCAGTTCACTGTGAGAAATAGGCCAGAACCACATCTTCTGCGAGAAGGTAGCCGACAGGTTCCATACGGCAACCGGTGTGTGGAACTGTTCTCTGTCACCCTGCATCATCAATGTATTGCAACCGTAAACCGGCAACGACTCTTCTCTCGGAGCGTCTTTCCAACGGCGGAGGTCATAATAGCGTTTACCCTCTCCCATCAGCTCAATCATACGCTCGCGCTTCAAGTAAATGCGGAATTTGTCTTGGTCCGAGTATATGTCGTCCGCAAAATCGGGTACTCCGGCACGCATACGTACCGGTTTGATCCCTGTACGCATTTCCTCTTTGTCACGGCTGATCTGATAAGTCATCGCTCCGTCCCAAGAAGGAATGTCATAATTCACACCCGGTGTCAATTCGTTCAAGGCTTCGGCATACATCAGCAAAATATCGGCATAGCGAATGGCTGGTTCCGGCTTGAAACGGGCGTTATTTATATTTCCATTCTCATACGTATCATCCGGGTGTACGTATTTCATAACACCGATACCCGTACGCAACCAGAACATGGTGTTGGCATATCCATTCTTCAATCCGCGATAGTTGAACACCTGGATATTCTTGTTCACAGATTGCGATTCGTTACCCAAATACCAGCGTGTGCCATTATAAGCAACAGAAGCATAGAAACGCGGTTCGCGATTGGCGTATTGCAGAGAGACACCCGCATCAAGAGGCTTATAGTCCGCATTATTTTCCGTAAAACCTGTCTCCCGCGGACGATCGTTCCACATTTCACGAGGATACACAGCCTTGTATTCAGGCTCGGAATTCATACCCGCACAATCGGATCCGTCGTTCATGTAATAGGCATCTACCATCTTCTGCGTCAGTCCATGCGTATTCCATCCCGTAGCCTGGCGCGGCAATTGATGAACGACCATCGCACGGATGTTCTCACCGCCAATGTTCTGTCCACGAGTAAAAATCAATTCCGGATTACTCATTTCGTCCAACTGTCCGTTGAATACCGACCGGTAAGATTCAAACGGGTCGATGTCTGCCCATCCTTCGGGGAAAGGCAGGCTTGAATAAGGCTCGCAAGTCGGAGGAGTAATTGTGGCCGGTTCTGCCGGAGAGTCTGTCGTACGGATGCCAGTAGTATAGAGACGATAGACATCAAGCTTTATCACATCCTTACAAGCAGCTGCCGCCTTTGCCCATTTTTCCTCACTATAGTCTGCAGATAACAGTCGGTTTCCTTTATCATCCACAAGCTGTTGCGCAAAATCGTCGTTATTGCCATTTGCCAACGGACTGGCAGCAAAAAGCAATGCCTGAGCACGGGCTGCCAACGCGGCACCACGAGTAGGACGCGCGGAAGAAAGTTCTCCCCGACGCAAAGGCAGATCCTTAGCGGCAAGCAGCATTTCATTACTGATATATTCGGCACATACGTCATACGGGCTGCGTGGAGTGGCGATCTCATCATATTCATCGGTAAAGTCGATGCCTTCGTCAGGCAACAATGGAATGGGACCATAGCGACGGAGCAATATCCAGTAATAATAAGCACGGACAAAACGCGCCTGCGCCTTATAGTCTGCCTTCTCTTCTTCGCTGTCGAACTTCGTGCTCATATCCACATTCTGAATAAAAACACTAGCTTGACGGATGCCCCGATAGCACGCTGTCCAGGCCTCCTGTTTGGTGTTCTCATCATAATTTCCTTCTTTAAAGGAGTTGTAAGAAAGCGCATTGGCATTAGAAGCGTCATAATTCACGTCACGGTCGCCATAATACATATCATCGGCAAAATTAAACGGAATATGACCTTTACTGCACACATCCGCACAGTGATCTTTCAGATAACTGAAAGCTGTTGCCAACCACTGGTCAGTCTTGTCTCGGTCGTTGAATACTTTCTCTATCGTCTCCCGGTCATTAAAAATATAGTCGGAATCCAAATAGTCGGAACAAGACTGCATGCCTATTCCCAACACCGCTATCAACAGGATATAAATTATTTTTTTCATTGTTGCATATTATTTTATAGATTAACACTTAAACCCATTGTGACAGACTTCGACAATGGATAAGATTCACCACGCGCATCTCCCATCTCCGGATCCCAAGTTTTAAATTTGGAGAATGTCAATAGGTTGGTTCCTACCACAAAGATGCGGATATTATTGAAATGCAATTTGTTGACCCATGATTTGGGCAAGGTGTATCCGACATCAACTGTTTTCAGACGGAGGTACGAACCATTGCGCAACCAGAATGTAGAATTACGATAGTTATTGTTGCTGGCTCCGTCGCCCTGATAGCTCAGGCGCGGATAGCTGGCGTTCGGGTTCTCATTGGCAGGAATACCCAATTTCTCGGCAGTTTCCGAATCTACCCATCGGTCATCCAGCATTCCTTTAAAGACATTTCCCCACTCACCCTCGGTGAAGGCATACACACATTTGCCATACGTGAAGAAAGATGATTTGCCTGCACCCTGGAAATGAACATTCACATCCAGTCCTTTCCATTTGGCGGTAACCCCCAAACCATAAATCAAGTTCGGCTTGCTGGTAGCACCGATAGCTACGATATCACCGTCGTTCACCACTCCATCACCGTTGACGTCCCGATACTTGATGTCTCCGGGTTGTACGGCACCAAACTCTTGTTTCGGGCTGTTACGGATATCATCGTAATCTTTAAACAATCCCAAAGCTATCAGACCACGGCACTGATTTACCCGATAGCCTCTCTCCATCTGGTAACCATATACGTTGTTTTCCTCATCCTTTTCAAGTATCTCATTCTTTGAATAAGTCATGTTACCACGGATATCCACATCTACATTGCCTATTTTCTGGCGGAAATTGAAATGACCATCGAATCCGCGTGAGCGCATGGCACCGACGTTTGCCGACGGATTGACACCATAATGACCGACAATGGCAGGCAAATGCTTACGTTCCATGTAAATGCCTTCACGCTTTTCATCAAAATAATCGATAGTACCCGTAAACTTATCGTTGAAAAGGGCAAGGTCGATTCCGAGGTCTTTTTTGGTAGCTACTTCCCACGTCACCAACGGTGAGCCGAGATTAGGCATACTCAAACCGTTATAAGAATTGCTCGATCCGTATTTCGCCCAATTATATCCGCCATAAGTATACTCATTATCACCAATCTTGAATTTATTTGCAATCGTATACAGATAAGGGAAACGAACTCCCATATTATCATTACCTACCTTACCGTAAGAGAAGCGGACCTTAAACATGTTCATCCATTTCAGATTCTTTTTCACGAAAGATTCCTCAGCGACGTTCCAAGCCACGGAAGCAGCAGGGAAGAATCCGAAACGATTGTGCTTGGCAAAGTTTTCGGAACCGTTATAACCAAAATTGAAATTCACAAAATAACGGTAAGCCCAGTTGTATGCCACGCGACCCGCCAAGTCTTGATTGCGCCGGCTGATACCGTTCTTCAAATCATCTCCCAAATTGACTGTTTTCACATAAGAATCCTGTGTATACTTCAATGTTGCAGTTGGATGATGGTTTCCAAACGAACGGTCCCAATTAAGTTGTACATCAAAGAATTCGCGACGGTCGCCTTCAGAAGTACTCTTTTGAGTCATATTGCTGCTATCCGACACTTTCTTCCATACGATTTCTCCCGTATTCTTGTCTCTCGATACTGCAAACCACTGTTCCGGCCATTTATGGCGTTCGATGTTGTTTTGGCTGTTATTATCATACCCGAAGCGTCCTACAAAACTCAATCCTTTGGTCACGAAATCCAATTTTTGTTCCAACGATACGTTCGTCTCAATATTATTTGTCCAGTGTTCATTAAAACCGGTCTGTGTGGCAGCTACCCAAGGATTAGTTTTGTTGCCCGTACCAATCGCCGGCAGACGGCCATCAGAATACACCACCGGAGTCTGAATGGGATTGTAACCAAACAACTCGCCCCACACATCAGCATCTCCCAATCCCGGACTGTTGCGTTTGGATAAGAACCCTGCCACTCCGACTTTTAATAAGGTAGTTTTGGTAATGTCAATATCAGTATTTAAACGATAGTTCCAACGATGGTAAGCCGCATTCGTGTTATAATCATCCTTTAACGATTCGTCCGTATTGTACATACCGTTTTCCTTCACATAGCTGGCCGACACGAAATAACGCGCTGTAGTACCTCCACCGTTCATGTTCAGATTGACACGATGACTCCATGAGCCGTCTTTCAGCAACATGTCCTGCCAGTCGGTATTCGGATAGAAATCCGGATCAAGCCCCAAACGAAGAATATCCAGTTCTTCTGACCGGTAGATCGGTTCGTTATTACGAGTGACACGTGCCTCGTTGAGCAAGCTGGCATACTTGAAGCCATCCTCAAACTCAGGCGTAATAGTACGTGCGTTGTACGAAGTCTCCACCTTAGCATCGATATTGATCTTGCCTGCTTTACCATGTTTGGTAGTGATCAATACTACACCGTTAGCACCTTTCGAACCGTAAATAGCCGTTTCGGAGGCGTCTTTCAACACGGAGAAAGTGGCGATATCTTCGATATTGATCTCGCTCATGTCACGTTCGAATCCGTCTACCAACACATACGCAGATGAACTGGCACCGAACGTGGAGATACCACGTATCCAGAACTCGGAAACGTTCTTTCCCGGCTGACCGGAGACCTGACGCGCCATGATGCCCGGCACATTACCCGCCAAGGAGTTGACAATACTTGATGACGGATTGCTTTTCAGCAGGTCTACGTTGACCGTGCTGATGGCACCCGTCTGAGTCAGTTTGCGCTGAACGCCCGTACCAGTGATCACCACTTCGTCTATCGCTTTGGCTTCCGCCTCTTTCATCGTGACGTTGACGGTACGCAACTCTTTTACCAACACTTCTACAGTGGTATAACCGATGTAAGAGAACACCAGTTTGTGATAAGGTTCCATCTTAATGGAGTATTTACCGTTGATATCCGTGATAGCTCCCAAACCAGGCACATCCTTAACCGTCACGTTTACACCGATCAGCGGTTCTTTATTCTCATCAATTACGACACCCTGCACGGTGACCATCTGCTGCGCCATTACGTTCATGCAAATGCTACACAGCAGCAGAGTGTACAGTATAAATATTTTTTTCATATTCGCGTGTGTTTAATTCATTAGTTATTCTCCTTCTTTGGCTATCTTACGGATGCGCCGGTTCGAACCGTCACCCACATAGAAGATACCGTTTTCCTCATCATAAGCCAATCCTTTCGGGCGGTCGAAGCGGGCTTCCTGCAAAAGGTCTCCATCAATGTATCCCCATGGATTATTGTTCAGACTCGAACTTCCGCGACCTGCGAACAGAGAGACTTCCCCCTGTGGAGTGATAATGCGGAGACACTGATTCAATTTATCACAGATAACAAAATCGTATTCATCTTCCTGTCCGGCATAAGCAGGATTTTTCACAAATACTCCTTGATAGGGAGTATGGAAACGGGCAGAGGTTCCAATTGCATTGACATAATTAGCGGTACGGGCTTCTCCTGCCACTACGTAAGGAGCCAGGAAGGTGTGGCGTTCCCAGTCATAGTTGGTTCGCTGAATGTAATGCTGATTGATAGCCACAATATAGGCATAGTTACCCGTAGGATGCATGCGGATATTGTACTCCCATCCATTGTCCATTTGAAAGAGTTCCTCACAATCTTTTTTTGCTTCAAGCCCGTCGGGACGGACTCCATCGAAGATTTCCTGAATCTTTTCATGGTCGGCACGGAAAAACTGTCCTTTTTCATAACTATTGAAATACATGTCGTGATGCACAGGATGGAAAGCAACGGTGTTGCACTGCTTATACTTCACCAACGTTACTTTATTCCCCCACATTTCATAGTTGGGAGACTCACCGGGTGCATAGCTTTGAGGCGGTTCTTTGGTTCGAGTGTACCCATAAACGGCAGCTCTTAATTCGTCGCCTTGGTCTACAGCCACTGCCATGTGATCTTCGTCAAAGAAATTGACGGAGCGTCCGCGACGATTACCATGAATATTACCATCGGTAAGCGCCGTACCTAAATATTCGTTATTCAGATCGATAACACGCATATTGCCGCCTCCTTCATTTTCTTCACCACCAGCAGCATCTTGTGCTATATAGATCAGGTGTTTGTATTTAGGGTCGAACTCCAGCCAATTGGGTGCACCGAGTGCTCCGCAATCATTGAAAGGTCCATCCTTACTATCGTACTGCCCATCATCACGCCGAGTTCCCAGCAACGTACTTACAAGCATTTTCTTTTGGTAATCGAACTTAAGTCCGGGAGCTACCTCCGCCAATACTTCCTGTTCGTCACCGACAGTAATTTTCACCTCTATTTCTCCCGTATAGGCACCTTCCGGCATAAAACAATAGATAGCATTGCTTTTTACATTGATCACTACTGCTTTCTTCCCGCTGACATAGACATTGACTAAGGAGGGATTATTACCGAAATTATCTCCCATAATCACTAGACGTTGTCCAGCGCCTCCCTTCTTAGGATTGATGTCTTTCACTACAACAGGCTTGTTCGGATCAAACGCCACATTGCTTGGGTCTTCCCCATTATCGTTGCCATCATTGCAACTTCCCAAAACACATAAGGCCATCAGCAGCAATATCGTCCGATACCACCCCGACCTTTTTTCATACTTTTCTTTCATAGCATTAAAACTCATTTAGTTAATAAAAACATACATCATAAACATATTTTATTCTTTTGTTTTATCCATCAACACCTGCATCCAGTATCCTCCGATCACCGAGCGTGCCTTGAATCCTACCCATTTGCCGCTGTCCGTATGATGCCAGTCGCTGATAGGTACACGAGATTCTGTCTCATTGATATACTTATAGAGGGGAGCTACGAATTTTTCAAAAGTAGCCTGATCCGGAGACATGGCTGCCGTCCACATGATCCAGTCGGATTTAGTATATTCTTTGCGGGAATCCAGCGGCAATCCGTAAGGATTCTGCTTGGTCAGATAATAATTGATCTCTTTGCCGATCACATTGTTGGGGAACAGGTTCAGATTCCACAACTTGTCCCAGACCATATTGTACTTCTGGCTCCAAGTATTCTTGCGGTCGAAAGCCAAACGGTAATGATCGCCTTCATTTGCCATTTCTTCCCATTTCATCGCCATTTTTCGGGCTATGGCTGCATATTTGTCCGCCACATCGTCCAGCCCGAGCATGCGTGCCATTTCGCTGTATCCGGCTACGCCCATAATAGCTTTTACGGAAAGATTGGCATTGTGTGCCCAGTGACCGGCGAAGTCGTCCGTGCAAAGTTGGTTCTCCGGGTCCTGCCCAAACCATATATCAATCACGTAAGTGGCTTGTTATTAATGTATTAACATGGCTGTATATTGCATTTGTATTGTCTATACTCAATTTTTATACTATTTATCAACAATATTATGTCAATATATTTATATCATTTCCTCTATTCCGATTCATCTCCATGTTATAAATAAGTTTGGACAGGTAGCAGAAATGTGTTATAATGGAATTGGAAACTTGATCTGCACATTGCTTAAAGAATTATAATATAGGGCAAACCATTCATCATTTTCATACTAAAATTGATTGTTCTCAATTTATTTTGTATTTTCGCAACATCGGTTGAGTCAACGGCCGTTGAGAAAATAAATCATCATTATGAAATTTTATAATAGAGAAAAAGAAATTGCGGAATTAAAGCGTGTGCAAGAGCTTGCGTTTACTCAAAATTCTAGAATGATTGTAGTCACAGGACGTAGACGTATTGGTAAGACTAGTCTCATAAAAGAGGCTTTGAAAGGAACGTCTACAGTTTATTTCTTCATTGGAAGAAAAGCAGAAAGCATATTGGTTGCTGATTTTGTAAAGATAGTACGTGAAGCTCTATCCATATTTATTCCTGATGGAATATCTACTTTTACCAATCTGATGCAATATCTTTTTGAAGTGGGTAAAACACGTGTATTCAATATCGTCATTGATGAATTTCAAGAGTTTTACAATATCCGTCCTGATGTTTTCAGTGATATGCAGAATCTTTGGGATCAGTATAAACAAGAAACTAAAATAAACCTAGTTATCAGCGGTTCGGTGTACTCCTTGATGCAGAAAATATTCACTGACCATAATGAGCCCCTGTTTGGGCGTGCTGACAATATTTTGTGCCTGCGCGCTTTCAAGATCAGTGTCCTGAAACAAATTATGGGGGATCTTGCTTCCGGATATAGCAATGATGATCTGTTAGCTTTATACACACTGACAGGAGGAATCCCTAAATATGTAGAGCTATTTTGTGACAATCAAGCGCTTACTGTTGATAAAATGTACGATTTTGTCTTTTCAGAGAACTCCTTGTTTATAGATGAAGGACGTAATTTGTTGATAACAGAGTTTGGGAAAAACTACGGTACCTATTTTTCCATCTTGTCGGAAATTGCCAACGGCCACTATACACAAGGCGAGATAGAATCGGCATTGGGCGGTACGGCTATCGGAGGATATTTGAGCAAGTTGGAGAATGTATACCATTTAATAACTAGGGAGCGTCCTATATTTGCCAAGCCCGGAACTAAAAAAAATGTACGATATATGATCGGTGATAATTTCTTGAATTTCTGGTTTAAATATATTGAGCAAAACCGCTCTTATATTGAATTACAGAATTTTGATGATCTGAGACAATTGGCAAAAGCTGATTATCCGACTTATTCGGGTAGAGTGTTAGAGAAATACTTCAAACAGAAATTGGCAGAGACCGGTGGTTATAAGGAAATAGGCTCCTGGTGGGAAACAAAAAGTTCTATTGGCAAACAACGGATAAACTCTTATGAAATAGATATTGTAGCTCTTAAATCTAGTGGCAGGAAGGCTCTCATTGCTGAAGTGAAACGAAACCCTGAGAACAACTATAACCATACTGTTTTCATGGAGAAAGTGGAACATTTGAAACAAAAAGAGATGGCTAAATATGATATTGAGATACAAGTGTTGGGATTGAAAGATATGTAAATATGACAGAAAAGGTGCACGGATTTCCGTGCACCTTTCTATTTATTGAGCCTCAATTCTTTCTTGAGTCATCGGATCGGTAATTGATAGGGGAATTACCATTCAATTGCTTGATCTTCGTCTGGAATCTGAGTATTGATATCACGTGACAATGTCAATGTACCTTTTACATGATAGCGGATAACAGTACCTTCCACTGGTATATAATTGAAATAATAGTCAACATTATTAATGATTACATAGCGGTGTTCCAGATAAGGTTTTGCGTCATCCATTGATGAAGAAACACGGAATGAAGGAGTCACATCCTTGTTTAGTTCAAATCCGATTTCTTCTGCATTATCACAGGAAATATCGACCGAACCATTCGTCTCACCATTAAATGTAAATTTGATCTTATACTTTCTACGATCTGTATAATCCTCATCTACGATTCCTGCATACGTAAAGATGGTCTGATCATCTATCACATACCCTCTGATTGACGATTTTGTGATAGACTCTGCTGTCTCTATCGGCTTACCGCCTCCGTCATATCCCGTCACCACCTTGTTGGTGATTCCCGTACCGGAATAATCACCGGAGTAATCATTGAATGGGAAGATTCTCAATATTGCCTTAGCATAGTCTTTACGCGGATGAGCCACATAGTTGTGGGACGCATCGTCTACAATCTGCAATGGAAGTACCCACTTCTCTGACATATCAATGTTGCGGAAATCAAATTTAAGATCCAGCAGACCTTTATTTTCTCCCGCTTTTATCAGTAGCGATTCCGGATACGAAGCGTATGTCAATCCTTCCGCTCCCATGTCTTCGTAATATAATTCTGTACGTGTGGCATAACGGGCATAATTCAGAATATTCAATGTATCGGCATCATGTGCTATGCGTACAGTGACATTATTTGGATTATCGGTAGAGCCGCTGACAAGTATCGGCAACTGATAATTAGACCTCCCTTCTCCACCTTCCGCATAATTTCCTTCTGCATCATGGCGACTATAAGGTACATATATATTCGTCACTCCCTTACTGTCCAGTTGTGAACTGAAAGAAATGTAGTGCTCATATTGTTCTTCTTCCCATTCCGAATTGCAGGAAGCTCCCAATATTGTCATTGCAGCCAAAGCTGCCAAAGTATATATTTTCTTCATATATAAGTCTTTATATTTAGAATTAATCATAAATTGTCCATCCTGGATTCTGCGTTAAACGCGAATTACGTTTCAATTCACTGTGTTTGATAGGCCATAACCATAGTTTTTCCGAGAATGTAGACGGAAGATTGTAAACGGGAATTGCCGAATGGAACTCGTCTTTCTTAGCTTCGCCGACAAAGACATTGCAACCATATATTTGCAGAGATTCTTCTACTGGTGCGTCTTTCCAACGGCGAATGTCAAAGTAACGTTTTCCTTCGCCCATCAACTCTATCATACGTTCACGTTTTAACGCTTTACGCATATCATCCACCCCACTCTGCATATAGAATTCATCTGGATAGTCGGGTAGTCCGGCACGAATGCGTACAGGATGAATACCTCTTTCCATTTCTTCTTTATCACGGCTGATAGGATAGGTTGTTGCCCCGTTCCAAGAAGGTATATCGTATGTTCCGGTCAACTCATTCAGCGCTTCCGCATAAAGCAACAGGATGTCGGCATAACGAATGGCAGTTTCAGCTTTCGCCACATAGTTGCCCGGATAATCGTTGGGATGGACAAACTTCTTGATTCCGATACCTGTACGCAAGTAGAAACCGTCATTCCGATAACCGTCTGAATTTCCAAAGTAGTACCAAACCTGTTGGTTCACATCCGCAGGTCTGCTTTCTGTCTGACTCAAATAATACCAAGTGCAACCATTGTAAGCTACGGAAGCATAGAATCGGGGTTCGCGCTCTACATATTGCAGAGAAACATTCATTCCGGTTTTAGCCTGCTCGTCATCTCCTTTCTGCGGATCATATTTCCACCCCAATTCAGGATATTTATTATCCTTCAAGTCTTGCAGACTGGTAAATCCGGTTCTGCGTTCGCGAGTATCTACAATGCCTTGATAATTGACTGCTCCTTGATACATGGAGTTCATGCCCGGTTCATTGCCGCCATCATTCATATAATATGCATCCAGCATTTTCTGCGTCATGCCGTGGCAGTTCCACCCTCCATCATCTTTGGGCATCTGGTGAAGTACCAACATATCTATATTTGTTGCTCCACGTGTGAATATCAGTTCTTTATTGTTGGCAGGCAATATCGTTCCGTCAAAGATGGTGCGATACGATTTGAGCGGGTCAATATTCGTCCATCCTCTTGGCCAGATGTCTTTGGAAAACTCGCCATCAGCCGGTGGAACGACAGTCGGACGTTCAGAAGGTCCGTTGTCGGATGTGGAGTTATTAACAATATTCAAGTCGTAAACACCCAAATCGATGACATCACGGCAGGCGGCAGCGGCTTTTGCCCATTTTTCCTCACTATATTCGGAAGAAAGCAAACGACGCCCTTTGTCATCTACCAATTGCTGTGCATATTCATCATTGTTTCCATTCGCAAACGGACTGGCTGCAAAAATCAGGGCATAAGCAGGGCAAACGCATTATATTTTTATCTTATTTAATAGTTTGAACAAATATTCATCATTCCATCCTGCGTTTTTTCTTTTGGCTGCTACACTGCCCTTTGTTTCATCTTGTTTGATGATATAAAGGGCCATCTTATTAATTAAAGAAAAATTTTGCGCAGCATTACCTACTTTCCTTCCTGCGTCTTCTCTAAACGATACGTCTAACTGCCAATGTAGCCTGTTTTCTATATCCCAATGCGATCTTATAGCCTCTGAAATTTCTTTCGGTTTTAGCCCTAGTGAAGTAATGTAATATCTTTTTTCTACGGAAAGTTTTTTAGTGGCTACCTCCAGTCTTTCGGTACTAATTCTTACGATGGACTTGACCCCCTCAAATTTATCTTTCAGCATTGATTCCATAATCTTTCCCGGGCTATAAACCAGACATTCACGAGTCTCAATTCTCCCATGAGAAACCTCCTCTGTGACATATTTTCCATAGTGTGAACGGTATACCGGCCGATCAATATCAACACCATCCATCTCGTCTAGCCATCGTTCCACATCCATTAACCTGTTTTTTTGATTGGCCTTTAATGCCAGAATATAGTCTGCATTATTTTCTATTATTACTTCGGCAATATCTGTTTGGCATGCAATAGCATCAATTGTCACTATGCAATCCTGCAAATCCAGAGATTTTATAAGAGAAGGAATAGCGGTGATTTCATTGCTTTTATCATCTACTTTTACCTGACCCATACTGATTCCATTGGAAACAGCCCAGGCACTAACCATATGAAGCTTGAATCCTTTTTTGCCAAAGGGATTGTCTTTGCTGCACTTACTTGCTCCACGAAGCATTTTACCGTCTATAGCAACAACCCCTTCATACTTACCACAAAGCTCAGATACCCAATCACGAAAGACCAATTCAAAATAACCGGGTTTGAGTAAACTGAAAAAACGATTGAAAGTGTCATGACTTGGGATCTTTACTAAATCAGGAAAACGACGTTTAAAGAAGTCAAACTTACAAATACCGAACCGTTCTATTTCATTCCAGCTTTCACTTCCACAGATTACAGCACACAAGGCTATATAAACGATGACTTCCAAAGAGTGTTCTTTTTTTCGGTCAATACGAGGATCTTCAAGTTGTTTACAAAGACTAATTAAGCTCATTTTAGGGTTTATTTTTGTTTAAATTCAATACAACAAAAATACAAATAAATAATTAATATACAAAATATTAATAGATTAATAATAAGACAAATAATAAAAATGAAATATAGATAATAGTTGACTAATTGATAGACAAAATATAATGCGTCTGCCCTGGGGCATAAGCACGGACAGCCAATGCAGCTCCACGAGTGGGTCGAGCTATGGCATAATTATCTGTACGACGATCGTATTGCAACTCTTTAGTAGCCTGTAGCATCTCGTCACTAATATATTGCGCCACTTCTTCGTATGAGCTACGCGGAGTAGCTATTTCCTCATAGCTCTGTGTATAGTCCACTCCTTCATCCGGCATGATGGGTACCGGGCCATAGCGACGCAAAAGCAACCAATAATAGTAAGCGCGGACAAAACGGGCCTGTCCCTTGTAATCCAGTATTTCCCAATCGGCCATTTCTTGACACCGATCCACATTATGTATAAATACCGATGCTTGGAAAATACCTTTATAACATGCCTCCCATGCGCCGACATTATAAGAGTTCTCATTATATTCTCCTAGCTTGAACATGTTATATGACAATTCATTCTTTGTGGCGTCGATTGTTTTGTCCCGGTCGCCATAATACATATCATCCGAGAAACAGAACGGATTCTCGGTAGGTCCTTTAGTGGTCACCTCATAGTTTTCATTTTTCATAAATGAGAAGGCATAAGCCAACCATTCTTCCACATGATCCTTGCTTTCGAACGTTTTCTCCAGCGTCAGGCGATCCTTAAAATATTTCTCCGAATTCAGGTAGTCAGAGCAAGAAGACAAGGCTCCCGTCCCTAATATGGTCAATAATAATATATAAATCTTCTTTATCATAATCTCTTAGTGTTTTTATAAGTTAACTGATAAACCCATAGTAACCGATTTTGTTAACGGATAGGCCTCACCGCGCGGATTGCCTGTTTCTGGGTCCCAAGTTTTGAATTTAGACCATGTGAGCAAGTTTGAACCTGCGATATAGATACGGATATTGTTAAAGTGCAGTTTGTTGACAATGCTTTTTGGCAACGTATAACCGATATCCAAGTTCTTCAGACGAATATATCGACCGTCACGCATCCAAAAGGTAGAGGTCTGCTGGTTATTTCTGTTTTCCCCGTATGTCAAACGCGGATATGTTGCATGCGGGTTTTCATTGGCATGCAATCCCAATTTGGCTGCGGTCTCCGGATCTACCCAACGGTCACTGATCATATCTTTGAAGATATTTCCCCAGTCATTTTCGCTGAACGCATATACACATTTGCCGTAAATAGGGAAAGTCGATTTGCCGGCTCCTTGGAAATGTAGATTAACATCAATTCCTTTCCATGCGAAAGAGGCTCCTATACCATATATCAAGTTCGGAGTGGTAGTGGCGCCAATAGCCACTTTATCATTGTCGTTTACAACACCGTCACCGTTTACATCCTTATATTTGATATCTCCGGGCTGCACTGTACCGTACTCTTGTTTCGGGCTGGTACGGATGTCATCATAATCAGCGAACAATCCTTCGGCTATCAACCCTTTAGTTTGATCTACACGATACCCTTTTTCATATAAATAAGAATAGACCTGATTCTCTTCATCTTTTTCGAGTACTTCATTCTTGCTGTAAGTTATATTTCCGCGGATAGTCATATCCACCTCACCCAGCTTCTGCTTAAAGGCGAAATTACCGTCGAAACCTTGCGATTTCACTTCACCCACATTCGCTTTAGGTTTACTTTCAAGACCTGTGATGTTAGGCAAGTATTCACGTGTCAAAAAGATACCTGTACGTTTTTCGCGGAAATAGTCGACTGTCGCTGTCAGTTTATCATTAAACAAAGAAAGGTCAATGCCCAAGTCATCCTTAATCGCCACTTCCCAAGTGATGCCGTTGGAAGCCATCTGTGTGTAATGAGTTCCTATGAATTGCTTATCATAACCGCCAAATCCCCAATTATACACATTGTTAGGTTTCCCTTCGCTGTTATATCCTGTAGTAGCTATAGTATATAAGTATGGGAAACGGTTGTTGTCTCCAATATTGTCATTACCTACCTTACCATGAGAGTAACGTATCTTGAACATGTTCATCCATTTCAGGTTATTCTTGATAAATGACTCTTCGGCAACATTCCATGCAACCGAAAAAGCCGGGAAGAAACCGAATTGATTTCCTGGTGCGAAGTTTTCCGATCCGGTATAACCGAAATTGAAATCAGCAAAGTAACGATAGTTCCAGTTATAGGCAAACCGTCCTGCCAACCCTTGATTACGTTTTGATACTCCATTCTTGATCTCCGAACCGATGTCAACTGTCCGTTTCTCACTGTCTTGTGTGTAACGGAAAGTAACTCCTCCATGATGGTTTCCGAAAGCACGCTCCCAGCTTAACAATAAATCAAGGAATTCACGGCGTTTGCCAGAGCTTCCGCTTGTCTGTGTCATGTCATAAGCGGGAAACATTCTTTCATAGATAATCTCTCCAGTTTCTTGCCTGCGTCCGTTTGCTTTATACAAATCCGGTTGACGATGACGGTTGATCCAGTTGCTGTTGTCCGTATCGTAGCCGAAACGTCCTACAAATTTCAATCCCTTGGTGATGAAATCAAAATTCTGTTCCAATGTGACATTCGTTTGTACATTATTCTGCCAGTCTTCATTGTATCCGGTTTGTGTGGATGCAACCCATGGATTCAGTTTGTTCACGTTATCCCGATGGGAAATAGGCGCGTATCCATTAGAATAGTATACAGGCGTCGCAATAGGATTGTATCCGAAAAGCATCCCCCACAGCATGTCGTTATCAGCCAGCCCCGGACTGTTGCGTTTGGCCAATGAACCGGCTACGCCCAGTTTCAACAAAGTCGATTTGGTGATATCTATATCCACATTCACACGATAATTCCACTTTTTATAGTTGGCGTTGGTGTCGTAATCATCGCGTAGCGTCTTGTCTGTGTTATACATACCTTGGTCTTCCGTATAACTTGCAGAAACAAAATAACGGGCAGTGTTACCACCGCCATTCATGTTCAAGTTGGCGCGATAGCTCCATGCTCCGTTTTTCAGAATCAGATCCATCCAGTCTACATTCGGATAGAAATCCGGATCCATTTGTGTACGGAACAGTTCTAGTTCTTCCGGTTGATATGCCACTCCTAAGTTGCGGGTCACCAATGCCTCGTTCATCAGACTGGCGTACGAAAGTCCGTCTACAAACTCCGGAGTGATGGTGCGGGTGTTATAAGAAGTTTCCACCTTGGCATCAATATTGATTTTTCCGGCTTTACCACGTTTGGTTGTAATCAACACTACGCCATTCGCACCTTTTGAACCGTAAATGGCAGTAGCTGACGCATCTTTCAACACAGTGAATGATTCGATGTCCTCAATATTAAGCTCATCCAGACTGCTGCGCTCAAAACCATCCACAAGAATGTAAGCGCTTTTATTGGCTCCAAAAGTAGAAATACCACGTATCCAGAACTCGGAAGTACTTTTTCCCGGTTGTCCGGAAGTTTGCCGGGCAATAATACCCGGAACATTGCCGGCCAAAGCATTAGACATATTGGAAGTAGGAAAGCGTTTCAAGTCTCCTACATTCACATTGGTTACGGCTCCCGTCACTATCAGCTTCTTCTGTGCTCCCATACCGGTCACCACTACCTCATCCAGCACGCTGGCCTCTGATTCTTTCATCTTTACGTTAACGGTGCGCTGTTCTTTTACAAGCACTTCCACCTCTTCGTATCCGATGTATGAGAAGACCAGTCGATGATAAGGCTCCATCTTTATAGAGAAATTACCATTGATATCTGTGATGGTTCCCAACCCAGCTACATCCTTTACAGTGATATTAACACCAATCATCGGCTCGTCTTGTGTGTCGGTAACCGTACCGTTCACGGTAATTGTCTGTTGTGCCGAAATTGTCAACGGGACAACCAGCATCAACCAAAAAATGGCTAAATATTTTTTCATAATCTGATATAATGTGTTTATTCGTTAGATTCCACTGTTGATTCATCTTCCGGCATATTTTCATCGTCACCGGCCGCATTCTCTTCTTGTTCCATCGAAATAGTGCGAATCGTATGTCCCACCTGATCATGTACATAAAAAATCTCTTTCGCATCATCGTATACAAGTCCACATACATCACGGAAACGGGACACCTCACGCAGGTCACCATCATCAGTTCCCCATGTGTTTCCGTCAGCCAAAGAGGTCGATGCTCCTCGTCCCGCATAGGTCGACACGATACCTTCCGGAGTCACTTTACGTACGCAGAAGTTCAATCGGTCTACAAAATAGAAATCATACTCTTCTTCACCGGTGTATTTCGGATTTTTCACAAATACTCCTTGACAAGGTTGGTTCATTTTAGCCTCAGTTCCTACGTCATCTCTATACCCCGACTCTTTATATCTTCCGACAAAATTATAAGGTGTAATGAACTCTTTTTTATCTTCATCATAGTCGGAACGCATGAAATAATGATTGTTGATCACACCAAAATAAGCATACTTTCCGGTAGGATGAATGAAAATCTGAAATTCCCAACTCGGGTCGGCAATGGTGAACAGCTGCTTGAAAATATGAGGGTTGTTCTTCACGATAGGATCCCAGTTTCTACCACTTTTGATCGTTTTGAAATAATCGGTCAAGTCTAGACGAAACACTTGTCCTCTTTCATAACTGTTGAAATACAATTCTCCGTTGATCGGGTGAATGGTAGCTCCGTTGCATTGTTTGTAGGCAGCTATCAATTGTATATCCGATCTGTCATCGAACGTACCGTCCGGATTACGTTTAATGATGTACACACTAGGACTTTCGTCTCCCTTACTGTCGTAGTCGATAGCCACAATCATATATTCCGCCTCTTCGGCATATCCGTCTATCTTTTTATTGAAAGCTATGCTTCGTATGCGTTGGGTTGGTATAGTGTTGATATTCAGTGGAGTAGAAAGCCAACGCTTTTCCAGGTCGATCAACTGTATGGCTTTATGTCCATCGTAACAGATATACAAATGATTTTTATTCAACGGATCAAAAGCCAATCGTCCCTTATCGCTAAAGCCACAGCATTTGGTGCCTTCCGGTCCGTCAAACGGTCCGTCTTTCCAACCTTGGTCGTCACGGTTGTTACGATATCCGCAAAGCGTGCCTACTACCATCTTTTTCTGATAGTCGAAAGCGGTGCTTGCAGTTGTTGTCACTGCATTCTCTCCTTCTCCTACAGTGATTTCAATTTCACCGCTAAAAGCGCCTGAGGGAACAAAACAGTAGATATAAGTACTTTTTACATTAATAATAACAGCATTTTTGCCACCAATCTTCACTTTTACTTTCGAAGCATCTGTTCCGAAATTCTCACCATGAATTAATAATTTCTGATAAGCTCCTCCTTCTTTCGGAGTAAAATCGGAAATTGCTATGGGCTTTGATGGATCAAAGGCTCCAGTTTCTACATTTTCATTGTCTTTACAACTACAAATGCAAATCGTGAATAATACCAGTAATGTCCACCGCCATTCCTTCCATACTTTTTTCATTTTACATTTCATGTTTTTCATTTTAGTTAATAATAAGTGTATATTAATTAGGTGTCTTATCGAGTTTTATCCATCAATACCTGCATCCAGTATCCTCCAATCACCGAGCGTGCCTTGAATCCTACCCATTTTCCGCTGTCCGTGTGATGCCAGTCGCTGAGTGGCACGCGTGACACCGTTTCATTGATATACTTATAGAGGGGAGCTACGAATTTTTCAAAAGTAGCCTGATCCGGAGACATGGCTGCCGTCCACATGATCCAGTCGGATTTAGTATACTCTTTGCGGGAATCCAGCGGCAATCCGTAAGGATTCTGCTTGGTCAGATAATAGTTGATCTCTTTGCCGATCACATTGTTGGGGAACAGGTTCAGATTCCACAACTTGTCCCAGACCATATTGTACTTCTGGCTCCAAGTATTCTTGCGGTCGAAAGCCAAACGGTAATGATCGCCTTCATTTGCCATTTCTTCCCATTTCATCGCCATTTTTCGGGCTATGGCTGCATATTTGTCCGCCACATCGTCCAGCCTGAGCATGCGTGCCATTTCGCTGTATCCGGCTACGCCCATAATAGCTTTTACGGAAAGATTGGCATTGTGTGCCCAGTGGCCGGCGAAGTCGTCCGTGCAAAGTTGGTTCTCCGGGTCCTGCCCATACTAATTTGATTACATTTAAATATTTGCAAATCAAACATTTATTTACTGTTCATATTGTCTTTGTGTTGTAAATCCAAGTAACCATACCGGAATTTTCATTTGTTACCTACCAGTTATGGATAAATTATAGTTAATGAGCTAACTCATTTTTACGGATTATAATTATTCCTTCTTTGTGCTATAACTAGGCTAGGTTTATGCTAAATATAATCACTCCGGATACATTAATTAATTCGTTTGACTATAGTCAAACACAAGGTTGACTATAGTTTCTCTTTCGAAGGACTATAGTTCTTCGAAAGAAAGACTATAGTCCTTCGAATTAATCTATGCACTCGGAGATGTTATTTTCTACAGAGTTGATGAGTAAATTTAGTGCTTGAATTCTTTACCTAAACATTTCATTCATTTCCGCACCGATTGAAATTAGAATTTGATACGATTGTTTGGTTCAATGACTGACCTCTTTTAAAGGTATGAAGTATCCCTTGATAAATTACTTTATTTTTATTTGGCAAGTCTGGCTCGAAGTTCTTTTAGTCTTTTTGCAGCCTGAAGATTATCTACCTTTATATATCGCATGAATGCAGATGGACTTTTATGCCCGGATATGCGCATAAGTTCTCCGGCAGGAAAACCGGATAAATACATATTTGTGCAAAACGATCGTCGACAAGTATGAGAAGAGATCATCTCCCATTTTTCATAGACTCTCTTTTCCCGTTCTTTTCCTTTTTTACGCACAACTTCGATTTTCTGTTTTAGTTTTGCTCTTCGCCCTAATTCTTTAACTCTTTCGTTGAATATATATCTAGGGATTTTAGGTAAATCATAATTGTATTTCTTGAGTATTTCCGGTACATAATCGATCATAGGAATGATGACAGCTTTATGCACTTTTCTCTGTTTGAGATTTATAATCTCATTATCTAAGTCAATATGTTCGGGACTTAATGTTGAGAGATCACTATATCGTAGTCCTGTAAAACACCCGGTAATAAAAACATCTCTAATCTCTTCCAATTGCTTATCATCTGACAAGTCTAACTTGTGTATTATTGAAAGTTCCTTTTCACTTAAATAAATAGCATCGGTCTCTTCTTCTACGACCTTAAAATGCTTCAAGTCCATTGGAGGAATAACCCCTTTATCTATTTGATAATTAACAAATCCCTTTAACAAACGTACGATTTTCCCAGCAGAATTAGTAAGCAAGCCAACACTCCCATCGGGCTTTATAACCTTATAAAATAAATAATCCATCAATTCATTGTAGAATATAAGGTTCAAATTATGAAAAGCAATTGGTTGCGACGAATGTTCCTTAAAAGCGATCAGATGTTTGCGAAGCGTTCGGTAGTCTTTTATTTGGTCTGCCGAAACAACTGGAGTTTTTTCTACAATATATCTTTCTAATGCGTCAAATATATCTACCCGATTAGGACGTAACTCATATTCCCTGTTCTTTTTAAGTTCAAGTAAAACAAATTCCACAGTTGGGCTTATTCCGTTTATTTTAGCGTATGTAAGAATTTCTCCAAGTTTGGATGTGATTCTAATCAAGCAAGCATCAATCTCATCGTAGTGTGGACAAGCACGCTTAATCCACCTCTTCTTGGAATCCCAGTGTTCCGGTTTGATACTGTATCCAGTAGAGATAAGCGTACGCTTAGTTCGATTGTAGTTATATCGAACATAAAGGACAGTAGTCCCCTCTCGAGTGACGTACTTAGGTTTAATGTATGGAGTATATTTTGCGATAGTAAAACTGTATTGCATTCGTATTGCAAAGTTACAAAAGCCATCCGAAATGAGCAATATCTCGTCGCTAAAAGCTATAACTTCTTACGAAACATGAAAAAAGAACAGATTTTGTCCTTTCTTGAACATAGATTTTCCTTATATTTAGCATTTATTCTATTATTTTGCAGCGTTGCATATAAAACACTATGATCAATATTCGACAGTACTGATTTAATATATTATCTAGGTATAGCGATAAAAAAGGTAAAATTGTATTTAAGAGATAATAGTAAGAAGGTAAAAAGAACAATAAAAGAAAACGTAGGGTTTGTTTTCTTTAAAGGTAAACAAGATTGTAGATGGATAACCTTAAAATTGTAGATTAATTTAAAAATATTTATGAAGAAACTACTAACAGTAATGGCCTTTTCGGTCGGTTTATTCGCAAATGCTCAAACCGACAACTTATTTAAACCTGTAAAAGAGGTAGCGTTGCGTACTCCATCAGTACCTATCGTTGTCTCAGATCCTCACTTTTCCATTTGGTCTCCTTATGACAAATTAACGGAAGGAAGTACTGAACACTGGACTGCAGCTAAGAAACCCTTGGTTGGAGCTTTGCGTGTAGACGGTAAAGTATATCGCTTTCTAGGTAAAGATAAAGTGACGTTATTGCCTATTGCACCCATGACAAATGTAGAACGTTGGGAGGCGGCATATACTAATAGCCAGCCTGCAAACGGATGGCAGGAACTCCAGTTTGATGATAGCAGTTGGAAAAAAGGTAAAGCTGCTTTTGGTAGTCATGACATGCCGCGTGTTCACACAGAATGGAAAGGTAATGATACAGATATTTATATTCGCCGTACATTTGAACTCAATGATTTGGATGCAACGGAGAATATTCACCTTATTTATTCCCATGATGATGTGTTCGAACTGTATTTGAACGGAGAAAAACTGGTTGCTACAGATCTTGTATGGAGGGATAATGTAAATCTGAAACTGACAGATGAAGCGAAGAAGAAACTGCGTAACGGAAAAAATGTAATAGCGGCGCACTGTCATAATACAACCGGAGGCTCTTATGTGGATTTTGGGCTATACCGGGAGAAGAAAGATGCGGTTACATTTGATAATGAAGCCATACAAAAGTCTGTAGACGTGTTGGCAACTTCTACTTATTATACATTCACTTGTGGACCGGTCGAATTAGATGTTGTATTTACAGCACCTCAATTGATCGATGATTTGGATCTGTTGTCAACTCCGATTAACTATATATCTTATCGGGTACGTTCTCTTGATAAAAAAGAGCATGACGTGCAGTTCTATATGGAAACTACTCCGGAACTAGCTGTGAATGAGACTACACAGCCTACTATCGCGCGTACATTATCGAAAAACGGTATCAGTTATGTAGAAGCAGGTACGATCGATCAGCCGATATGTGACCGTAGAGGTGACTTGATTTGCGGTGATTGGGGATATGTGTATCTGGGTAGTGTGAATGGAGCCGGAAAGTCTGTAAGCTTGGGCGACTACAGTGGAATGAAAGAATCTTTTGTTAAAAACGGAACATTAGCTTCAAGTAATACCAAATGGATTACCCGTAAAGAGGAAAATATTCCTGCCATGGCTTATGTTCATAATTTGGAAACTGTTACAAAAGATGGTAAGGACGGTTTCATGATGATCGGTTATGACGATATTTATTCCATTGAGTACATGTATGAAAAGCGCATGGGCTACTGGAAACATGATGGCAAAGTGACTATTTTTGATGCTTTCGAAAGATTAAGAGACAACTATCAGTCTATTATGGAACGTTGCCGCGCACTTGATGAATTGATTTATAGTGATGCGGAAAAAGCGGGTGGCAAGAAATATGCGGAAATCTGTTCTGCATCCTATCGCCAGGTGATCTCTGCACATAAGTTGTTTACGGATAAGGAAGGTAATCTGATGTGGTTCTCTAAGGAGAATAACAGTAATGGTTGTATCAATACAGTCGATCTGACTTACCCGTCTGCTCCTCTATTCTTGATCTACAATCCTGACTTGGAAAAAGCAATGATGACCAGTATTTTCGAATACAGTGCCAGCGGTCGTTGGAACAAGCCTTTCGCTGCACACGACTTAGGTACTTATCCTATCGCCAATGGACAAGTTTATGGTGGCGACATGCCAGTTGAAGAAAGCGGTAACATGGTGATTCTGGCAGCGGCTATTGCCAAGATTGAAGGCAATGCGGATTATGCCAAGAAATATTGGGATATTCTGACAACATGGACCAATTACTTAGTAGAGTATGGGCAGGACCCGGAGAACCAACTTTGCACGGACGACTTCGCCGGCCACTGGGCACACAATGCCAATCTTTCCGTAAAAGCTATTATGGGCGTAGCCGGATACAGCGAAATGGCACGCATGCTCGGGCTGGACGATGTGGCGGACAAATATGCAGCCATAGCCCGAAAAATGGCGATGAAATGGGAAGAAATGGCAAATGAAGGCGATCATTACCGTTTGGCTTTCGACCGCAAGAATACTTGGAGCCAGAAGTACAATATGGTCTGGGACAAGTTGTGGAATCTGAACCTGTTCCCCAACAATGTGATCGGCAAAGAGATCAATTATTATCTGACCAAGCAGAATCCTTACGGATTGCCGCTGGATTCCCGCAAAGAATATACTAAATCCGACTGGATCATGTGGACGGCAGCCATGTCTCCGGATCAAGCTACTTTTGAAAAATTCGTAGACCCTCTCTATAAGTATATCAATGAAACGGTGTCACGCGTGCCAATCAGCGACTGGCATCATACGGACAGTGGCAAATGGGTAGGATTCAAGGCACGCTCGGTGATCGGAGGATACTGGATGCAGGTGTTGATGGATAAAGTGCTGAACAAACAATAGGACAAATAATCATTCCAAATTGATACAATTAAATGCGCAGTGAAATTATTCAACATATTTTAAACTTCCATCTGCATTGTACTGATTCTTTAAAGTATAATACAGATGATAAAATTAATTTGCGATGAAAAGAAAAAAACAAGTGTTTTGGTTTTTAAGCCTTAACAAGATGTGGGGTATCCCACTCTATGTGACTGCATTTTCATTATTACCTAGTAGTTATACTCATGCTACTAATACCAAAAATGAAAATACACTAATAGTAAACCCTACCCAGCAACAACGTTTTATAAAAGGTACTGTTATTGATGCCAATGGCGAACCATTAATAGGAGTCAATGTAAAGGAAGTCGGGGGAACTGCTGGTACAATCACTGATATAAACGGTGAATTTTCTCTGAATGTAGCTCCCAAAACAAAATTGGAAATTTCCTTTATCGGTTATCAGACACAGCATGTCACTGTGGGAGAGGCGAGGCAAATTACTATAACCTTACAAGAAGATACACAAGTTCTAGATGAAGTTGTTATAACAGGTTTCGGTATGTCACAAAAGAAAGCAACATTGACAGGTGCTGTTTCTTCAGTTAAATCCGAAGATATTGCCCGCTCCTCTGCAGTCACTGCAGGTGGTGCCTTAGTTGGTAAGATTGCAGGTGTAAATACTCGTCAACAAGATGGGCGTCCTGGTGCTGAAACAGCTTTGCAAATCCGTAATATGGGTACTCCGTTATTTGTAATTGATGGTATTATTTCAGATACTGGACAATTTAGTCAGATGGATTTCAATGATATCGAATCTATATCTGTATTGAAAGATGCATCAGCTGCTTTGTATGGGGTACGTGCAGCGAATGGAGTAGTGGTTGTTACTACTAAAAAAGGTAGTCGTAATTCTAAAAATACGGTTTCTGTTAACGCTTATTATGGTTGGCAGAAAAACTCCAAATTTATCAGTCCGGCCAATGTGAAAGATTATGTTCATGCATATGTAACAGCAGAAACATTCTCCGGACGCAGCGGTGACTCTCGTCGTTATAGCAAAGAAGAATATGAAAAATGGATGAACGGTGCGGAGCCTAAATACCAAGGATGGGATTGGGAAGACTATATTTGGGTAAGCGCTCCGCAATATTATATCAATACCAATTTCTCCGGAGGTACGGATAAGGCAAACTATTATGTAGCGGTATCCCATATTAATCAAGATGCAACTATTCGCAATTATGGCGGATTTCGTCGTACAAACGCGCAGATGAATATCGAGATGAACGTGAATGAACGTCTTAAGGTGGGTGCAAGTATGAACGGACGTATTGAAGATCGTCGTCACCCTGGTGTACCGGGAGGGGATGATACATGGTTGCCTCGTTTCGCAACAATGAAAAACCAACCGACTAAACGCCCATTTGCCAATGATAATCCGAAGTACCCACAATTGGTATCCGACCAACCGGAAACAAACTTTGCTATTTTGAATTATGAGACTACTGGAAAGGTATCGGATGTATGGCGCGTAATTCAAATGAACGGTAGTGCCGAATATGAAATTCTGAAAGGATTAAAATTCAAAGGAATGTTAGGGTATTATTATGCCTATAACGAATTGGATAACCAAGAGTTCACTTATGAATTATACGGATATAATGAACAAACAGATAATTACTATGTAACCAATCGTATGTCAAATCCTTATCGTGAACGCAACCGTGAGAAAGTAGAGGACCAATTTTCAAACTTTCAGTTAAACTTTGACCGCAAATTTGGGAAACATGCGGTTGTTGCTGTAGCTGGGTTTGAGGCAAGTCAGCGTAAACGTCCTAGAATGTGGATTCATTCTACACCAGTCTCTAATGCTATGGATTTGATTCGTCTGAAAGAAATTCAGGAGTTTAATGATGATGGAAATAGAACAGAAGCGCGTATGGGATATTTGGGACGTGTAAATTACAGTTATGCAGACAAATATCTGGTTGAATTGATAGCCCGCTGGGACGGATCATGGAAATTCCGTCCGGACAATCGCTGGGGCTTTTTCCCATCGGCATCTTTAGGCTGGCGTGTTTCTGAAGAGAACTTTTGGAAAGAGAACAAGATTGGCGAGATTGTAACTAACTTAAAGCTACGTGGTTCATACGGTGAAGTGGGTGATGATGCCGTTTCCAATTATTCAGCTTTCGACTACCTGCCAGGCTATAATTACAACAGTGGTGGTGCGGTAATTGACGGCAACTGGGTAGTAGGTACTTCAACCCGCGGACTGCCTAACCAAACACTATCCTGGATGACAGCCAAGATTCTGGATATCGGTGTGGATTTAGGTTTTCTCAACAATCGCTTGAATGTACAATTCGACTATTTCCGTCGTGTACGTGATGGAATCCCTGAATCTCGCTATGATGTGTTAATACCGAACGAAGTCGGTTTCAGTCTTCCAAAGGAAAATCTAAGATCGGATATGCACAAAGGTTTTGACGCTTCTATCATGTGGACGGATCATATCAATGATTTCAATTACAGTGTTGGGGGTAATATCACCTATTCACGCTTCTGGGATTGGGAACAGTATAAGCCGCGCTTTAGTAATTCGTGGGATGAATACCGCAACAGTATCTGGCATCGTGTAGGATATGTGAACTGGGGATATGAAGCTGTCGGCCGTTTTGACAGTTGGGAACAGATTGCCAACTATCCGATTGACAATGACAGAAAAGGAAATCGTACGGTAGTTCCGGGAGACATTATGTATAAGGACCAAAACAATGACGGCGTGATCAATTATCTGGATGAACGTCCCATCGGATATCGTGTGGACAGCACTCCTACCCTGAATTTCGGTATTAACCTTGCCGCTTCATGGAAAGGGTTCGATTTATCGATGGACTGGACAGGCTCCGGTATGACATCATGGAATCAATGTTGGGAAACGGCACGTCCGTTCCAAAACGACGGTAACAGCCCCGATGAAGTATTGAAGGATGCATGGCATTTATCTGATATATGGGATGCCGACAGTCCGTTAATCGCCGGTAAATACCCCATGGTGCGTCTGAATTCGGATGAAACCAGCGCATACGATAAAAGCTCATATTGGTTACATAATGTAACTTATCTAAAGTTACGCAATTTGGAATTCGGTTACACATTCCCCAAAACATGGTTAAACAGAACCGGTATCAGTAATTTAAGGCTGTTTGTCTCAGGCACCAACTTACTGACTCTATCCAATTTGTCTGTAATGGATCCGGAATGTGCTTCTGACAACGGCTTGGATTACCCTCCGATGCGAGTAATAAACATTGGCGTAAACCTAAAATTTTAAGAAACAATGAAAAAGAAATATTTATATGCAGTAATGACTGCCACGATGCTGTCATTGGGTAGTTGTAGTGGTTTCTTGGATACAAAGCCCGATACCTTATTAACCCAAGATCAAACTTTTGGAGACCCTACATTGGTTAAATCCGTATTGGCTAATTTTTATGGACGCGTAACAATTGGACAGCGTATTGATGACTGGGATCAATGGACAATGCTGGACGAAGTTATTCATTTCGACACAAATAGCGATGAAAATGTGAATAGAAACAAATGGCGTACATATGACTATACTTTAGTACACGACCTTAATCAGTTCTTAGCGGGTATCAAACCTTCAAACGCTGTAGATGATGCGACAAAAACTGCTTATATAGGTGAAGTACGCTATATCCGTGCATGGCTCTATTTTTGTATGGGACGTACTTTAGGCGGTGTACCTATAATAAATGATGAGATATTCAATTACACTCCAGGTATGGATATCACAACTCTGCAGATACCTCGTTCTACTGAAGCTGATTTATACGATTATGTTATTTCAGAATGTCAGGAAGCCGCCAAAATGTTGACCAAAGACACTAACAAGAATTCTGCACGTGCCAATTATTGGGTAGCAAAAATGCTGGAAGCTCGTGCTGCTTTAACTGCAGCTTCATTAGCTACTTATAATACTGCCGAGGCACATCCGCAGTTGCGCACGAGTGGTGGAGAAGTAGGTATACCGTTTTCCAAAGCCCAAGAATACTATAAAATAGCATTGGCCGCTGCAAAAGATGTTATAGAAAATGGACCGTACAAGCTCATGCTAGCATCAGAGCAAACTCACAAAGCATATGCTGACAATTTCTATAAAGCTGTATGCCAAAAAGATGGTAATACAGAAGTTATTTGGTGTCGTGATTATGTCTCTCCAGGACAAACACATCAGTTCACCAAAGGAAATTTACCCAAAAGTATAGAACAAGATACTGGAAGCGACCGTTTATCTGTTTTACTAAATCTAGTTGAGGCTTTTGAACCACTTAATGCCACGGAAGAACAAAAAGGAACAAGTATACCATTTGAAATTGGTACCCCTGAAAATCCGAAATTCTTTGCCGAACCAACAGAATTATTCATGGAACGTGATCCACGTCTAATGGGATCTATTATTGTACCTGGAGCAACTTTTGACAGTAAGGTTATTGAATTACAAGCTGGACAACTGCGAAAAGAAAATGGTTTATGGTCTGAAGTGACTGGAGCGCGTAATTCTTATGACGAGGATGGCAGGTTGATTACAGCAAATAATGGTCCTTTTGGTGGTAATGATCGCGAAATAAACCGTACAGGTTTCTATGTACGTAAATATCTGGATGCTACACCTTCAGCAGGTACTATTGGGCGTGGTTCCGAAATGTGGAATGTTTATTTCCGCATAGCAGAGGCTTATCTAATTGCCTCTGAAGCTAGCTGGGAGTTATCACGGGATAATACTGATACAGATGCACTGAAGTATATTAATGCCGTTCGTAATCGGGCTGGAATCTCGTCATTAAATACAATTGATCATGAGAAAATCATGCATGAGTACCGAGTAGAATTTGCATTTGAAGGTAATCGATGGTGGGACCTGAAACGCTGGATGGAAGCTAGCAAAATATGGACTGGTGAACCAACTGCAAGAACTTCACAACGCTTAGGACTATGGCCATTCAAAGTGGTTGCTTCAGGTGATCCTAACGATGGCAAATGGGTATTTATTGAAAAAGATATGCAAAAGTTAGATTTATGGCGCCGTCCCTTAAAATGTACAGATGCACAATATTATTCAGAAATTGATAACGGCTGGATTAACAATAATCCAAAGTTAGTGAAGAATCCTTATCAGTAACCCAATAAGAAACAATGAAGATGAAAACAATATTTAAAATATATTCAATAGTCATATTGTCTATTTTTGCATTAATAAGCTGTAGCAAAGATAATTATGACGAACCGACTTCTTTTATAAAAGGCCGTGTGGTTTATAAAGGGGAAGCTTTACAATTACGTGGCAATGAAGCAGTCAAATTGCAGTTATACCAACGTGGGTATCAAAAGCACGATCCTGTAGAAGTCTTTGTGAACCAAGATGGAGAATTCTCTATTTGTATCTTTGATGGACAATATCAATTAATAACAAAAGCAGGCAATGGACCTTGGAGCGATGAGGGACGCGATACTATAGAGATAAAATTAAATGGACTTGCTACACAAGATGTTGAAGTAACTCCTTATTACTTGATAGAAGATGCAAAAATAGCTCTGAATGGTAATAAAGTTGATGCTTCCTTTAAAGTAAATAAAATAGCAGGTACTGGAATTGATCGTATGATTATGTTGTTAAGTACCACACAATTCTTGAGTGATGCTGAACATAATGTAGATCGTTATGACGAAACTGAAAATTTGACACAATACGACGAGACTGGTAAGATATATAGTTTTACTACCAAAGATTATACTAATAATAGTATGTTCCAAACAGCCTTAAAAAGAGGAACACTATTTGGACGTATTTGTCTGTGGCCCAAAGGGTCTGATCAAGGAATTTATTCAAAAGTATTCAGACTTAAATAGAATCATATTTCAGTTACCCGTTGGCGGAATTAAATTAGCGCATATTTGACTCTGCCAATGGGTCTCTCATTTTTATAGTCAATATAGCAGGATTGCAAGTGCGCTAATCTTCCCGATAATATAGTCCACCTTCACATCTTTCAGATAAAGTTAAAAAAACGGAGGATACTTTGCAAATTCACTTTTAAAGATTAAATTTGCAAATAGTAAAATAAGAACAGCAATGATAGAACGAATATTGAAATCCAAGCTAATTGAAATGGCAAATAAATATCCGATTGTCACATTGACAGGACCTAGACAATCTGGAAAATCAACATTATTAAGAAATTCTTTTCAGGACTATGAGTATGTGTCTTTGGAAGATCCTGATATGAGACTATTTGCCACAGATGATCCGAGAGGATTTCTTTCCACCTACCCGAATAAAACAATTATCGATGAAGTTCAAAGAGTTCCGTCACTTTTCTCTTATATTCAAACGCATACCGATAAAGAGAATAAAGAAGGTATGTATATGCTGGCTGGTTCTCATAACTTCTTATTAATGGAAAGTGTGAATCAATCATTAGCTGGACGTACGGCAGTACTCAAGCTACTACCGTTTTCGCATTATGAAATGGAAAAAGGAGAAATATTGCCATCCAGTGTAAATGAAGAAATCTTTAAGGGAGCTTATCCACGTATTTATGATAAAGCTATAAATCCGGATGATTATTATCCTTTCTATATACAAACATATGTAGAAAGAGATGTGAGATTATTACGTAATATTGGGGATCTAAGTAAATTTATTAAATTCCTCAAATTATGTGCAGGCCGCATAGGGCAATTATTAAATCTTTCATCATTAGCAAATGAAAGTGGAATTTCTGTCACAGCAGCTACTAACTGGTTATCTATATTAGAAGCAAGTTATATCTGTTATTTACTGAAACCAGATTATAACAATTATGCCAAACGATTGGTAAAAACTCCTAAGTTATATTTTTATGATACAGGGCTAGCTTGTTCCTTACTTGACATACAAAATGCAGAACAAATAACCACTCATTTTTTACGTGGAGGATTGTTTGAAAATCTTGTCATCAATGAATTTGTAAAAGAATCCTACAATAGAGGTATCGAACCGGGATTATCATTTTGGCGCGATAGTACTGGCAATGAGGTTGACTTATTAAGAATGATTGGCGGAAAACAATATGCCTATGAAATCAAATCAGGAGCAACTTATTCACCGGATTTCTTTAAAGGTATCTCAAAATGGGCTAAATTATCCAATACTCCAACGGAGCAATGTTTCGCGATTTATAATGGAGATAGAGATATAAAAACATCTGCTGGTCAAGTGAATGGATGGAATCATTTTAGTCTGCATTAAATCGCCACTAATATATCATATCTTTTGTTCAATCTTATGTAAGCTTCCTGAAACTGCATTTGGGGGATATATTATTTCTTTGGCATATATGAATTGTTGATTTTTTATTCTAAGAGTAGAATTCGTTGAAAAAATCTGGAATACCCAAATCCAAGAAATAAATCATTTTTATAGACCCCCAAAATACCAGAAAAACCTACTAATTACAACACAAAAACAAGACATATCAACTATACGCATCTGATAATAAACTAAATAACTAAGAAAACTTAGTATGGGCAGTATTTTTAAAGCGGTCTTTATTCCTTATGCGGTAAACTTAGCATTGGACAAGGATGCAGACAACACAATCAGGCAAAACTTAATCCTCTTCTTGAGAAAAAATGCAGATGTGTTGAGTGCCAATCTAAACAGAGGAGCTTATCCGGAAATGTATTGCAGCTATTATTGGGGAGAAAAATTCAGCGGGGGTGTTGCCTCCATGGGAGCGCAAGCTAGTGGTGCATCTTTACTGGAAGGAGTTACTCGCATGGATTTAGCTTTGGATAATCATTAAAGAACGTACGTTCAAAAAAGCACAGTTGTGCCAGCAGGTTAGCACAACTGTGACATACGGATGCTATCGACCGGAAAAACTATCATTCTACCATATTTTGTCCTTTATTGAATAGTTTTTGTCCTTACTTCTCCAGATTCTTTCCTACTTTTGCGAAAAGTCATTATGAAAAACTAAAGTTAATTAAATCACAATAATTATGAAATTGAGAAGACATTTGCCTTGGTTGGGAGCCCTACTCCCCATTGCTAACACACAAGCAGAAACAAAACCTAATGTAGTAATTATCTATATCGATGATATGGGTATCGGTGACATAGGCTGTTATGGAGGTAAATTCGTTCCTACTCCCAATATTGACAAGTTGGCACAAGACGGACTATTATTCAACCAATATTACTCTTCTGCACCGGTTAGTTCTCCATCCCGCTGTGGATTAACCACAGGCCTCTTTCCTCTTGAAGTGGGAATCAACACTTTCCTGAATGACAAAGCCGCGAATAAAAGATGCGAACAACGTAATTTCCTTGATGATAAGTTGCCTTCAATGGCACGTGCCTTCCAAAATGCAGGCTACTCCACAGGACATATCGGAAAATGGCACATGGGAGGCGGACGTGACGTGCACAATGCTCCTTCTATTAAGAATTACGGTTTTGACGAATACATATCAACCTACGAAAGTCCGGATCCGGATCTGGCAATCACTGCAACCAAGTGGATATGGTCGGATAAAGACAGTGTAAAGCGTTGGAGACGTACCGAATACTTTGTAGATAAAAGTATTGAATTTGTAAAAAAGCACAAAGACGAACCTTTTTTCCTGAATCTATGGCCGGATGATATGCATACCCCTTGGGTACCGGAGTTCAAACAAAGGGAAAGAAAAAGCTGGGAAACACAAGAAGCATTTGCTCCTGTACTTGCAGAAATGGACAAACAACTCGGACGTTTCATCAAAGCCCTGGATGAGTTGGGAGTGGGAGAAAATACAATCATTATTTTCACTAGCGACAATGGTCCTGCACCCAGCTTTAAATCTGTACGTTCCGCTTATTTGAGAGGAACTAAAAATAGCCTTTATGAAGGTGGGATCCGTATGCCGTTCATCGTTAGATATCCAAAGAAAATTAAAGCCGGACAGGTAAATAACGAGTCTGTATTATGCGCAGTAGATTTATATCCGACTTTGTGTTCTATAGCCGGAATCAAAACAGAAAAAGGCTACAAAGGCGATGGGCAGAACTACTCAAAAGTTCTTCTCGGTAAATCGGAAGCCCAACGCAAGACCGATTTAATGTGGGACTTCGGACGAAACAAACATTTTGGCTTTCCAGGAAACCCTTATGACAGAAGTCCCCATTTAGCTATACGTAGCGGAAAGTGGAAATTATTAGTGAACGGTGACGGAAGCGATGCGCAACTATATGATATGGAAAAGGATAAGTTCGAAAAGAATAATATCGCAAATGAGCATCCTGATTTGGTTGCAAAGTTGAGCAAGAAAGTATGCAAATGGTTTGAGGAAAACAAAGACAAAGGAAAAGAGTAATACAGTGAAAAACAAATTATAAACCAACATTAAATTTATGAATTCTAAATTCTTACTATTACCAACCACTTTGATGGTTGTTGGACATTCTGCAGCAGAGGCAAAAGGGAAAAAATCCGATCAAAGGCCCAATATCCTGGTAATCCTTGCAGATGACCTAGGCTATTCTGACCTGGGATGCTACGGTAGTGAAATTCACACACCTAATCTGGACAAACTGGCAAAACAAGGAGTACGTTTCAATCATTTCTATAACACCAGCCGTAGTTGTCCGACACGTGCTTCCCTGTTGACAGGACTTTATCAACATCAGGCAGGAATCGGACGTATGACCTTTGATGATCACCTTCCGGGTTACCGGGGAACACTCTCACGCAATGCCGTTACTATCGCCGAAGTATTGAAAGAATCGGGATATGCTACCAGCATGGTAGGTAAATGGCACGTCGCTGAAACTCCCCTACGCAAGGATCAACGCGAATGGCTGGCACATCATGTTTTTCATGACACATTCTCCGACTTATGTCACTATCCGGTTAATCGTGGATTCGATTCCCATTACGGAATCATTTACGGAGTGGTAGATTATTTTGATCCATTCAGTTTGGTAGAAGGAGAAGTACCCGTAAAAGAAGTACCGGAAGGATATTATATTACACAGGCACTTTCGGATCGTGCAGCAAAAGAAGTGGAAGAGTATGCAAAGGATGATAAACCATTCTTTATGTACCTGGCTTATACAGCACCACATTGGCCACTACAGGCACTCCCTGAAGACATTAAAAAATACGAAGACACCTATAAAGTAGGTTGGGAAGCTATCCGTAACGCCCGTTATGAACGTCAAAAGCAGTTGGGAATTTTCCCAGGAATGGATAATTTCCTTTCTGAAAGACAATTCAATGACAAATGGGAAAACAATGTGCATGCAGAATGGGATGCACGTGCCATGGCCGTTCATGCCGCCATGATCGATCGTATGGACCAGGGTATAGGACAAGTTATCGATGCATTGGAAAAGACCGGACAACTTGATAATACGCTGATCTTATTCCTCTCTGACAACGGATGCAGTAATGAAAATTGCCAAAATTACTCTCCAGGAGAAAATGACCGTCCTGACATGACTCGTGATGGGAAGAAAATAATCTATCCACACAACAAGGAAGTAATGCCTGGTCCACAAACCACATACGCTTCTTTGGGAGCACGCTGGGCAAACGTAGCCAACACGCCATTCCGTTTTTGGAAAGCTAAATCTTATGAAGGAGGCATCTGTACTCCGATGATTGCCCACTGGCCGAAAGGTATCAAGAAGAATGTCGGCAAAACGACTTCCGAAATCGGGCATGTAATGGATATCATGGCTACCTGTATTGATATGGCAGGAGCCACTTACCCTACCAAATATAAAGGAAATGACATCATTCCATTGGAAGGCAAGAGCCTGGTTCCTATCTTCAAGACCGGACATCGTGAAGGACATGACTACCTTGGATTCGAACATTACAATGAACGTGCATTTCTTTCTAATGACGGCTGGAAACTGGTTCGTCCGGGAGAAAACGCTAAATGGGAATTATACAACCTGAATGAAGACCGAAGCGAAATGCATAATCTAGCAGCACAATACCCTGAAAAAGTAGCCGAAATGACAAAGGCTTACGAAACATGGGCTAAACGTTGTATGGTAGAGCCTTACCCGGGACAGAAAAAGAAATAGAGAACATTCGATTAAGAAAAGTAATCGATTAATTATTTTAACGTAAGTTCGATATAACTTCGTCCTTCGGACACCCCTCCTTCGGGAAGCTCCCCTTTATACACATCTATATTTCTAAGAAATAGGTACATAAAGAGTTAAATTAATTAAGGCTATTCATGGTAAGCATAGTCATTATTTAATTTTTTTCCTAATAACACCTTTAAATATTCCAATTTGTAAGGATTAAAAGATGTGTATAAAGGGTAGCTTCCGGAAGGAGGAGAATGAGGATAGAAACGACTTTTTAGACAGCCTCTTTTTTATATGCTTATCCCATCTTTATCAATCCTCACCTGAAATAATCGGAGGCTGACCTGTATATTCCTTAGGCAGTACACCATATTGCGCTTTAAAACATTTCGCAAAATAAGAGGAAGAAGTAAATCCTACCTGCTCTGCTACTTCTGAAATCCGGGTACCGTTCAGTATCAGTTCAGCAGCTCTATTCATACGAAGTGTCTTCAAATAATCATTAGGAGACATTTTGGACAGAGCCTTTATCTTCCGATAGAAATTAGAACGGCTCATATTCATCTGTTCAGCCAAAACGTCTACCGAGAAGTTTTCATCTGCCAACTGTTCGGCTATCACTTTCTGTATCTTCGTTATAAACTCACAGTCTTTTTGAGACATTGCAAAGTTCGTTGTCGAAACAGCAACCGTATCTCCCGACAAGTTCGCCATCCACTTATGGAAAGACTGTCTCAGCTTCAACAGATTCTCGATCTGCATGTGAAGTTGTTTAACAGAAAATGGTTTCTCAATATATACATCCGCTCCACATTCAAATCCTTCGACTTTAGACTCCAAAGTGGTTTTCGCTGTCAACAATATGACTGGGATATGTGAATAAGAGATTTCAGACTTCACTTTATCACAAAGTTCCATCCCATCCATCACCGGCATCATTACGTCACTCACTATTATATCCACATTTCCCTTTGCAAGCACTTTAAGTGCTTCACGACCGTTGGAAGCCTTCAACACACGGAACCATTTCGCTAACGACTCACGAGTCAAATTCAGCAATTCAACGTTATCCTCAACCAGCAAAACCGTAAACTTCTTTCCTGAATCCCCCAAAGATATAGTATCAGTATCCTCCACATGTTCCTCCGAATGTATTTCTACCATATCACCCGTTTTTTCCGTCTCCCACTCTTTGAACGGAAGAGACAATATAAACGAAGAACCACCTCCAATATTATCTTCCAGACGCAAATCTCCCTGATGAGCTTCTGCCAAAGATTTCGCAAAAGCCAATCCGATGCCAGTTCCTACAGCTGTAGCCACCTTATCGTCAGGAAATTGATAGAAAGCTTCAAATATCTTTTGTTTCTGTTCATTGGGGATTCCGGGACCATCATCGTTCACTTGTATCTCATATCCCCCATCAGTGACAAGCAGTTTCAAGTCAATACGCGCATGAGCATATTTGATGGCATTTCCCATCAGATTGACAAGGATCTTGCTTAATTTGTCCCTATCCACCATAGACACTAGCTCTTGCTCGGGCACGATCAGTTGCAAATCAATTCCTTTTAATTCAGCAGGACTTGTAAACTGATTATAAACGTCACCGACAAGTCCTTTAATATCACTCTTTTTCAGACTCAGATGTAACGTACCACTCTCCATTTTCTGAAAATCAAGCAATTCATTAGTAATCCCCAACAGATAATTTACATTCTTATCTATCACGGACAAATACTTGAGATCTGTTCCTTCACGTTCTTTCTCTAATAATTTCTCCAAAGGAAGCCGTATCAGACTAAGCGGAGTACGTATCTCATGTACCAGATTAATGAAAAAGCTAATCTTCGACTTATAAACTTCCTTTTCCTTGGCAGTCTGGTATTTTTCCATCCGCCGTTTATACTTGCGTTTAACACGAAGATTCCATCGCCAAGCCATCCAACCGATCCATCCCAACAACATGAGGACATAAACAAAGTAAGCAAAGGTACTACGCCACCAGGGAGGAGTAATCACCACCTTTAAAGTGGTGATATTCTCGTTCCACCGGCGATCATTATTAGAGCCTCTGACTTCGAACAGATACTCACCGGGAGGTAAATTGGTGTAAGAAACCTGATTGTTATTTGTATTCATAATCCATTCCTTGTCCACTCCCCGAAGTATGTAAGAATATCGGTTCTTTGCCGGATCTTCAAAACTAAGAGCGACAAAACGGATGGAGAAGCTATTGTTTTCATAAGCTAAAGTCACTTCATCCGCCATATAAAGAGGCTTGTCCAACTGAAGCAACCTCTTTACTTCTTGCTCATCGGTCTGATAGGGCAACTGGATATCGGTCACATAAACCGGAGGAATATATTTGTTATCTACAAACTGTTCGGGCTGAAATACATTAAAGCCATTGATCCCACCAAAATACAATTTGCCTTCGGATGACTTCAATGAAGACCGGGCTATAAACTGATTCCCTTGCAAGCCGTCATTAATCGTAAACTGGCGAAAACGTTCTTTTGTAACAGGATTAATCTTAAAAATTCCGGCGTTACTGGATACCCAGAAATCACCTTCCTGATCTTGCTCAATCGCATAAATAACCTTGTTTGGTAATAAAGTATTATGCGGGTCAAACTCTATGAATCTTTTCTCTTTAGCATCAAAAGAACACAATCCTCCCCCATTCGTCCCAAACCACATCGTTCCTTCCGCATCTTCAAACAAAGTAATGACCGAATTGCAAGTAATCGTAGTCGAATCTTCCCGTTCGTGCTGATAATTTTTATAATGACCATTCAACGTATTGTAGGTGAACACGCCACTACCGGAAGTAGCGATCCAGAGATGATTGTACATATCTTCATGTATATCGGTAATAGAAATCATAGAACCAATATTTATGATGGGCATAAAGTTATCTTTAGCGGCATCATAACGACATAACCCCCAACTCGTTCCTACGTAAATATCTCCGTTCCTCCCTCTATAAAAACATAATACGTCGTTGCTACAAATCGTATAAGGGATTCCACGGGAATGAGTATAAACTTTCACAGCTCCGGTACGCAAGTTGACAACCCGGATTCCTCCGGCATAAGTCCCGATCCATAAATGGTCTCCGTCCAACAACAAGGAACGAATGTCATATTTTTGATTATTAAGTCCTCCGATTGGATAAGGAGAAAGCTCCCGGGTTACCACATTAAAGAAATATAAACCGTTTTGGGTTCCAATCCAGATATTCCCATCTTTATTCTCACAAAAAGGAGCAACGACCTTCCCCGCTCCCGGCAATCCGGACAGATAGGCAGGCGAATAATAATCAAAACGTTTAGTCTGCTTGGACATATAGTTAATCCCACCCAAATTGGTCAACACCCAAAGAGCCCCTTCGGCATCCCACATCATACCATTGATGGTCTGATCGCTCAAACTTCTCGGATCCGCCGGATTATCCGCCCGTTGGAATGTGTTTGTATTTTGATCGAACAGATAAAGCCCGTTATCCGTTCCTACCAATAGTTCTTTATCCGTATACTTCAATAAACAATGAACAGCTCCGAAATTAAACGCCGAACCACTATAATTGTCTATAGCTCCAGTTTGTTCATCCAAGCGACTCAGCAGATTACTTCCTGCACCAATCCAAATGTCTCCATCGATATTCTGAATACAATTCACCTTATAACTATCGGAGGCATTTATATCTAATGAAATTTCATACGTCCGGAGAAACTTGCCGTTTTCGTCAAAGCACAAAAGCCCTTCCTGTAAGGAAGATATATAGACCCTCTTCCGATCAGCGCTCTGACAGAGGTCCCAGACAAAAGACGTCTGAACACTATTTTGAGTCAGCACCCCCGTTTTCGGATCATAAATAAAAAATCCCTGTCCCAGAGTCGCAATCCAGATAAGACCATTTTCCGTCTTAATAATCTTTTTAATCTCACTGCTGATATATACATTATACTGCGTCGTTTTATCAAAGTAAGAGAAACGATCGGTATCGCGGTCATAAATATAAAGCCCAGAGTTTGTTCCAACCCAGAGATTCTTGTCCACCTCTATTAAGGCTTCTACAAAATTGTTTTCTAATGAATATTTGTCGTTGAGAACATTCCGGTACACTTTATTGCCCCGTCCGTCATAACGGTTCAATCCGTCACTGGTACCCAGCCAGATAAAACCATAACTATCTTGAAGGGCGCACCACACGGTATTATGAGACAATCCATCTTCTACCTGATATTTCTTGAACGAAAAATAAGGAGACGCGGATAGTGTTCCGGTCCAGAAGATCAGTAAGCATATTAGTATTTTAGTTAACTTCATTCTATGTGTTTTTTTTATTCAATTATCGGTTTAGCCAAGGTTCCGGGTTCAACTTTTCTTTCTCTCTACGCAACTGGAAGTGCAATACCGTCCGTCCATTATCCGTACCGTCAGAAAAGACCTGACCGATGGATTGCTTCGTCTCCACCGTATCACCAGCTTTGACGGATGCAGAAGAAAGATTGCAATAAACAGAAATATAATTGCCATGACGAATGAGAACATTAAATAATCCATTCAATTGGAATACAGCCGCCACCTTCCCATCAAAGATGGCACGCGCCTGTGCACCCGGTTTTCCCTGGATATCAATACCCTTGTTATCCAGTTTCACGTTGCGCAACCCCTCTACAGCATATTGTCCGTAACGGCTGGTGATAATATAAGCACCGGATATAGGCATCGGCAATTTCCCGCGATTCGCGGCAAAGTTACCTGATAATTCCCGATCCGCCTTACTCATGGTATAAGCCTCAAGAGATTTCGATTTGGCGGCTGTTTCTGTTGCAGCAGATTTTCCCTCCTTACTTTCCTCTTTCTTACGGGCAGCCTCTTCACGACGAGCTTCTTCCTGCGCACGCTCTATTTCTTCCGCAATTAATTTATCGATGCGGGCATTCAGCTGATTGGCTTCCCTGCGTTTTTTATTAATCTCATTCTGCAATCCTTTCTGTTTCTTTTGCAGATTAGCCACTAACGTGCGTTTCTCTTTTTCCTGCTCTTCCAACTTCACCTTTTCGCTCTCACGTTCTTGCAGCAGGTTCTCTTTGGCAGTTTTCACCTGTTGAAGTTCCGCTTTCTTCTTGCGAATCTGATCCTGTTTCTTCAGGATTTCTTCCCCTTGCAGGCGTTGATAAGTGGCATATTCACGAACGTACCGCATACGCCGATAAGTCTGCCCCAAATTCTTTGCCGAAAAAATAAACATGAGCTTCTCCTCTATCGACTTATTCTTATACAAGTACTGGACAGAAGCTTCATATTTCTTCTTTTTATCTTTCAAATCCTTCTCCAGCCCGTGCAACTGAAGCTCCAATGAAGCCAGTTCATGCTGGATAGCCTCCACATCATTGTTGATAGCCATGATATAGCGTTTTCGCTCTTCAATCTGACCGGTCAACACAGCCAGATTATTCAACTGGCTTCCCACATCTTTCTTTGTATCCTTCAATATAGATTCCGATTCGGCAATCTGTTTTTGCAGTGCACCGCGTTTACTTTCCAGCTCACGAATCAACTTGTTCGATTGAGCGAAAAGAGGAACTGCCAACCAAAGGCAACTGATTAGAATAACAAAGAAACGTTTCATCATAATAAAGCTACCAGCATTTTTACTAATTCTTCCAAAGGAACCTGACGATATTTGGACGTCAATTCCGTCGGAGTCATTGCAAACTCTTGTGTAGAGAATTCATAAAGTTGGACTTTAGCCTTTTCTAATGAAGGAATTCCTATATCTTTTCCTGTCAGCTCTGTCTTTCCACCGGGAAGAGAGGCATCCATCAATATCTTTTCCAAACGAGAAAACTCCACATTCTTCGACAATACATTTTTCAATTCGGCTTTAGTGGCACGAACAAAGCGCTTATTCATCCTGTCTACCAATAAAACTTCGTCGGGAGTAACCTCTATACGTGCCACTTCCGTACGCAGAATAGGCATCAATAAAGAGACTTGTACTCGCTCATGAGTTTTCATCTTCATGGTTCCCCCTACAGACATGCTTCCCTTCTTGCTGGGAATAGTCAACTGAAGCTTGGAAGCCAGGTAACTGGATGTCGGAACCTTTGTTGAAGTCTTTGTTTCCGAGGTTACCAAGTGCTTCGAACTCTTACAGCCGGCCAACACCACTAGCAACAACAGTAGATAAACGATTCTTTTCATTCCGCAATATATTTCTTCTTCTCTATTTTCCGTTTCAACGTTTTCGACTCGCTACCCATTTCGAGTGCCTTCTTCCAATATTTCAACGCACCTTCCACATCACCGGTCATAAAATAAATATCTCCGCAATGTTCCACAATCACATCACTCTTCTCACCGTCATTCTTCAGTGCATTATCAATATAGATACGGGCTTCGGCATAGTTTCCCTTTTCAAAAAGAATCCATGCATAAGTATCGAGATAAGTCGAATTATTAGGTTCGGCTTTCACCGTTTTGTAACTCATCTCCTCCGCCTTGTCCAAGTCACGACGTTCCACAGACAGATAATAAGCATAATTGTTCAATGCACCAATATTGGAAGGATTGTACACCAAAGACGAATCGTAAGCAGCGTATGCCTCCGCCATCTGTTGCTTGGTATGATAAACATCTCCCATAATTGAATAGAAATCCGAAATGACTTCTTTTCTGGTATCGGCAGTTACATGTTCCAATGCTCTGCTGCAAACACTCAATACACTATCCGTCTGTTCTGCCTGATGATAAGCAATAGCCAGATAATAATAAAGTTCCAACGCATCAGGAGTGGCTTCAATACCCGGTTCACAGACTTTGATAATTTGCTTGTGATCTTCCTTCTTCATTGCCGCACTAACCAGCATCAATCGTGCCGCCTTATTGGCAGGATCCAGATTAACCACCTGTTCCAGTACCGGCACAGCCTCTTGTTCCATATTTTTCGACAACAGGTATTGAGAATAAAGCATCGGAATCTGCGGATCATCCATATCCTGTTCCATCATCCGGTCGAACAAGGCAATCACTTGAGTGCTATCTTTGGCAGACGACTGTTCGTTTTCCACAATCACCTGTCTCATAACACTGATTTTGGTATCCGAAGCCACCTTCTTATTCAGCAATAAAGTATCCAGCTGCTGTTGATACAACTCTTTCTGACCGGTCTGTTCATAATAAGAAGCCATTGAAAAAAGAGCCATCGGATTGTCGGGCTCTACCGCCAGCACCTTCTGATATGCATCGTATGCTTCCTGTTTTCTTCCATTCTGAAGATATACATCTCCCAATATCACCTGATAACGCATATCCATCGGATACTCCTGCACCAGACTTTCTATTTCCTGAAATGCCTTCTTATCATCTTTCATCTGAAGGTAAATACGGAATTTCTCCATAGAAAGCTGCTCATTCTTACCCAAACGTTTCTCTAAACGGTTCAATGTAGAAATGACATCATTATATTTCTCCTGGCGACTGTAAATATCAAGCAGATTGAACAAAGGCTCCTGCTTTAACGGGAAACGGGTTACCATTTTCTCAAGCAACGTTACAGCCTTATCCAACTCGTTCTGTTGCTGATACAGGCCGACCAGCCCCTGGCTATACCAGAAATTATCAGGAGCATAAGCCACCGCCTGCTCCAAAGCCGCCTGACCTTGCGGCACCTGGCGGAGGAACATATAATACTGCGATATTTCATAAAGCGCCGAAGAGGCGTTCGAATTGATATCCAGACAATGCTGCAACAATCCAAATGCCGCATCATACTCATTCTTTTCTTTCATCCGCATGGCTTCCAAAAAGAAATAGTCATATTTACGCTGTTGTTCAACAGGAAGCAATGACTCTTTTACCAAAAAGGATGCATCCGCCTTCACTGCTGTTTTTGCTGTACGCATAGAACGGGTTCCCCCACACGAAGTGAGCACTAACACCGTCACGAACAACCATCCTATTTTTATCTTCATTCTATTATTTCGATTAAGCATTCATCATACTCCGGTATGCCCAAAGCCACCGGCTCCGCGTTCCGTTTCATCCAGCACCTCCACTTCCTGCCATACAGGCTGTTCGTGCTTTGCTATCACCATCTGCGCGATACGTTCGCCATCTTCAATAACAAAAACCTCGGACGAAAGATTGACTAAAATGACACAGATTTCTCCACGATAATCCGCATCAATCGTACCCGGAGAATTAAGTACTGTGATACCTTTCTTTATCGCCAGCCCGCTACGTGGACGAACTTGCGCCTCAAAGCCCTTCGGCAGAGCGATATACAATCCTGTCGGAACCAGACAACGCTGCATTGGTTCCAGTGTGATAGGTTCAGAAAGATTAGCGCGGATATCCATTCCTGCGGACAATTCGGTGGCATAAGCCGGAAGCGGATGCTTCGATTTATTGATAACTTGAATATTCATAAATGCATGTTTACTATTTAACGGGCGAAAATACACATTTTGAACTGAAAAATAGTTAAGTTTGCAGTTAAATAATGTACCGTTCCCTAAATTGTAAATAGTAAATAGTCAAATCGTAAATAAAATGATGAATTGGAAACAACTAATATCAGCGAAACGTTTCGGGATGGAAGAATTCCATGAAGAACGACAGGAAAACCGATCCGAATTCCAACGGGACTATGACCGTCTCATTTTTTCGGCTCCTTTCCGCAGATTACAGAACAAGACGCAAGTATTCCCTCTTCCGGGCAGCGTTTTTGTACACAACCGACTTACGCACAGTCTCGAAGTAGCCAGCGTTGGCCGTTCACTCGGAAACGATGTTGCCAAAGCACTTCTGGAACGCCATCCGGAACTTCAAGATTCTTTCCTGCCGGAGATCGGTTCTATCGTCTCGGCTGCTTGCTTGGCTCACGATTTAGGGAATCCGCCTTTCGGCCATTCAGGTGAAAAGGCTATTTCTACTTTCTTCTCTGAAGGGAAAGGAGTTCGTCTGAAAGAAAAGCAACCGAACGGAGAGCAACTTTCTCCGATGGAATGGGAAGATTTGACACATTTTGAAGGAAATGCAAATGCATTCCGAATACTGACACATCAGTTTGAAGGACGTCGCAAAGGCGGATTCGTCCTGACATATAGCACTCTGGCTTCTATCGTAAAATATCCCTTTTCATCGAGCCTTGCAGGAACCAAATCGAAGTTTGGATTCTTCGTCAGCGAAGAAGAAAGTTTCCAAAAAATAGCCACTGAATTAGGGCTGACTTTGCTCAACGAACATCCTTTGAAGTATGCACGCCACCCGCTAGTCTATTTAGTGGAAGCGGCAGACGATATTTGCTATCAGATGATGGATATTGAGGATGCATATAAGCTGAAGATTCTCACTACTGAGGAAACCAAAGAACTATTAATGACCTATTTCAGCGAAGAGCGACAGGAGCATCTCCGGAAAACATTCCTGATTGTCAACGATGTCAACGAGCAAATCGCCTACTTGCGTTCTTCCGTCATCGGTTTATTAATCCGGGAGTGTACCCGTGTCTTTTTAGATCATGAACAAGAAATACTGTCCGGCACGTTCGAAGGACCACTAATCAAGCGCATAGCCGAACGTCCGGCAGCAGCCTACCAACACAGCGTCAAAGTATCTATCAATAAAATCTACCGTTCACGGGACGTGCTGGATATCGAGTTAGCGGGATTCCGCATCATCAGTACCTTACTCGAATTGATGATAGACGCTGTAACCTCACCCGAAAAGGCTTATTCCAAACTCTTGATCGACCGAGTTTCCAGTCAATACAATATAAATTCGCCTGTACTCTATGAAAGAATACAGGCGGTACTTGACTATATATCGGGAATGACCGACGTCTTTGCTCTTGATCTTTATCGTAAAATTAACGGGAACAGTCTGCCTGCGGTGTAACGACTTTAGGCGTAAACACCTCTTCCCCTTCACAAGAAGACAATCTCAACGCATCCGGATGGCTTTCAATAAACGTCTGGATGTGTCGAATCCGTTTATCTTCAAGAATTTCGTCTACAGCAATCAGGATACCGGTTTCTTCCACATCACCGAACTCGTAATTGACAGCTGTTCCGAACATACGCATCGTAGGGCTTAAGCTCATATATGCATTTACCAACGGAGGAATATTATAGCCCAATTTACGGATTTCGCAATTCAATATCTTATAGTCCTCTTTAAAAGAACTCTTGCAGAACAATGTGTTCAACTCGTCTTCGGAAGTCTCAAGTTGCAGAGGTTCAATCGGAGTAACAAGTTTCTCTTTGTCGTAAAAATGCTTCTTAAGGAAATGAAGTATCATATCTCGGCCACGACGATGATAGCTAGGATACATGGTCACCTTGCCAAAGAAATATTTCACATTCGGCATAACCACGGTCAACGCTCCCAACCCATCCCATAGATTATCTAAAGCAAACAATCCTTTGCTTCCTGCACGGGTAGACTGATATTCAAGCGTAACAAACGAACGTCCCAGTTCAATTGTCTGCGGCAAGTATTCTTTAATAAAAGTATCAGAAAAATGAAACATGTGGGAAGTTGCCAGAACCGGAGCACCTTTTTCATCAAAACGCACGTCCGTACCAAGCAGATACCGGTAACCACCCAGAATTTCTTCCGCTTCCGGATTCCATACGATCAACTGCTTATAAGGATGCTCCATCGTATCATATTCATCGATATCCATCGACAGACCTGTTCCTCCACCAGCAGCACGGAAAGCTATTTCACGCAAACGACCAATTTCTCTCATCACATTAGGAGCATTTTGATGGGTAATAATATAAATCTGATTATTACTCTTATTCGTCATTCGTAAGCGTTTGTCTTCCGTCAATTCTGCCTTCAGCAGTTCTTTGCTTACCGGTTTAATAATCTCTTCCATATTCCTTGTTATAGTTGTTCTATCAGTTACAGTTTATAAACAATATCCTTTACGTATTCAGCCCATTGCGCAGGGGTTTTCGACTTATCAAAAGTCTGCCAGGGTATCGGTTTGCCAAAAGTGACAGTAAAAGTTTTGTGGCGATTCTTAAACATTTCATCCGCAAGATACAACATAGCGATGTTAAACCTGATCCCCAATGTCTTGCAAATATTTGCCAGGTTGTAAAAGAAATCAGAATTTCTACCGCCGAAATGCACGGGTATTACATCACGTTTTGCTTGTATGCTCTTTACTATAAATGTCTTTTTCCATTCCAGATCACGAATGACTCCATTCTGACGACGCGAACACAGCCCGGCAGGGAACATGATCAGCTGGTCATCCGACTGGAATCCCGCCTCTACCATTTTCGGGAAGTCTTTTGTCTGTTTGCCGGTTTTATTAATAGGAATACAAAGGGGAGCCAACCCGCGAAGATTCATCAACAAATCATTCACCAGGTATTTCACTTTCCCGTCATAGTGCTTTCCTAACACATAACCAAGCGCAACACCGTCCTGTCCGCCTAACGGATGATTGGAAACAAAAGTATACAGACCATCTTCAGGCAAATTTTCAATGCCTTTCACGTCTACTTTCACATCCAGAAAATCCATGCATGCCTCCAGAAAGTCCACACCCATTCTACCCTTCGACTCATTCAGGAATACATTAATTTCATCCTGATGAACAATTTTCTTCAGATAAGAAACCACGAATTTAGGGATGTACTTATAATGCTTCGGAGCCTTTGTCCGAAGTATCTTATCGACATCAATCAAAAATAAAGAGTCATCAGTCATTCTTTTCAAATAAAAATGATGGCACAAAATTAACGGTTCTTTTTTATTAATCGCAATAATTTGGTAGAAAATGCAGGATTTAAGTTCAGAAGATAAAAAAATACCACCTAAAAACTATCAAAAACAACCTAAAATCTATCCGCGGATAGTTTTCGGGCATAAAAACGTCGGATTTCCCCATATCGGGTTTCAGAAAATCCCGTAAACTTGCACCATCGAAAATAAAAACGAATATTCACCTTTAAAAAGCAACACATATGAAAAGTTTAAGCTTCAGAAAAGATTTAGTAGGAGTACAAGAAGAATTACTGCGCTTCGCTTATAAACTGACAACCGACCGTGAAGAAGCAAACGATTTGTTGCAGGAGACATCATTAAAAGCATTAGATAATGAAGATAAATACACCCCTGATACAAATTTCAAAGGATGGATGTATACCATCATGCGCAATATATTCATCAACAACTACCGCAAGGTAGTCCGCGACCAGACATTCGTCGACCAGACGGATAATCTTTATCATCTGAATTTGCCACAGGACGGAAGTTATGAAAGTACAGAAAGAGCATACGACCTGAAAGAGATGCATCGTGTAGTCAACAAACTCCCCAAAGAATACAGAGTTCCGTTCGCCATGCACGTTTCAGGATTCAAATACCGTGAGATTGCGGAAAAACTGGATCTCCCGCTAGGCACAGTAAAGAGCCGTATTTTCTTCACACGCCAGAAATTACAGGAAGAACTGAAAGACTTCCGCTAGACCTTAACTATATAAATTGGTGATCTCGGATCACATACTTCTTTAATACAGATTTTAGTTTTAACAATCGAGCAGGCGGAACGGGATTATTTCCCGTTTCGACCGCCGAGTAAGCAAAAGGAGTTTCACCCCAAGCTTTCCAATAAACCCTGCTGCATTCATCTTTCGTATATCGTATGGATTACTCCATTAAGAATCGACGTATAAGATAATAACGTATATCTCATAGCTATTTCCGCTTTCAGCCGTTTCAGTTTTATCCGCAAACGCTTTGCAGGAGGGCGATAGCGGCTGAAACCGAAAAATATCATCCCATGCAGGAAGGTGCTGTAGGCAAGGGGGAGTGCTTTCAGCTTTTCAGGCTCACTGGTGAGTATATATATCCAGCGCGGTGGGTATATATACTCACCATGCTGGATATATATGCCCAGCAAGCGGGGTATATAGATTCACCACGTGGGCTAAAGTGAGGTGAAATGCGAGCTTATGGTTGCTTACACGTGGGCTTATGATTGCTTGCGCGTAGGCTGAAACCCGCCAACACGTGGGCTGAACAAAACAGAGCTTGCATCTGGGTAAAACTGAGGCTCTGTTACAATGAAACGCAGACTCCGTTTTGTTACAATAGAGCCTCTATTGAAGGTAAATATGGCAAAAAGAGCTGGAGTCAAACACTTCCGTTTTCAGGAGCGCCTTCAGCAAAAACCACCGATGAAAAGGGGATTTTTTAAAGATCTGAAGACTGAAGGCAGTCTTTTATTTTAATAATTAGTAAGAGATTTGAGTGTAACAAGAAAGGGAACAGGGCTTCTTTCTCCATCTTTCATTTTTCACCGCAGCAAAAGCATGCTTTTTTATAGGAAGAAACCTCCGCCATACCACATTTCTCAAATTTTACCTAAACAGACATTTTTTTCGTTTCGCTGCCACAAACTCCCCACCAGCAAAGCATTCTCAAAGCCACATCATTTTCAAGCAAATAGACATTTAACATTCTGTTGAAAACTTCTCCAAAAGTTTTTTATGGAAAGTTGTGGGGAATTGTGGGGAATTTCATACTTTTACGGTCGCTTTTTATAATAAGGTAATGATACGTTTTCTAGGAAATATTGAAGCCAGGGCGGACGCCAAAGGAAGGGTGTTCATACCCGCAACCTTCAGGAAGCAACTACAAGCAGCTTCCGAAGAAAGGCTTATTATGCGTAAAGACGTATTTCAGGACTGTTTGACCCTGTACCCCGAGAGCGTGTGGAACGAGGAGTTGAACGAGCTTCGCAGCAGGCTGAACAAATGGAACAGTAAACACCAACTCATTTTCAGACAGTTTGTGAGCGATGTTGAAGTGGTAACACCGGACAGCAACGGACGTATATTAATCCCCAAACGATACATGCAGATTTGCAGCATCCATGGGGATATACGCTTTATCGGCATCGACAATAAGATAGAGATCTGGGCGAAAGAGCGGGCAGAACAACCATTCATGTCGCCTGAAGAGTTCGGTGCGGCATTAGAAGAAATTATGAACGATGACAATAAACAAGATGGAGAAAGATGAATTGACATATCATGTACCTGTATTGCTGAAAGAAAGCGTTGACGGGATGAATATCCAGCCGGACGGAACGTATGTAGACGTTACATTCGGAGGAGCGGGACATTCGCGCGAAATACTTTCACGGCTCGGAGAAGGCGGACGTCTGCTGGGATTCGACCAAGACGAGGACGCTGAACGGAACATTGTCGATGATCCTCACTTTATCTTCGTACGCAGCAACTTCCGTTATCTGCAAAATTTCCTGCGCTATCACGACATCGAGCAAGTGGATGCGATTCTAGCCGACCTCGGCGTCTCTTCCCATCATTTCGATGATAGCGAACGCGGCTTTTCTTTCCGTTTCGACGGAGCGCTGGATATGCGTATGAACAAGCGTGCCGGAATCACGGCAGCAGATATCGTAAATACTTATGAGGAAGGACGTCTTGCAAACCTCTTCTACCTGTACGGAGAGCTGAAGAACAGTCGTAAGCTGGCTTCTGTCATCGTTAAAGCCCGAAGCGGACAGTATATCCGGACCATCGGTGAGTTTCTGGAAATCATCAAACCGCTTTTCGGTCGTGAACGCGAAAAGAAAGAGCTGGCAAAAGTATTCCAGGCGCTGCGGATCGAAGTAAACCAAGAAATGGAAGCGCTGAAAGAGATGTTGCTGGCTGCTACGGAAGCACTAAAACCGGGCGGCAGACTGGTGGTAATCACTTACCATTCGTTGGAAGACCGCATGGTGAAAAACATCATGAAAACAGGCAACGTGGAAGGAAAAACAGAATCCGACTTCTTCGGAAATCTGCAAACGCCTTTCCGTCTTGTCAACAACAAGGTGATCGTTCCCGATGAAGCAGAAATAGAAAGAAATCCACGGTCGAGAAGCGCCAAGCTACGAATTGCAGAGAAGAAATAGAAAGATATGGAAGAAGAAGCAGTAGTAAACAAGAAAACAGAAGAAGGCAAGAAGAAAAACCACACCTCGATGAAGAGCATTCTGGGTGGAGACATTCTAGCTACCGATTTTTTCCGTCGTCAAACGAAGTTGCTGGTACTTATCATGGTATTCATCATCTTCTACATTCACAATCGTTATGCCAGTCAACAGCAACAGATCGAGATAGACCGGTTGAAGAAAGAATTGATAGACATTAAATATGATGCACTGACGCGCAGCTCGGAACTGATGGAAAAGAGCCGCCAGTCACGCATTGAAAATTATATATCGAGTAAGGAAAGCGATTTGCAAACTTCCACCAATCCTCCTTACCTTATTAAATAAGTGGAAAGTTGAGAAGTAAGAGTTTTTAAAAGACAAATACTGTGGCAGTTAATAAAAAGAACATAATGACCCGTTACTTCTTCGTCATCCTGTTGATGGCGTTGATAGGAATAGCTATTGTTGTAAAAGCAGGCATCACCATGTTTGCCGAACGACAATATTGGCAGGATGTGGCTGATCGTTTCGTAAAAGAAAATGTGACGGTGAAACCTAATCGTGGAAACATTATTTCTTCTGATGGTAAACTGATGGCCAGTTCGCTACCCGAATACAGAATATATATGGATTTTATGTCCGGTGAGAAGGACGAAAAACGCAGACAGAAAGATCAGGCACGCCGGGATTCCATCCTCAATGCCAATATGGATTCCATCTGCATCGGACTTCACAAGATATTCCCGGACAAGAGTGCGGCTCAATTCAAAGCACACCTCAAGAAAGGACGCCAGACAAAAAGCCGTAATTATCTGATTTATCCGAAACGTATCTCCTATATACAATATAAAGAGGTAAAGAGACTGCCTGTATTTTGTTTGAACCGGTATAAAGGCGGATTCAAAGAATTAGCATACAATCAGCGCAAGAAGCCTTTCGGCTCACTGGCTGCCCGTACGCTGGGAGATGTATATGCAGATACTGCCAAAGGAGCCAGAAATGGTATTGAGCTTGCTTTCGACACCATCCTGAAAGGACGGGACGGAGTGACACACCGCAAAAAGGTAAGGAACAAATTCCTGAACATTGTCGATGTACCACCAGTTGACGGTTGCGATTTGATTACTACCATCGATGTAGGCATGCAGGATATTTGCGAAAAAGCATTGATAGACAAGCTGAAAGAACTGAACGCCAGCGTAGGTGTGGTAGTATTGATGGAGGTAGCTACCGGAGAAGTAAAAGCCATCGTCAACATGATGCAAGGCAAAGACGGCGAATATTACGAAATGCGCAACAATGCCATCAGCGATATGCTCGAGCCGGGTTCTACTTTCAAAACAGCCTCTATTATGGTGGCTCTTGAAGACGGCAAGATCACTCCGGATTATGTGGTAGACACCGGCAACGGACAGATGCCAATGTACGGACGTGTCATGAAAGACCACAACTGGCATCGTGGAGGATATGGGAAGCTGACTGTTACCGAAATTCTGGGAGTTTCGTCCAACGTCGGTACCTCTTATATTATAAATCATTTCTATGGGAGCAATCCACAGAAATTCGTAGACGGATTAAAACGGATGAGTATTGACCAACCGCTCCACCTACAGATTGCAGGAGAAGGAAAGCCGAATATCCGTGGTCCGAAAGAACGTTATTTTGCAAAGACCACTTTGCCATGGATGAGTATCGGCTACGAGACACAGGTTCCTCCAATCAATATTCTGACGTTCTACAACGGAATAGCCAATAATGGAGTCTGTGTGCGTCCGAAGTTTGTCAAAGCTGCTGTGAAAGATGGGGAAATCGTGAAAGAATATCCGACGGAAGTTATCAATCCTAAGATTTGTTCGGATAAGACTTTGGAGCAGATTCGTGAAATACTTCGGAAAGTGGTCGGTGAAGGACTTGCCAAGCCGGCAGGGAGTAAACAGTTCCATGTTTCAGGCAAAACGGGAACGGCACAGATTTCACAGGGAGCTGCCGGATACAAAACAGGAAGAACAAATTACCTGGTTAGTTTCTGCGGATATTTTCCGTCAGAGGCACCTAAATATAGCATGATTGTCTCTATCCAGAAACCGGGCTTGCCGGCTTCGGGAGGTTTGATGGCCGGTAGTGTATTCAGCAAGATTGCAGAAAGAGTGTATGCCAAAGACCTGCGGTTGCCGCTTACCCATGCGATTGACACCAATTCCGTAGTCATTCCGAATGTAAAAGCTGGAGAAATGCGCGAAGCTCAACGGGTATTGGAAGAGTTGGATATTAATATACAAGGTAAAGTAGCCGATTCGGGAAAAGAAGTGTGGGGGAATACGCACGCTGCACCGCAAGCGGTGGTTCTTGAAAGCCGGAGCAATATGCAGAACTTTGTGCCAAGTGTGATAGGAATGGGAGCGAAAGACGCTGTCTACTTGTTGGAAAGCAAAGGATTGAAAGTCAATCTGATCGGAGTGGGTAAAGTAAAAAGCCAGTCGATAGCCAACGGAACCATCGTAAAAAAGGGACAAACAGTGACGCTGACGCTAAAATAAGAAAATTAAAGATTAAAAAATAAATAGAGTGATGTTATTAAAGGAGTTACTGAAAGCGATCCAACCGGTAGAGGTAACCGGAGATTCAGACATAGAAATCACCGGAGTCAATATTGACTCCCGTCTAGTGGAAGCCGGCCAACTGTTCATGGCAATGCGTGGCACACAAGCCGACGGGCACGCCTACATACCTGCCGCCATAGCGAAAGGAGCAACCGCTATCCTTTGTGAGGATATGCCGGAAAAGCCTGTTGCGGGGATCACTTATATACAAGTAAAAGACAGTGAAGATGCAGTAGGAAAGATTGCTACTACTTTTTACGGCGACCCCACTTCCAAGATGGAATTGGTTGGTGTTACCGGAACGAACGGAAAAACAACAATCGCCACCTTATTATATAATACATTCCGTTATTTCGGATATAAGGTAGGATTGATTTCTACCGTTTGCAATTATATCGACGATGAACCGATCCCGACAGAGCATACCACACCCGATCCTATCACATTGAACCGTCTATTGGGACGAATGGCGGACGAAGGATGCAAATATGTTTTCATGGAAGTCAGTTCACACTCCATTGCACAGAAACGTATCAGCGGATTAAAGTATGCAGGAGGAATCTTTACCAATCTGACCCGCGACCATCTCGACTATCATAAAACAGTAGAGAATTATCTGAAAGCAAAGAAGAAGTTCTTTGACGATCTGCCGAAAAGCGCATTCAGCCTGACCAATCTGGACGATAAGAACGGACTGGTGATGACACAGAATACACGTTCTAAGATCTATACTTATTCATTAAGAAGCCTTTGTGACTTTAAAGGACGGGTATTGGAGTCTCATTTTGAAGGAATGTTGCTCGACTTCAACAACCATGAGTTGGCAGTTCAATTCATCGGTAAGTTCAATGCTTCCAATTTGCTGGCAGTATTCGGGGCAGCCGTTCTGTTGGGCAAGAAAGAAGAAGAGGTGCTTGTGGCACTTAGCACGCTTCATCCGGTAGCCGGACGTTTCGATGCAGTGCGTTCGCCGCAGGGAGTTACAGCAATTGTAGATTATGCACATACTCCGGATGCTCTTATTAATGTATTGAATGCCATACATGGAGTGCTTGAAGGAAAAGGCAAAGTGATTACAGTGGTGGGTGCCGGCGGCAACCGCGACAAGGGTAAACGTCCCATCATGGCAAAGGAAGCTGCCAAAGCCAGCGACCGCGTCATCATCACTTCAGACAATCCGCGCTTCGAAGAGCCGCAAGATATCATCAACGATATGCTCACCGGACTGGATGCGGAGGACATGAAGAAAACGCTAAGCATTGCCGACCGTAAAGAAGCGATTCGCACAGCTTGCATGCTGGCAGAAAAAGGAGATGTAATCCTCGTTGCCGGGAAAGGACACGAGAATTATCAGGAGATAAAAGGAGTAAAACATCATTTTGACGATAAAGAAGTACTCAAAGAAATTTTTAAATAATGAATAGATTGTGCTAATATGCCGACTGGTTCCGGTATTCATCCGGCAGAAGCGACATAGCAACACATCAATAAATTGGCAAATTATTTATGTTATACTATCTATTTGAATGGCTGCAAAAGCTCAATTTTCCAGGAGCAGGAATGTTCGGATATACTTCATTCCGTGCTTTGATGGCGGTGATCCTCGCGTTACTTATTTCAAGTATCTGGGGAGACAAGTTCATCAACCTACTCAAAAGGAAGCAAATCACAGAAACGCAGCGTGATGCTAAAACAGACCCGTTCGGTGTCAACAAAGTAGGCGTGCCGAGCATGGGAGGGGTCATTATCATCGTAGCCATCCTGATTCCTTGTCTGTTGTTAGGTAAACTGCATAATATATATATGATACTGATGTTGATAACCACCGTATGGTTGGGATCGCTCGGATTCGCAGACGACTATATCAAGATCTTTAAAAAAGACAAGGAAGGTTTGCATGGCAAGTTCAAGATTATCGGTCAGGTAGGTTTGGGATTAATTGTCGGAATGACCTTATATCTAAGCCCGGACGTAGTGATCCGTGAGAATATCGAAGTTCATAATCCGGGACAGGAGATGGAAGTGATACACGGAACCAATGACTTAAAATCGACCCAAACAACGATTCCTTTTTTCAAGAGCAACAACCTTGATTATGCCGATTTGGTTTCTTTCATGGGCGAGCATGCGCAAACAGCCGGATGGATTTTGTTCGTCATCGTTACAATCATCGTGGTTACCGCCGTATCAAACGGCGCCAACCTGAATGACGGTATGGACGGAATGGCAGCCGGGAACTCGGCCATTATCGGCGCAACGTTGGGGATATTGGCGTATGTATCGTCACATATCGAGTTTGCAAGCTATCTGAACATCATGTATATTCCAGGGTCGGAAGAACTGGTAATCTATATCTGTGCCTTCATCGGTGCGCTCATCGGTTTCTTATGGTACAACGCTTATCCGGCACAAGTATTTATGGGAGATACAGGCAGCCTCACCATTGGCGGTATCATCGCAGTGTTCGCCATCATCATCCACAAAGAGTTGCTGATACCGATTCTTTGCGGTGTATTCCTGGTAGAGAATCTGTCGGTAATCCTGCAACGGGCTTATTACAAGGCAGGAAAGCGGAAAGGTGTAAAGCAGCGTTTGTTCAAGCGCACACCGATTCACGATCATTTCCGTACCTCGATGAGCCTGATCGAGCCGGGATGTACGGTGAAATTCACCAAGCCCGACCAGCTGTTTCACGAATCAAAGATTACCGTCCGTTTCTGGATTGTAACGATTGTATTGGCGGCAATAACAATTATAACATTAAAAATAAGATAAAACATAGAGAGCATTAACCCGATTATTAACTTTTAAAAGATGTGCGCAGCTAATAGATAAATCAGTTGATTAGAAAACAAGAGCACATTATTATAGATGAAAAGAATTGTAATTTTAGGAGCCGGCGAAAGCGGCGCAGGTGCAGCCGTACTCGCAAAAGTCAAAGGATTTGAGACGTTTGTTTCGGACATGTCCGCCATCAAGGACAAGTATAAGGAACTTCTCGACAGCCATCAGATTGACTGGGAAGAAGGACACCATACCGAAGAACTCATTCTGAATGCCGACGAGGTTATCAAAAGCCCCGGTATCCCGAATGATGCTCCGATCATCCTGAAACTGAAAGCTCAAAACACACCGGTGATCTCTGAGATTGAGTTTGCCGGACGCTATACTGATGCCAAAATGATCTGTATTACAGGTTCTAACGGGAAGACTACAACAACTTCCCTCATTTATCATATTTTCAAAAGCGCAGGTCTGAACGTAGGTCTGGCAGGCAACATCGGCAAAAGTCTTGCTTTGCAGGTAGCCGAAGATTACCATGATTATTATATTATCGAACTTAGCTCTTTCCAGCTGGATAATATGTATAATTTCCGTGCGAACATCGCCGTATTGATGAACATCACTCCGGACCATCTTGATCGCTATGACCATTGTATGCAGAATTACATCGACGCTAAATTCCGCATCACCCAAAACCAAACTCCGGACGATGCCTTCATCTTTTGGAATGACGACCCGATCATCAGACAGGAACTGGCGAAACATGGTCTGAAAGCCCACCTGTATCCTTTTGCCGCTGTCAAAGAAGACGGAGCTATCGCATACGTAGAAGATCACGAAGTGAAAATCACCGAACCGATTGCCTTCAACATGGAGCAGGAAGAACTTGCCCTGACAGGACAACATAACCTATACAACTCTTTAGCTGCCGGTATCTCGGCAAACATTGCCGGTATTGCCAAAGAAAACATCCGCAAAGCCCTCTCCGACTTTAAGGGAGTAGAGCATCGGTTGGAAAAAGTGGCACGTGTCCGCGGAATTGATTTTATCAACGACTCTAAAGCAACGAATGTCAACTCCTGCTGGTATGCCCTGCAAAGCATGACTACCAAAACGGTGTTGATTCTCGGCGGTAAAGATAAAGGCAACGACTATACTGAAATTGAAGATCTGGTACGCGAAAAGTGTTCGGCACTGGTATACCTGGGACTTCACAACGAAAAGCTTCACGAATTTTTCGACCGTTTCGGCCTGCCCGTAGCAGACGTACAAACCGGAATGAAGGATGCCGTAGAAACAGCCTATAAACTGGCAAAAAAAGGTGAAACAGTATTATTAAGCCCCTGTTGTGCCTCTTTCGACCTCTTCAAGAGCTATGAAGACCGTGGCGACCAGTTTAAGGAATGTGTCCGCGCCCTGTAATTTTTTAATTTATAATTTTTAATTTCTGCAAGATTGGACTTATTAAGAAGCATATTCAAAGGCGACAAGGTAATCTGGATTATCTTCCTCTGTCTCTGCCTCATCTCGATTGTCGAGGTGTTCTCGGCAGCATCGACACTGACTTACAAAAGCGGTGACCATTGGGGACCGATTACGCAACACTCCATCATCCTGATGGTAGGTGCTGTGGTAGTAGTGTTTCTGCATAATGTGCCCTACAAATGGTTCCAGGTATTTCCGGTCTTTCTGTATCCGATTTCCTTGGTTTTATTGGCTATTGTCACGCTGATGGGTATCATTACTGGAGACCGTGTCAACGGGGCAGCCCGTTGGATGAGCTTTATGGGATTACAGTTCCAGCCTTCGGAATTGGCAAAGATGGCAGTTATCATTGCCGTTTCATTTATTCTCTCCAAAAGGCAGGATGAGGAAGGAGCCAACCCCAAAGCTTTCAAATACATCATGATCATCACCGGGCTGGTATTCCTGCTTATCGCGCCGGAAAACCTTTCGACAGCAATGCTGCTTTTCGGAGTAGTATGCATGATGATGTTTATCGGCCGGGTGTCAACAAAAAAGCTATTCGGAATGTTGGGAATATTGGCACTTGTAGGCGGTGTTGCCGTAGCTATACTGATGGTTATTCCCGCCAAAACGCTGCATAACACTCCGGGACTTCACCGTTTCGCAACATGGCAGAATCGTGTTTCCGGCTTCTTTGAGAAGGAGGAAGTGCCGGCTGCCAAATTTGATATTGACAAAGATGCACAGGTGGCACATGCACGCATTGCCATTGCTACCAGCCACGTAATCGGCAAAGGTCCGGGAAACTCGATACAACGTGACTTCCTTAGTCAGGCATTTTCCGATTTTATCTTTGCAATTGTGATTGAAGAAATGGGATTGATTGGAGGAATATTTGTAGTGTTCCTCTATCTATGGCTGCTGATGCGTGCCGGACGCATCGCCCAGAAATGCGAGCGAACCTTCCCCGCCTTTCTCGTTATGGGCATTGCGTTGCTACTGGTATCGCAAGCAATACTGAATATGATGGTTGCCGTCGGATTATTCCCCGTCACCGGTCAGCCCCTGCCTTTGATCAGTAAAGGAGGTACAAGTACGTTAATCAATTGCGCTTATATTGGAATGATATTAAGCGTAAGCCGGTATACCGCTCATCTGGAAGAACAAAAAGCGCACGATGCACAGATCCAACCGCAATTAGAGACAGATGCAGATGCAAGTTCCGAGGCACAGACTGCCGCCGAACCGACAGCACAAATTCTGAACAGCGATGCCAAGTTTGAAGATGAGCATGATATTGATAAACGGTAAGTGTTGAATGGTGAACGGTAAGTGATGAGCAGTGAACGGTAAGTGGTGAACGAAGAACGTTGAACAACGGATAGAAGAAAGGATTATGATGGAAAAAAAACTTAGAATTATTATCAGCGGTGGAGGAACAGGAGGACATATCTTTCCTGCCGTCTCTATCGCAAACGCTATAATAGAACTACGCCCCGACGCAGAAATTCTCTTTGTAGGTGCTGAAGGACGTATGGAAATGCAACGGGTTCCCGATGCAGGCTACCGGATTATCGGGCTTCCGATAGCCGGATTCGACCGCAAACGTTTATGGAAAAATGTATCGGTATTGATTAAACTGGTGCGCAGCCAGTGGAAAGCACGCAGCATTATTAAGAACTTCCGCCCGCAGGTAGCAGTAGGCGTAGGCGGATATGCAAGCGGACCGACACTAAAGACTGCCGGAATGATGGGAGTACCGACATTAATCCAGGAACAAAACTCTTATGCCGGAGTGACCAATAAACTTCTGGCACAGAAAGCAAAGGTGATCTGTGTAGCTTACGATGGAATGGAAAAGTTCTTCCCTGCCGACAAGATTATCATGACAGGAAATCCTGTCCGCCAAAACCTGACAAAGGATATGCCATCTAAAGAAGAAGCATTGCGCGCTTTCAACTTACAACCCGGCAAAAAGACGATTCTGATTGTAGGCGGCAGCCTGGGTGCACGTACCATCAACAATACGCTGACAGCCGGACTGGCAACCATCAAAGAAAACACAGACGTGCAATTCATCTGGCAAACGGGCAAATACTATTACCCGCAAGTGAAAGAAGCCGTGAAAGCCGCAGGTACACTTCCAAACTTATATGTAACGGATTTCATCAAAGATATGGCAGCCGCATACGCAGCAGCCGATCTTGTGATTTCCCGTGCGGGAGCTGGTTCCATTTCAGAGTTCTGCCTGCTACATAAACCTGTTATTTTAGTGCCTTCGCCCAACGTGGCAGAAGATCACCAAACAAAGAATGCTTTAGCATTGGTGAACAAACAGGCAGCTATCTACGTCAAAGACAGTGAAGCGGAAACAACCCTGATGGCTGTAGCATTATCCGTCGTCAATGACGAACAGAAACTGAAAGAACTGACAGAGAATATCGCCAAGCTGGCTTTGCCCGATTCTGCGAGAATCATCGCACAGGAGGTTATCAAGCTGGCGGAAGCAAAGAACTGACAAACAACGTAATCCGTACTAAAATAAAAAACAGAAGAAATGAATATAGAAACGATAAAATCAGTCTATTTCGTAGGTGCCGGCGGCATCGGTATGAGTGCACTTGTACGCTACTTCCTCTTCAAAGGCAAGGTAGTGGCGGGATACGACCGTACCCCTACTCCATTGACTGAAACCCTGATTGCCGAAGGCGCACAAATACATTATGAAGAAAACGTCGACCTCATTCCCGAAGCCTGCAAAGACAAGGAAAGCACGTTAGTCATATACACGCCCGCCGTTCCGCAGGAACATGAAGAAATCGTTTATTTCCGCAACAACGGATTCGAAATACAGAAACGCGCCCAAGTATTGGGAACAATTACCCATTCGAGCAAAGGTCTGTGCGTGGCAGGCACTCACGGTAAAACAACCACATCGACGATGACAGCCCATCTGCTCCAACAGTCGCACGTGGAATGTACCGCTTTTCTCGGAGGAATCTCGAAGAACTACGGCACCAACCTGTTGCTCTCTCAATCAAGCCCTTACACGGTGATTGAAGCAGATGAGTTCGACCGTTCTTTCCACTGGCTGTCGCCCTATATGACCGTTATTACATCTACCGACCCCGACCACTTGGACATCTACGGCACAGAACAAGCCTACCTGGAAAGTTTCGAGCATTATACCACGCTTATCCAACCGGGTGGCGCACTGATTATCCGCAAAGGTATCTCCCTGCAACCGAAAGTGCAGCCGGGCGTTCGTGTCTATACTTACTCACGCGACGAAGGCGACTTCCATGCAGAAAACATCCGCATCGGAAACGGAGAGATATTCATCGACTTTGTTGCCCCGGACACCCGTATCGACGACATTCAACTGGGAGTTCCGGTTAGCATCAACATAGAAAACGGCGTAGCCGCCATGGCATTGGCACACCTGAACGGGGTGACCGATGAAGAAATAAAAAGAGGCATGGCAAGTTTCCGCGGAGTAGACCGCCGGTTCGACTTCAAGATCAAGAACGACCGTATCGTCTTCTTGAGTGACTATGCCCATCACCCCTCTGAAATCAAACAGAGCGTGTTGTCTATGCGCGAACTTTATAAGGACAAGAAAATCACAGCCATCTTCCAGCCGCATCTCTATACACGCACCCGCGACTTCTATCAAGATTTTGCCGATAGCCTGTCGCTACTCGACGAAGTGATTCTGGCAGACATCTATCCGGCACGTGAAGCACCGATTCCGGGCGTCACCAGCAAACTGATTTATGATCATCTCCGTCCGGGCATTGAAAAAAGTATGTGCAAAAAGGAAGATATACTGAACATTCTGAAAGATAAAAACATTGAAGTATTAATCACTTTAGGAGCCGGAGACATTGACAACTATGTCCCTGCAATAAAGGAACTATTAGAAAAGAAGATCAATAAATAATAATCCGGCAAGCTGTCCGAAACAGTGCAGCCATTTTAATTATTAATCTTTAAGTTTAAATTATGACTAAAAGAATCCTTCTATCCATTGTCATGCTGGTGCTTATAGCCTACCTCGCCGTAGCTATCACCGCATTCAACCGCAAGCCTGCCAACCAGACCTGCCGTGACATGGAATTAGTTATCAAGGATACTGCCTACGCCGGCTTCATCACCAAAAAAGAGCTGAAAGGTATCCTTCAACACAAAGGGATCTATCCCATCGGGAAGAAGATGGAGCGCATCTCTACCAAGTCACTGGAACGGGAACTAAGCAAACATCCGTTGATTGACGAAGCCGAGTGTTACAAAACACCCAGCGGCAAAGTATGCATGGAGGTGACACAACGTATCCCTATTCTTCGGGTGATGAGCTCCAACGGTCAGAATTACTACCTCGACAACAAAGGAAACATCATGCCACCGGATGCAAAATGCATCGCCCACCGGGTAATTGTCACCGGAAACGTAGAAAAGTCGTTTGCAATGAAGGATTTACATAAGTTTGGTGTATTTTTGCATAATAATAAATTCTGGGACGCCCAGATAGAACAGATTCACGTGTTGCCCGACCATAACATCGAATTGGTGCCGCGTGTGGGAGACCATCTCGTCTATCTCGGAAAACTGGAAAACTTTGAAGAAAAACTGGCACGTTTGAAGGAGTTCTACAAGAAAGGGCTCAACCGGGTAGGCTGGAACAAATATTCGCGTATCAACCTCGAATTCAACAACCAGATTATCTGCACCAAACGAGAATAGATAATAAATGATTGTTGATAATAGATAGTTAATAACTGACAGTTGACAGACGAAGAGTGAACAATCTTTTTTCAATCGTAAATTGTAAATCGTAAAATCGTAAATAAATATATATGGCAACAACAGAATTTATCGCCGCTATTGAACTTGGTTCATCGAAGATAACCGGTGTGGCCGGAAGAAAGAACAGTGACGGGAGCATGCAGGTATTAGCGTATGCCCAGGAAGACTCTTCTACGTTTATCCGTAAAGGAGTTATTTTCAATCTGGACAAAACAGCGCAAAGCCTGACCTCGATCATCAACAGACTGGAAGGTGAGTTGAAAAACTCAATTGCCAAGGTATATGTAGGCATCGGCGGACAATCACTCCGCACAGTTCGCAACGTAGTAAGCCGCGACCTGGAGGAAGAAGCCATCATATCCGAAGAACTTGTAAGCGCTATCGGTGATGAGAACATTGCCATCCCGGTGGTTGATATGGATATACTGGACGTAGCTCCGCAAGAATACAAGGTGGGCAATAATCTGCAAGCCAATCCGGTAGGTCTGGTAGGAAGCCACATCGAGGGACGTTTCCTCAACATCGTTGCCCGTGCTTCCGTACGCAAGAATCTGGAGCACTGCTTCCAGCAGGCTAAAATCGACATCGCCGACCAGCTGATCACCCCGCTAGTAACAGCCAATGCCGTACTGACAGAAAGCGAACGCCGTTCGGGCTGCGCACTGATCGACTTTGGAGCAGACACGACTACCATCTCTGTATATAAGAATAACATTCTCCGCTTCCTCACCGTATTACCTTTGGGAGGCAACAGCATCACGCGCGACATCACCACCCTGCAAATGGAGGAGGAAGAAGCCGAACGCCTGAAAAAAGCCTACGGTGACACCCTCTACGAAGAAGACCCCGAACAAGAGAAAGAAGCTACCTGCAAACTGGAAGATGACAACCGTATCATCAAAGTGGCAGATCTTAATAATATCATCGAAGCCCGTGCCGAAGAAATCGTTACCAACGTATGGAACCAGATTCAGCTATCCGGCTACGAAGACAAACTGCTGGCAGGACTTATCCTGACAGGAGGAGCCGCCAACCTGAAGAACTTGGACGAAACCTTGCGCAAACGCAGCAAGATAGAAAAGATACGGATGGCGAAACTTCCACGCAATACGGTACATGCCCCCAGCAATATACTAAGAAAAGACGGTTCACAGAACGCATTGTTCGGTCTCCTGTTTGAAGGAAACCAAAACTGTTGCCTGACTGAGACCGCCCCGCAAGTTGCCCCTGCGCCGCCAGTCGCCAAACCGAATCCAGAAGTGCATACCCCGGATATATTCGAGAACGACCACGACCTGAAGGAACAGGAACGCCTCGCCCGTATTAAGAAAGAGGAAGAGGCGCGTAAAGCCAAGTTAGCTGCCGAAGAAGCGGAAAGGATCCGAAAGCAAGAAAAGGAAGATCGAAAACGGAAAAAAGAAGCAGAGCCCAGTTGGTTTAAACTCAGAGTAAAGAAAACCATTGAAGAAATGACCAATATCTTCAGCGAAGATGATAATGACAAAATGAGTTAATTTCTTCGCTAAACACAGTGTGCAATTTGTAAATAATAACTAGTAATCAGTATATGATATGGACGAGATAGTACAATTCGATTTCCCGACAGATTCACCGAAGATCATCAAAGTGATTGGTGTAGGCGGTGGTGGTGGCAATGCTGTAAACCACATGTACCGGGAAGGTATCCATGATGTAACGTTCGTTCTTTGTAACACGGACAACCAGGCATTGGCCGAATCACCTGTCCCGGTGAAACTGCAACTGGGCCGTAGCATCACGCAAGGGCTTGGAGCCGGCAACCGTCCCGAACGGGCACGCGACGCCGCCGAAGAAAGTATAGAAGATATCAAGGCACAACTGAACGACGGAACCAAGATGGTATTCATCACCGCCGGAATGGGAGGAGGAACCGGCACAGGAGCTGCACCGGTCATTGCCCGCATTGCGAAGGAAATGGATATTCTGACTGTCGGTATCGTCACCATCCCTTTTATCTTCGAAGGAGAAAAGAAAATCATCCAGGCACTGGACGGCGTCGAACGTATCGCCCAGCATGTTGATGCCCTACTGGTGATCAATAACGAACGCCTGCGCGAAATATATGCCGACCTTACCTTTATGAATGCCTTCGGCAAAGCCGATGACACTCTTTCCATCGCTGCCAAGAGTATTGCCGAGATTATCACCATGCGTGGTACGGTCAACCTCGACTTTGCCGATGTGAAAACCATCCTGAAAGATGGCGGAGTAGCAATCATGAGTACCGGATTCGGCGAAGGAGAAAACCGTGTGACGAAAGCAATCGACGATGCCCTGCATTCTCCGCTGCTCAACAACAACGATATTTTCAATGCCAAGAAAGTGATGCTGAACGTTTCTTTCTGTCCGTCATCCGAACTGATGATGGAGGAAATGAACGAGATACACGAGTTCATGAGCAAATTCCGCGAAGGAGTGGAAGTGATCTGGGGTGTTGCCATCGACAACTCATTGGATACCAAAGTAAAGATCACCGTATTGGCAACCGGATTCGGTGTAGAAGACGTCCCCGGAATGGACAGCCTGCACGCTGCACGCAGCCAGGAAGAGGAAGAACGCCAACTGCAACTGGAAGAAGAGAAAGAGAAGAACAAAGAACGTATCCGCAAGGCATACGGCGAAAGCGCCAGCAACATCGGAAGCAAGAGCCTCCGCAAACGCCGCCACATCTATCTTTTCAACACGGAAGATTTGGACAACGACGATATCATCGCCATGGTAGAAGATTCTCCTACGTACATGCGCGATAAGACAACCCTTACCAAAATACGGACGAAAGCCGCACTGGAAGAGGAAGTGACAACGGAAGAAGCTACGGATAATAACGGTGTGATTACATTCTAAAACAAAGAGCTTAAGAACGAAAATTATAGACCCGCAGCATCTGGTTTCAAATCTAATTTTCAAGCTTTAATTTTTAATTATAATAGTATGGATTTATTCGAACAAGTCAACGAAGACATTAAAAACGCAATGAAGGCGAAAGATAAAGTAGCCCTCGAAACTTTGAGAAATATAAAGAAGTTCTTCCTCGAAGCTAAAACAGCTCCGGGAGCTAACGATACACTGACAGACGATGCCGCTTTGAAGATTATCCAAAAACTTGTAAAACAAGGAAAAGATTCTGCTGAAATCTATATCGGACAGGGTCGTCAGGATTTGGCTGACGTAGAATTGGGTCAGGTAGCCGTTATGGAAAAATACCTGCCGAAACAGATGACTGCGGAAGAACTGGAAGCAGCTTTGAAGGAAATTATCGCAGAGACAGGTGCTACGAGCGGTAAAGATATGGGCAAGGTCATGGGAGTTGCCTCCAAGAAGCTGGCAGGACTTGCAGAAGGACGTGCCATCTCCGCAAAAGTAAAAGAACTTTTGGGATAACACCTCCGGAACTTATACAGAAGAATTTAGTGTCCGATTTTATCTTGCGTCTTACACTAATCTGATTTTATCTATTTGATTAACAGCAACATTAACTCATGCAAGATACTGTTGCAGATGTGTGAAAGATATGCTATCTTACACACATCTGCAACTTTTCTTTAAAAACAGTATTCACCTCCTTCACCACTCCGCAACACCGATGAATAAAGGGATTGCGGGTGAAGGACTGTCTTTCACACGGGTTTCACCCGATTCACTATACCTTTCTGCCGAATTTTTGATTAACAGACCGGCTCCAATCTATTAAGGATAAACTTATTCTCTATTACTGCCAAACTTCTTTTTCTCTAATAGAAAAGATGACTAACATTAAAGATAATCTCTAAATGAAGCTTTTGTTTTTATAAATGAAAGCTTTGTTTATAAAAACAAAAGCTTCATTTATATAATTGCAAGTTGCAATTATAGATTGCAATTAATGAAACAGGGCAGACGCATTATATTTTGTCTATCAATTAGTCAACTATTATCTATATTTCATTTTTATTATTTGTCTTATTATTAATCTATTAATATTTTGTATATTAATTATTTATTTGTATTTTTGTTGTATTGAATTTAAACAAAAATAAACCCTAAAATGAGCTTAATTAGTCTTTGTAAACAACTTGAAGATCCTCGTATTGACCGAAAAAAAGAACACTCTTTGGAAGTCATCGTTTATATAGCCTTGTGTGCTGTAATCTGTGGAAGTGAAAGCTGGAATGAAATAGAACGGTTCGGTATTTGTAAGTTTGACTTCTTTAAACGTCGTTTTCCTGATTTAGTAAAGATCCCAAGTCATGACACTTTCAATCGTTTTTTCAGTTTACTCAAACCCGGTTATTTTGAATTGGTCTTTCGTGATTGGGTATCTGAGCTTTGTGGTAAGTATGAAGGGGTTGTTGCTATAGACGGTAAAATGCTTCGTGGAGCAAGTAAGTGCAGCAAAGACAATCCCTTTGGCAAAAAAGGATTCAAGCTTCATATGGTTAGTGCCTGGGCTGTTTCCAATGGAATCAGTATGGGTCAGGTAAAAGTAGATGATAAAAGCAATGAAATCACCGCTATTCCTTCTCTTATAAAATCTCTGGATTTGCAGGATTGCATAGTGACAATTGATGCTATTGCATGCCAAACAGATATTGCCGAAGTAATAATAGAAAATAATGCAGACTATATTCTGGCATTAAAGGCCAATCAAAAAAACAGGTTAATGGATGTGGAACGATGGCTAGACGAGATGGATGGTGTTGATATTGATCGGCCGGTATACCGTTCACACTATGGAAAATATGTCACAGAGGAGGTTTCTCATGGGAGAATTGAGACTCGTGAATGTCTGGTTTATAGCCCGGGAAAGATTATGGAATCAATGCTGAAAGATAAATTTGAGGGGGTCAAGTCCATCGTAAGAATTAGTACCGAAAGACTGGAGGTAGCCACTAAAAAACTTTCCGTAGAAAAAAGATATTACATTACTTCACTAGGGCTAAAACCGAAAGAAATTTCAGAGGCTATAAGATCGCATTGGGATATAGAAAACAGGCTACATTGGCAGTTAGACGTATCGTTTAGAGAAGACGCAGGAAGGAAAGTAGGTAATGCTGCGCAAAATTTTTCTTTAATTAATAAGATAGCCCTTTATATCATCAAACAAGATGAAACAAAGGGCAGTGTAGCAGCCAAAAGAAAAAACGCAGGATGGAATGATGAATATTTGTTCAAACTATTAAATAAGATAAAAATATAATGCGTTTGCCCTGATTAATGAAAAACAAGTTTAGAATGATAGTAAAGGAATTTAGGTATTAATAAAAAGAAACTTTTCTCACTATAAACAAGAAAGAGACTATTAATAGCTGAAAAACAATCAAATTATATCACATGAGTTTAATACGTATGATATGGACAATACTAACTATTATTTTCCAAACAGAAATAATCTCCCAGTAAAAGAATATAATATAGAAAATAAATGATTACTTTTACAACGAAACTAAACTACGAAAGATAAATGAGAAAGAGTATTGCCATAATTATAACATCTATATTAGCACTATCAGGATGCAACAAACAACAATCCGTATCTGACAGGCTACTAAATGAGGTAGAAAAGACCATTGCCATCAATCCTGACAGTGCATCCAACCTACTAAAAGGCATATCATGTCCTGAAAAACTAGACGATAAAACCTTTGCACGCTGGTGTATGCTATCCGGGAAAGTTACAGATAAAATATTCAATGACCTTTTACCTACTTATCAGTTTGAAAGGGCTTATGACTGGTATTCGTCACACGGCACTCCCGATGAACAAGCGCAAATCTTAATTTATCTCGGTCGTTCCTATTTTGCTGATGGAGATTATGATAAAGCAATGTCTATTTATACCAACGCCTTAGATATTGCTGAAAAACATAAGCTCAATAATCTCACCGGATATACCTATAGCTATATAGGCGATTTATATAGGGAAAAATTCATGTTTACAGAAGCCATTAAAAGATATGAGACTGCCGCCGAATGCTTCAAAAAAGAAAACAATATTGATAGTTATGCCTGTGCTTTAAGGGACGTAGGACGTGAATATGCATGCATAGACTCGTTATCACGCGCTTTAAAAATTCTAACTATAGCTGATTCTGTAGCACGTAATACTAAAAATACAGAAGTAACCGCATCAATAAATAATACTCTAGGAAACATCTATGCAATGCAGAATAAATACGATGAAGCTGAAGAATACTTTCTCAAAGCATTGGCAGGAAGAGAAACAATGCCCGATTATATGGCACTGATAGACTTATATATCGCATCGGGGGCTATTAACAAAGCAAAAGAGCTACTATCCAAAATACCACAAGATAATCCAAAGTATACATACAGCATTAAATATTTATACTACCAAATCTATAATGAAGAAAAGAATTATAAAGAAGCTCTTACTAATCTGAAAGAATACGTCGAAATAACTGATTCAATCATATATGCTGATAACCAATCTAAGATATTGAACATAGAGTCCAAATATAATCATTTAAAAATCAGCAAAGAAATAGATAGATTAAAGATTAAACAGCAAAGCTACATTATAGTTTTAGTTATATGTATTGGAATACTATTACTAATAATAATAGGATATCTACTATATCGAAAGAAAGTAAAAGAGGAAATCCAAAGACAACAAGAAGAGTTGAACCGAATAAAGGCAGATTTGCTTTATGTTTCCTTAAAACTGGAAAAGAAAAAAAGATTATTAGATACATTCAAAGAGAAAAATGAAAACTATAATAAAATGCAGGAAGAAATAAGTATCCTAACCACCAACTATAAACAATTGCAAAGTAAAATTCTAGAGAATTCACCTTTACATAAAGAACTAATACATCTAGCCAACCAAAATAAGCCTAGAAATAACAAGCCATTAATAACAGAAAAACATTGGAAACTTATTGCAGATGAAATAACACATATCTACCCAAATCTTCATAAATATATATACAGTCTATGCCCAGCTTTATCAGAACAAGATTTTCTATATTGCTGTTTATATATATCAGGGTTTGACACTAACACAGAAGCAAAGTTACTAAACATTACAGTTGACTCAGTAAGAAAAAAAAGACTCAGACTTAGACAAAAACTGAATATAATATTACCAGATAATAATGCTACATTATATGAGTATTTAATTGAAAACATGCACTAATATCCTCTTTTCAGGAAGAAATAATCAGCAGCATAAAAGGATGTCCACGCAAAACATCATAAACGTCTGATTATCAAGCGCCATTTGTCCACACTGAAAAAATTCTTTTATTTGCATTCCCTCTCATTTCTCCATAAATTTGCAAAAAAACAATTAAAGATATGAGAAAACTAAGCATTTTACTATTATTAATTGGCATTCCATTCATGATAATAGAAGCCAATAGTCTATCAACACAAAGAACTAAAATTATAAGATGGTTGACTAGCCCTGTTTTAGCATGGGGATTAAACGATATATGGGTTGGGCTTCTAAACCTTGTTCCGGGAAAAACGACAATTAAAGGTTTGGTAGAAATAAATCCGGGAATTTCATTAGGTGGAAAAGTTACCGATATTCATTTGAGATATATCAAGAAGTGTTTATGGCTAGTCGATGTAAGACATACCATATTCTCTTATGCAGCCCACATGAATAGCAATTTGCTTTATGATACTTATCCTAGTTCATACTACGATTTAGCAAAAGCCCAACAGAAAATAGAAGGAAACCAAGAGGACGGCATCCCTATTGTAGGTAAATATGACTATAATGTATCAATGTGGAATTCAATTCCGTTTATACCAACATCCAGTGCTTTATGCGTTGGACATGGACAGCAGAATCCGACTCCCAATATGTTCCTCCAAAGTCCTGACATCGACAACAGCCCTTTTGGCGCAAATATATACAAGTTTGCAGGTCTGTCAAGTAAACACATTGATTTACCTCCACTAGTACTTGAATGGCTCAACGCCCAATTAGACTTTGGTATAATAGGACCTAAACAGGGTTTTAACGGTTCTCGATATATTGTAAACAGCAAGAATATATATAATATCGAGTGGAGTACAAATAATCCGGACATAGCAACAATAGATCAAAGCGGGATTCTTACAGTAACCGGCAATGGTATTGTACGTATCACTGCCAAAGGAGGAAACTCATTAGAATCCAGCATCGAAGTCATGGTGGGTACTCCGAGATTTGTCTTGGAAGATGCAATTAGAAAGCCTGGATCTTACGAAATAAAATCAAAATGTATTGATTCGCAATATGCAGAATTCTTGAATAAATACAAGAATGTTCTGCTGTACAAATGGGGAATTAAAACAAACGACCAACCGTTAGTCTGGTTTACATCCGAATCACCGGAACTTCACATAAGTACTCTGGAAGATAATGACAACACAACTGTTTATTTAAAAATCATAGATTCCGAAGGTAATGAGAGTGCTCCGCTATTTGTTAGAATTTCCGGACAAGATATTTATGATTTAACTTATAAGACATTAGTCTTTAATAAAGACGGGCGTTTGTTTAATGACAAAGGCATAGAGTTATTTTATGATTTTGTGACCATGCCTTTAAAATATAGAGACGAGACTTATGATGAGTTCTCTAATGCTGAATGGAGTCCTGTTGCCGCAATTGTCATAAATGATGAGAATGTGCCGAGAGGAATTCCGTGGAAAAGAAAAGGGTATATACGTGACATAATACCACCATCTGAAAAAGAACGCATTCTTTCATCTCCAGACGGGAAGGTTATGATTTACAAATTGCAGCTTCTTAACTTCGATGGTGAAATCGTACAACAAACACCTTTTACAATAATGTATAAGTCTAACTATCCTAATAATTAAAAGATATGAAATACATAAACCAAATTATCTGCTCAATAATTATTACATCTGCCTCTATCTTATTATACGGATGCAAAAAAGATGGAGCTTTGCGATTTTGGCATAAGTTTGAATGCACTATTAACAATATTCCATATTTCGATAACCCGGAGGTATTTCTGCCGTGGCAGAGTTATACGCCCAATATGGATTATTACTCAAATTACGACGGGAGCAGTCAATTAATTTTTCATTCGTCTTTAGTACCTAAAGATGATACAAAAGAATGGCCCCAATATGATGTCAGATGCACTATCTGGAATTTTACACCAGATATGATTAACAAAAAACTTACATTTTCCATTCCTCCAGAAACAGAAGATATATTCCTACATAGGACATCTTATTTAGAAATTACAAATATGCAAACTTGGAACACCTGTTTTGGCGAGGGGTATATGATAATATCTTCTTATGATGAAACGCAGAATGAGATGTTCGGCAAACTAAGAGCTGAAACAAAAGACATCGGTGATAATGCATGCAAGCCATTAATTTTAGAAGGAAACTTCCAAGTTATAGTAGAAAAACACCAATAAATTCATTATTATGAAAAAAATAACTCAAACATTAATGTTTATCATATTGATTGCGTCATGCGCAGACAATGATATCTTGCCAGACAAACCGTTTAATGGCAATGCAGCGGAAGTCGATTCAACTAAAACCGTTGGTGAACTCCCGGAAGATAGTTTAAATATAAAATATATGATGCAAACAAATTCAGATTTGATTATATCAGATAGAATCATCTATAAAAACTCAATTTATGTTTTGGATTTATCACTTGAAGAAGCAAAGCAATTATCAATATCTGATAAAATGTATCAGAAGTATGTTGAAATTGTCTCAAACATGAACAAGGATAATAAAGAACACTAACAAATATCATTCTCTATATTATCAACATTTAAATTTTATAGATATGAAAAACAATTTTAACAATTATAAGATTGACGGCGTTGTAGGATTTATCAAACATGCATTATGTAATGTCGCAGGTATGTATAATGAGCAACAAAGATATGACCGGGATACTTATATCAACGTTTATACAAATAATATCCAACCAGCTAATAGATTTCATTTCGACAAGATTACTTAAAATTATTATGCACGCGGCTCATTTGACTGGAACTCGATTACTTTAGCCGGCTCTTATGATTTTAGCAACAATGGAGCTAAGACCATTACAGATAAAAGCAACAATGAACTTCCAGTTAATACGGAGTTATCTGATTTAGACCGAATGTTCATCAACTACTTTTATTTACCATACAAAGCACGAACTGATGTTTACAGAGAATTGGACGATGTTGTATTTGATGGAAATAACAGACAACTTACTCCTTCAGAAATCCAAGAGCTTGAAAGATATCTGAATAATGGAGCATACAAACCATCAACAGGGGGAACGTCACAAAAACCTTGGTAAATTATATAATGAGAATGATATTTAGCAAGAGGGTACATTGCAAAAGTTTATGTACTCTCTTGCTTCATTATAAGATTTTAGATTAGCTGGGGCTTTATAAGGAAAAGCGCAAGACTAAAACTAATCAAACAATTCTTTCAATACCTCCAGCGATTTCAATGCCGGGAAGTCCGGCAGATGCAAACAGTAATAATCATTCATAATCGTCAGGCAACGGGTACGCTCCGCACGACTCATGCCAAAAAGATGCATTGTTTCATAGTTCATGCGCATCAATTGACGAAGACGGGCAGCCTCTTCAGGATTGATATAAGAAGAATGTAGCTGGGGGCGGGTGGAAGTGAAACAGGCATTTAGCAAATCAAAGTAATCGCCGGTATGATAATCCTCCAGATTCGGATAAAGTCCCAGGAAACGAGAAAGACGCATCAAGAAAACCAGATGGAAATTGGCAAAACTGTCTCTACATTCGTCCAGCCAAATGATGGAATGTTGCAAGTAGGCAAACAACGGACGGTTCTCCGCCTCCTCCCGGACAGCCCTATAAAGAAACTCAGACAGGAAAAGTGCCATTGAGGACTTATACGGATCATAAGGAATAGAAGAAAAAGGATAAAAGGATTTCGCTTCCTTCACACGATAAAGGGTTGCGTTAGGACGATAGTCTGCCTCGAACTCAATAAAAGACAATGGCTGGAAAAGTACGGACTTCACCGCTGCCTTCCGCGAACGGGGCACTGCGACAAGGAAAGAAGCCCTGCCGGACAACTCCGTGTACATATCTACAATAATAGACGTATCATTATATTTTAATGTATGAAGAACTATTCCTTTCGTTTTTTGCAGCATAATCAAATCATTTCATGGTCAATCGGGAAGCAAAACTACAAAAAAGAAACCACAAATAAGCAGTTTTTTTAATTCTCTATAATATAATAAGGTAAGAAAGAAAACACATTCTCTACTTTCTTTCACCACAGAGAACTTTTTTTTTATAAAAAACAACGCACATATATTTCTGAATATCAAGTAAAATCAAACATCACCCTGAGAAAAATCACATATTCTTTGAAAAAAAATCATAGAATCGTTTGCCAGTTTCAAAAAAGTTCCTACCTTTGCAACCGCAATCGAGAAACAAACACTGCTTCGAGAAAGCAAAAGCAGAAATGCAACAATAGGACGGCCCGTTCGTCTATCGGTTAGGACGCAAGATTTTCATTCTTGAAAGGGGGGTTCGATTCCCCCACGGGCTACAAGTTAAAAGAATAAAGAACTAAAAAAATAGATTAGTCGAGATGGCAAATCATAAATCATCACTGAAAAGAATCAGACAAGAAGAAACAAGAAGACTTCACAACAGATATTATGGTAAAACCATGAGAAACGCTGTTAGAAAGCTTCGCGCAACTACCGACAAAGCAGAAGCAGTTGCAATGTATCCGGGCATCACAAAGATGTTAGATAAGTTGGCTAAAGTGAACATCATTCACAAAAACAAAGCTAACAATCTGAAATCTAAGTTAGCTCTTCACATCAACAAGCTCGCTTAACAACAAGAATTTAGCAATTCTACATAGCATCAGGCTGAACTTTCAAGTTCGGCCTTTCTTGTTTATAACACACTGAATATCAAACCTGTCTAGAATGTAGAGAAACCAACTGTATTCTTGATTTTTCATTGATTATTCTTCGTCAAATCGACAATTTTCACTATATTTGCTCTGTTATTAAAGTTAGAAAGGCAATTATGAGCGAAGAACAAATCACTCCCAATAACGGGTCTTATTCTGCGGATAGCATCCAAGTATTGGAAGGTCTTGAAGCAGTAAGAAAACGCCCTGCGATGTACATTGGTGACATCAGTATCAAGGGACTTCACCATTTGGTATACGAAATCGTTGACAACTCTATCGACGAAGCATTGGCCGGCTATTGCGACCATATCGAAGTAACAATCAACGAAGACAATTCAATCACAGTACAGGACAACGGACGCGGTATTCCGGTTGACTATCACGAAAAAGAAAAGAAGTCGGCACTGGAAGTTGCCATGACCGTATTACACGCTGGAGGTAAATTCGACAAGGGTTCTTACAAAGTATCTGGAGGTTTGCACGGTGTAGGTATGTCCTGCGTAAACGCACTGTCTACCCACATGACTACACAAGTATTCCGTAATGGTAAAATCTATCAGCAGGAATACGAAATCGGTAAACCGCTTTATTCTGTAAAGGAAGTCGGCACAGCTGACATCACAGGAACCCGCCAACAATTCTGGCCGGATGGTAGCATCTTTACTGAAACGGTATACGATTATAAGATTCTTGCCTCACGTCTGCGCGAATTAGCTTATCTGAACGCCGGTCTTCGCATCTCCCTGACTGACCGTCGGGTGGTGAACGAAGATGGAAGTTTCAAGAGCGAGCAATTCTATTCAGAAGATGGTCTGAGAGAGTTCGTACGTTTTATCGAGTCGTCACGCGAGCACTTGATTAACGACGTTATCTATCTGAACTCCGAAAAGCAGGGAATTCCTATTGAAGTGGCCATCATGTACAATACCGGATTCTCCGAAAACGTTCACTCATACGTCAACAATATCAACACCATTGAAGGTGGTACACACTTGGCAGGTTTCCGCCGTGCGCTGACCCGTACGTTGAAGAAATACGCCGAAGACAGCAAGATGCTGGAAAAGGTGAAAGTTGAAATCTCGGGAGACGACTTCCGCGAAGGTTTGACTGCCGTTATTTCTGTAAAAGTAGCTGAACCGCAGTTTGAAGGACAGACTAAAACGAAGTTGGGTAACAACGAAGTGATGGGTGCTGTTGATCAGGCAGTGGGTGAAGTATTAGCATATTACCTGGAAGAACATCCGAAGGAAGCAAAAACAATTGTCGACAAGGTGATTCTTGCCGCTACTGCGCGTCACGCTGCAAGAAAAGCCCGTGAAATGGTACAACGCAAGTCGCCGATGTCAGGTGGTGGTCTGCCGGGTAAGTTGGCCGACTGTTCGGATAAGGATCCTTCAAAATGTGAATTGTTCCTTGTCGAGGGAGATTCGGCAGGTGGTACTGCCAAGCAAGGACGTAACCGTATGTTCCAGGCGATCCTCCCATTGCGTGGTAAGATTCTGAACGTAGAAAAGGCCATGTACCACAAGGCTTTGGAAAGTGATGAAATTCGCAATATCTATACAGCTCTCGGTGTGACTATCGGAACCGAAGATGACAGTAAAGCCGCCAACATTGACAAACTGCGTTATCATAAGATTATCATCATGACCGATGCCGACGTCGATGGTTCTCACATCGACACACTGATCATGACGTTCTTCTTCCGCTATATGCCGCAGATTATCCAGAACGGTTATCTATATATCGCCACTCCCCCGCTCTACCTCTGCAAAAAGGGTAAAGTAGAAGAATATTGTTGGACAGACGCACAGCGCCAGAAGTTTATTGACACGTACGGCGGTGGTTCGGAAAATGCAATTCATACACAGCGCTACAAAGGTTTGGGTGAAATGAATGCCCAGCAATTGTGGGAAACAACCATGGATCCCGAAAACCGTATGCTGAAACAAGTACATATTGACAACGCTGCAGAAGCCGATTATATCTTCTCTATGTTGATGGGTGAAGACGTAGGACCACGCCGCGAGTTTATTGAAGAGAATGCAACGTATGCAAATATCGATACATAATCTAAATAACACGTTTTTATAAACCAACCTCACATCTTACAACGAGGAAACGCCGATGGCGAAGGCACATCCTTCGATCGGCGTTTTTCTTTTAATTGCATACGCAAGAACCGGAAAAGAATTTAAATAACGTCAGTTCGATATAACTTCGTCCGCATGGTTTCGGCTCCTTCAGGAAGGAGGAGAATTAGGAATAGTACAAGCTTATCTCGAACTGACGTTAAATATATTGTTGCTTTTTCAGTTCTTCAGCAGCAGCGACCAACTCTTTGTACCATTCTTCACCGAACTTACGAATTAAAGGCTCTTTCAAAAACTGATATACGGGAAGATTCTCTTTTTTTCCCAGCAAAACGGCTGCCTTACATACGTCCCAACGATGATAATTCACCGCTCTATAGGGTCCGTAATCACCGATCCGGATAGGATAAAGATGGCAGGATATCGGCTTGTAGAAGCCTGTTCTCCCCTCCCGATAAGCCTTTTCGATAGCACAGTAACAGCAGCCGTTCTCATCGTAACAAGTAAAGACACAGTCTTTATTATTAACAATAGAAGTCACCAGATCACCTTCCTCATCCGTATATACTACTCCTTGTTTTTCAATCACCGCACGTGCTTCCGGAGCCAGATCATCCCAAATAATCGGCAAAACCTCTTCCAACTCCCCCACCTCGTCCAGTTCTACCGGAGCCCCGGCATCACCTTCAATGCAACAAGCCCCCTTGCAGGCGCCCAAATCGCAAAGGAACTTCTCCCGAAATACATCAAGAGACACTACTACATCATCTATTTGTATCATTTTAAATCTTATGTAAGACAAAAAGGGCGGAGTAGAACTCCGCCCTCCCAATTATAGAAATCCAAATTACTTAATCAAAACGTTTCCGTCCATTTCTGCCGGAACTTCCAGTCCCATAATCTTCAAAATAGTCGGAGCAACATCTGCCAAACGACCATCTTCTACTTTCGCAGCCTTGTTCTCTGTCACGTAAACGCAAGGAACAGGGTTCAAAGAGTGAGCTGTGTTCGGAGTACCGTCTTCGTTCAAAGCATGGTCAGCATTACCATGATCAGCAATGATAATTGCTTCGTAATCTTGTGCTTTAGCAGCTTCGATCACATCTTTCACGCAAGCATCTACAGCAACAACCGCTTTCTCGATTGCTCCGTAAATACCGGTATGACCTACCATATCACCGTTAGCGAAGTTCACTACGATGAAGTCATATTTGTTCTCATTGATGGCAGCCACCAGTTTATCTTTTACTTCAAAAGCACTCATTTCCGGCTTCAAGTCGTAAGTAGCAACCTTTGGAGAAGGAACAAGGATACGTTCTTCTTTATCGAACGGAGTTTCACGTCCACCGTTGAAGAAGAATGTTACGTGAGCGTATTTTTCTGTTTCAGCAATATGAAGTTGGCTCAAGCCTTTAGAAGCAAGATATTCGCCCAATGTGTTGGACACGTTTTCTTTGTCGAACAGGATATGAACACCTTTGAAAGATGCATCATACGGAGTCATACAGTAATATTGCAGACCCGGAATGGTATGCATGCCAGCTTCCGGCATGTCTTGTTGAGTCAGTACGACAGTCAACTCTTTGGCACGGTCATTACGGTAGTTGAAGAAGATCACTACATCACCTTCTTTGATTGTTCCGTCGCAGTTAGCGTTTACAATCGGTTTGATGAATTCGTCTGTCACACCTTCGTCGTAAGATTCCTGCATTGCCTGAACCATATCGGTAGCTTTCTTGCCTACACCATTTACGAGCAGGTCGTATGCTTCTTTTACACGTTCCCAACGCTTGTCACGGTCCATAGCGTAATAACGGCCGATGATAGAAGCAATCTTGCCTGCTGATTTCTCGCAGTGTGCAGAAAGTTCTTCGATAAAGCCTTTACCGCTCTTCGGGTCAGTATCGCGACCATCCATGAAGCAATGGATAAATGTATTGTCGATGTTGTATTCTTTTGCAATGTCGCAAAGTTTGAAGAGATGAACAAGTGAGCTGTGTACGCCACCATTAGAAGTCAGCCCCATAAAGTGAATATTCTTTCCGTTTTCTTTTGCGTAAGAGAAAGCAGAAACGACTTCAGGATTCTTCAGGATGCTGTTGTCCGCACATGCACGGTTGATTTTCACCAGGTCCTGATAAACTACGCGTCCGGCACCGATATTCAAGTGACCTACCTCCGAGTTACCCATCTGTCCGTCGGGCAAACCTACGTTTTCACCGCTTGCCTGAAGTTGAGAGTGAGGATAAGTAGTCATCAGATAATCCCAATAAGGAGTGGGAGTGTTGAAGATTACGTCGTCTTTCTTTTGGTCACCTAGTCCCCAACCATCGAGGATCATTAAAAGGGCTTTCTTACTCATAATATTTCAATATTTAAATTATCACACTGATTTTCGGGCGCAAAGGTACAAAAAAGATGGTTACGTAAACGTTTAATCTATGTTAAGTTACAGGGCGGAATTCAAGTATGTAGGGGGAATACTTAAGTAATAAAAGTTGAGGGGTATCTGCGGAATGCAGATACCCCTCAACTTAACCAGTATCACAATGAGATGACACGCCCACTTACTCGATATCACGCACGCAACGAATATAAAACGTTCCTTCAGCCGGTGCAATCATACTGCCAATGAATGATTTATCACCATCTACGCTAGCAACGGAAAAGCGGCTTTTACCTCCATATCCCTCTTTTGTACAAGAATAATATGACCTGCCGGGATCTAAAATCCTTTCTTCGTTCACAAGCATCATCAATTCTCGCTGATTGGGAGCACGCCATGTGGCGCCACCGTCTCCATCTTCACTATAATCACCACAAGGTCTGTTTGCATTCAGTTCAGCTTCCATTGTCGAACCTGTAGCATCCCCCGTAGCATAATTTAACGATACTTTAAACTTCCGAGCGATACGATTGTTGTTAAGTTCCGTTAGCGGATGAACAGCCATAAACGTCTCTATCTTCGGACGAATGGATTTGGAATCATATTTTCCCATATCAAAAGTCCGTGTGGCAGTATCATAGCTATATGCCTTTGCAACGGGTTCAGTGTTGCGGTCAAGAATAACATCCCCGGGCGCGTTTGCAGACAAGTTTCTAACACATCGGATATTCCAAGGAACACGCATTGCATAGCCTCCTGCCCAATGTACCACAAAATTCCGATTGAAAGAACCTCCCTCTTCAGGAAAGAATTTGTATCCGTTGCTCGACACAAAATGAATCTCATTATCACTACCTGCTGTACCAATAATTCCATCGTATCCCCAGTTGTTAGCAGGAATGTTATCATCATTTGAGTTACACCACCTCCCATCTCCGGCACTCGTCGAAAACAACGGTGTGGCAAGAGAACTTCGTCCTAACATGATTCGTTCATACTTTCCTTCAGCCGGAAGATACCATCTCAGTTCATTGCCTGTAATCTGCCCATCACCGTTCAAATCACGGTTTCTGTTCATGCAGGACGCAACAACCTCAAAATAAGCGTTTCCATTATTTATATTACTCTCAGGATCTTGAGCGCGGGTACTATAAGTTGTTCTGTCATAAGTATAATTCGAAGCTGTCTCGCTATATTGCAACAACGGTACTGGATATGTGGGATCTGCTTGCATATATGATGTACGTGAAGCATTATAATTTCCATTTGCATTGCAATAACGAATAATACTATTCCACGTTCTGCCGGCAGTAGTCCAGTTATTATCAGTAGTAAAATCATTATTATTATTGTGACGATTGGTCAGGTACGTCCATACATTCCAACGCCCATTGGTATTCGACAAGGAAGTGCTCGCATTCGAATTTGTACTTCTCCCCCATGTCCATTGTAACTTTTTACCATAACTTTCGTTGATATGCTCTACACCTAAAGCTGTTTCATTCACATTCCCTTCTGTACTATAATACGTTTGAATAGATTTCTGACGCACATAATATTTACCAATCGAATATTTACTCTCTTCATCAGCAGATACGGCATAATCTTGAATGAGGAAAAGTACGGTGCGGTCGTCCTGATTGACATAATCTTGCCAATTTTCACCGTCATAGGTATATTCATCCAAAAAAACAGTATACCACTCGCTAGTGTTTCCGGGATATCCGCCTACATCTTTCAAATCTTCCATATACCACGCATCGGGATTATATGCAGCCAATATATTCTCTCCGGCGGTTGGTAAAATACGAATCCACTCATAAAATTTACGATTATTGTCGTCGGGTTCGAATGATTCTCCCCTTGCTACAGTCAGGATTTCTGTCCTTCCGGCAAAAGGAGCCACAATCTCATACGCAAGATTCCTTCGTTCATTTTCGTTCAGTTGAATGTTAAATGCAACATAATGCGCATCAACATCCAACCTCTTCAAGGTTGCGTCTGTCACAGAACCTTCCACACCGGGACGCCGTTCTCCTTCTTGCTGTGCCTCAACGACAATGTCGTCAACCCCACGGATAGTGACAGTATAATTATAGATAGAATTCCGGTGAACGTTGAAATCGTTGAGTATATCAAGTTCCGGAGTATTCTCACTATGGCCGATGGCTCCCAAATGGATAACAAAAGTAGCTTCACCCGTACGCGGAACAGATATGGTCTGTCCCTGATTATCCGGGTCAGTAATATTTGCCGTATAATTAATATCAGCAGTCAGCTCAATGTAGCTTGCAAAATTGTTCACATTAGTACCTTTCAGCAAATCAGGGTGTTCGCTGTTTTCGCACAATGAGACGTAAACACCAGTATTGGTACCTGTATCACCGTTACTCTTATATTCACGGTCACGGTCGGCATACGTCATATTTCTGGTAAGACGACCAGTATGTTTATTTTCAAACTGATAATAACTGAAAGTAAAATAAGACGGATAATCGTTATTTTCAATTTTCTCAATTTCCGTATGCAACAGAGATTCGTTATAGTTGGCATTGGGCGTTTGCTCGGACAGATAGTACTTTACTGCATCCGCCGCATTTCCTTCTTGTTCATACAAATAGGAGATACGGGGCGTATTCACAAGTTTCCAACTCGTAGGACGAACAATCAAAGTTTGGTTAGTTGGCGCCTCTCCGGAAGGCGTTGCTGGCGCCCTTACAATGAAATTTACTTTTGATACCAAACGACGCAGATGCAGATAGCCGTTGAGCGTAACTGCAGAGCTACTTGCAGGAATATAGAAAGCCGGCAAGTTTTCCCATGAAGTATTGGCATGTGTATTGCTTGTACTACCACCAACAAACACACCGCTCATTGGTAACTGTGCCTCTGCATAGTCTACCTGCGTCGGAGATGCAAGCGACACAGCAATAGATTTGAACTTATCGAACGTATCGGCATTCTCAAGCAATGTAGCCAAAGGCTGAGCCTCTGTCCCACCACCCGGAATTATCAAGTCACTTACGCCATTATTGTTTTTATAGTTAGCAACCGCCACAATATAACTGCGTCCCGATTTAGTCTTAATACTCGACAATAGATGTCCGGCATGAGCATCGTCGTGCGACGTTATGTTTTGATCACCGAAGTAAGTACGAGTTCCGTCTTCTGCATAGATGGCAAGCCAAAGGTCGTTGACCTGATTCTCCTGTTCCTCGGTCAGCGAACGTGTCTTGACTGTCATTTCGGGAACAAGCATCTTTATCTGAATGGTGGTCGGCTGACCGGTCACTCCTTCTGTATTAGTAATAATTTGATCGTCTACACATGATGTAGAGAATATGCTAAGAAGGCATAAAGCGAATAAAAGAGTGATGTTATATTTTCTTTTCATATTCATATATGATTTATAATCGGCTTAGTTAAAGTCAGGTACATCTAAACGATTCTCGTCCCATGGACAAACAGTATATCCCACTTGGATACTCGAACTCACGGAAGTAATTTCATATCGGTAGATATGATTACGAAGCAAGAAGTCTATATCATCCTCGGCTGTTCCCCCAGCATAGTTAGCCAAACGCAACTGATAGAGTCTAGAACCTTGATTTCCCCCATTCGGGTCTTGTACAGTAACACGCACATAAGGACGCACGGCATTCCCGATAGCTGCCAAAGAATACTCCGTAGTATACACCGAAAATACCGGGCATCCATCCTCACGGCTTTCTGTGGCGTTTTTATCTTGATGAAAGTCAATCAACGCATTATTCTGATTAGTCGCTAGATAATCACTGTTTGGTGCGCGATAGGCAAGCGATGATGCCATAGTCGGGGCTTCGACTTGCTGCGTTTCAAGCACACCGTTTCGGTTCCATTGACCGTATGCCGGCAGCACTGTTCCGGTGGCACAATAGCCCAACAATTCCACTTTCTCCACAGAAACACGTCCTGCAGGTGCATTCGCCAAGTTATCGGTTATGTCGATTTTGTCAATCACTTCTATTTTGGCTAACGCACGTAGCATGTTGATGTCTTTGTTCCCGTTTCCCGGAGAGAGTTCCACGAAACCTTCAGGTCCATTGTTGCCGTTGAATGCTCCTTGCGGAAGGGTGAACTGTTGCAATCCCGCCATAGGAATGTATTCGCCATCGGCTTCACCGGGCTGCGAAGGTACCCAACCGATGCTACTCCCGTCGGGAAGTTCCGTATGTGTTGGCAGCGTAAAGGCAACCAATTGGTCGGCAATAGCTTTGATAGTGGTGGTTCCTGGAGCAAGCGCGAAAGCGTTCTGCCGATAAGGCTTGCCATTGGCTACGACCATGATATAGAAAGAGAGATTACCGTCGGCAGCACGGGCGAAATAGGGTTCGGCAATGGTGGCGCGCACAGTATAGGTTACATAGTTGGAGTTGGCGCTTCCTTCCGCCACAGTGATGTCGGCATCGGGGGTAAATTCGCGTAGTAACTTCTGCTCTCCGTCGAAAAGCAGGAAACGGATATCGTGTCCGGCGAGGTTGAGGTAGTTCTCCGGGGCGGTGCCTGTTTCTTCACCTGAAATGTCAGCAGCACGGGTCTGGCGCGTGTGGTTATCCATCGCCGTGCGGGTGACGATGGTGAAGCGCAGCTTCACGGGGTCGGCAGTGTGTTCGGATGCGGGTGTGGTGCAGTTGTCATAGTCGTTGACGCAACTCACGGCAAACAACAACACGGCCGGCAATGCAACAAGCAACCGGACAAGTGTGTGGGAATGTATGGCAAATCGATACTTCATAATTATCGTCGGTTTAGAGTTCAGTGTCTTGCGGCGGAACGACGCGCCAGTTGTTGATGTAGATTTTGGCTTTCGCCCATGTTCCGTTTTCGATGAAGAACATCATGGTGTAGTCATCGTAACAGTCGAGGTAGTTCTGGTCGGAATTAGTGCCCTCATATTTGCTTTTCACTAGAAGAAGGTAGCGGATCAGGTCGATGCGGATCACATCTTTTCCATCAGCGTTGCGCACCACTAGTTTGGGGTGGTGTCCGGCAATGAGTCGTCCGGTGGTCAGTTCGGCAAGCAGTCCGTTAGCTTCGGTCTGTACGCGGGTAGCTTTTTCTGTGCGGGCTTCCGGTTCGGTGTCGTTTTGGTCGAACGAAGCGGAAGTCAGTTCGGTAGACCACGGACGATAACTGAACGGAGTGGACGAAATGATGTTGTTGCGATAGTCCATTGCGCTGTTGGATGCTTCGATGGCGAAAGTGTATTCGTCGCGCTCCATGGCGGAGCCGTCCATATTTTGCAGCAGGACACTGAGGTGCTTAGTGTCGCGTGTCAGGTAGATGGGGGCAATGTCGACAATGCCGTAGGTGTCGGGGAAGTTGACATTGGTCGCCAATCCGTGGTAGAGACGCGTGATGTCGCGGTCGCTGTATTGATTGGGAGCTGTACCTTGTAGGGGCAGCGTAGCACCGAGGTCGCTGATAGCTGCAGGCGTGCCACCGCCACCTATCACGAACGAAGTAGCATTGGCAATAGGCGAGTCGCCTTCACACCAGGCAAGCAGGTCGTATGTGCCGGGCACGACACTTACTTCCATAAAGAAGTTGTTGTCGGTGGTAAGTTCGCGGTCGGTGGTCTGTTCGGTCACCAATCTGCCTTGCTTGTTGAATACATACAGATGTACACGGGTCACTTGCGGACCGAAAGCATCTCCGCGCAGCATGTTTTTCGTGTAACGGAAGCTCACACGGTAGTGTACCGCGCAGTCTCCTTCGTCGTCGTAGATTGCCGAGTCGCACGATGCAGTTCCCAAAGCAATCATTCCCAGTAACATGCAGGTGTGCCAGATGCGTCGTAATTCTAACATTGTCATAGCGTTATGTTTTTTATTTATTCATTTTTCCGTATATGTGTAGGATTGCCTGCAAGTGGCAATCTCGTTGTTTTCTGTTTCAGTGGAAGGTATTGCTTGAGGAAGCATGCCTTCGGGATTCTTCGCCGCGATATATGCCCTTGCGACCAAGGGGATTTTGGAGGGCGTCAGGCTCTCCGTGGGTTGTGGACAGCAAGCGGAAGCTGTGATGCCTTGCTTACAGTGACTAGTTTCTTTAGTATTAACAACAAGAAAGAAAACAGTGGCGATGGGGAGTGCGGAAGTGCGCAGACTACCGCCACTGTTCTTGTATCAGTATGTTGTTCGAGAAGTCAACCTCGAATAGGGACGATTATAGTTCTACATCCTGAGTGGGTACGATACGCCAGTTCAAGATGTTCAGGCGAGCGGAGATGTAGTAGGAAACTTCATCAACAGGAGGAACTATTGGCTGCATTTTATCGCGAAGAGGAGTAGCAAGCCCACTGATTTTATTTACGTTGATAGTATAAGCATGGTTGCGTACGATACCGAATGAACCTGGAGGGCATTGGGCAAAATTATAACTTTTACCATCCTCTGTTTTAACAGCTCCACCAAGATGTTCAATAGGAATATTGAAATATCCGATACCGTCACCATATTTGCTAGCATAGCCTGTAGAAAGCAGATTAGAGTTTACAATCTCAACATTCCCTGTTGTAATCTGAGTATATCTATTTCCTTCTGGTTGAGTTACATCATAATAATATAGTTCATTATCACCAGTAGGCAGAGCCAAAGGATCAAGCTGAAGAGCTACAAGACGACCCGCTACTGTTGTGTTTTTGATATCACGAACCGATTTTGAAGGGTGTTCAACTATAAAACCATCTTCTTCACGATAAGCTTCGTAAGTATTAGGAGCAGTTCGTTTAAGAACTACGCTTTGTTGTTTAACCATAGCTCCAACTATACTACTTTCAAAATACAGATTCCATTTACCCTCAGTCTTACCATAGAGATAGAATGTCTTATCACCTTCTGGAACAGCAGCCGAACCTCCGGTAGCTTCAAGCTCATAATGTCCTACAATAACAGCAGATGCAATCGAAGCTAAAGGATTATAAGCCGTATTTTCTGTATTTTCCCATCCCCATGCTTTGGCAGCTGTAGTTGTCTCACGAGCATAGAATGTTTTGCTGAAACCATTTTCCCATTTTACAGACCCTTGAAGCGGTGAGCCACCTTCCACTTTACCTGCTTCTATTTGGTTATAATTGAAATAATGCAATGTATATGGATACTTATCCTCATCAGTAGTACCCGTATAATCATTCTTTGCTGCTATATCTGTTATATCATCAGATACTTTTGGATACTCATTGTCATAATATGAAGGTGAACAAGCCCAATAGCTACGGGACTTCTCAGGTTCATTCCACCACGTCTTATTTTTGAAATTCGCTTGAAGTTCCGCAAAAGTAGGATTATAGTTAGGAATATTGCCATCACCCAAAAGACCATATCTCTTAACAGCAAAGATATTTTGATCAATTGCATTCGGGCGCCAAAATTCGGGAACGAAAGTAAGGGTGTAACCGTTCACATCCGTTGCATTAGGTACGATAACATCTGTTCCAGACGCAAGATTAAGAGTTACACGTGCCGCATAACGCTCAACATAAATATCTATGGCTTGAGCACCGTCAGCTTTTGCCGCCTCCTCCGAAGTATATAACTGTCCTGTATTCACAGGAGTGGCAATCATACGAACTTTAGTTTCACCCGTGATAGGGTTATCACCATAATATACAGAGTTAGTCATCGGGAAATTACCATTTCCTCTGACTACTTCCTGCCGGATAATCCCCTCAATTTCTGAAAGAGGTTTCGATTTAAATTCTGCACTGCCGACAGGATTAATAAAACACATTACATAAGAGGGAAGGTTCTGCCCTTGAACAAGTGATACGGGAATGATAGATTTCCAAATTTTACCAACGCTTCCGGTGGAGGATTCAAAGTCTTCGTCTGCAATATCGCTACTAGAAAGGTCATAAGCCTGACCAGTAGGAACACCAGCCGCATCATAGAATACAAAAGTCATGTTTTCTATAAAATTTTCTTTCGGCTCATCACCTTGCAGAAAATCATTGTCAGTAGTTTCAGCACGTGTTCCTACTCCTCCCGCACTTGCAATCGTAACGTTCAGATAACGCACCTGGTCGTGGTCGACCGTTGTTTCCTGACCTTGAACTTCGGTCACCAAGTCGTCGGAAGAACAGCTTGCCAGCGACCCCATTGCCAGTGCCATGACAGCACTGAATAATAAATTACTTTTCTTCATAATAATGAATTTAAAAATAGTTATATGAAATACATTTTATTCTATCAATCCCAATTCACGCAGCTGCGCTACGGCTTCCGCAGCCTGACGGACTCCTGCTTTCGATGCATCGTCGAACAAACGAACGGCTTCTACATAGTCGCCACCTTTGGCAGCATAAATGCCACGGGCATACGTTGCTTCGGGAGTATTGCCCGCCTTGGCAAGATAACCTGCCGCGCGTTCTAGTTCATCGCGACCAAGAGCAATGTTAGCAGCATTGAGATTGGCTACCGGATCGTCCGGATACATACGTACCGCCACTTCGAACACTTCGCAATATTCGTCCGAACCAGGTTCGAGACTCTGTGCCACGACATTCATCTCATGAAGGCTCAGTTTCTGCGGAGCACTCTTCATCACTGCCTTGATTTCCTCTACATTGGTGTAAGAACGAATGATGTACTCTACCGCATAGTCCGAATGGCGAAGCCCTGGATAGACATTTTCCAACAAAAACCGGTATTGCTCCGGATAGGCGGACTTGAGTTTCCACTCACGGGCGTCCGGTGTAAGGTTTTCCATGTCGAGGATGGAAAGTATGTCTGCCTTCTGAGCAATGTCAGAGGATTGGACGTAACGGCGCAGCCCTGCCCAGTCTTCCGCTACCCAAGAGGATTTCATAATCGAAGCGTCGAACGTATAAAGCCCGCGAACGTAGCCGAGCAGTGCTTCGGTGCGTCCCTTCGCCAAACGTTCGTTGTTGGCGTAAGGGCCTTCGGGCGAAGCGAAGCCTTCGATAGAAACGGAGACAATGCGTGTGTCGGCATCGCTGCGCAGTACATCAATCGTATGTCGTATCTTTTGCAATTCTTCGGGGTTGCGGCGATAATCGGGACGGATCTCTGTACGGTTGACGGGAAAATCGATGTAGGCGGAACCGCGCGCTTCGCGTGTCTTCACCAGTTCTGCAACAGGAGTGACGAAAGCGTATGCGGGCTTGAACACTTTAGGCGTAAAGTCAAGCACTGCCAAGTCTTTACGGTCGTGCGAAACAACGTTGAATCCGCAGCCACATTCGTCTTCGAAGAGAGACAGCGTGGCTGTCTCCATCCACTGTTCGTAAGGAATGAGGGCAGAGTAGTCTATCACTTTTCCCGGGCGACACAAACGGGCACCGTGCGAGAGGTCACCGTGGCGAAGGTTCTGTATGTAACGGTTACGACCTGCTACGATGACACGCGGAAGTTCCAAATGCCGCTCACCGAAAGTCAGCACGGGCAGGTAGGTAATTTCGCGGTTAGACTTGAGGGTAAGTTCCGACAGGTCAAGCTGCATGGATACGAAAAGGTTATTTTCCGAGCGTTCCACCTTCAGGTCTCTCACACGCGGGTCTTGTTCCGGCAGTGTGCCGGTTGCCGGACTTGCAACGGATATGCCGGCAGTTGCCGTCCCCATTGTTGCCATTACGGCAAGGGCGGCTATCCATATTTTTTGTAATTTCATATCGGTATCACTTGTATTAGCGTGTTAATAATCAGAAAACATATACGAGGTTGACAGCTGCTTTCGTCGGACCTACATAGTTGTGATGTCCCTTACCAGCTCGGCGTCCGCAGCCTACACATTCAAAACGGTCGAAGCGGGTATAAGCCCAACCTAAGCCGATTTCGGCTTCAAGATTCCAATGCTTTCCCAACAACCAGCTATATCCATAGGCTAATCCAAGCCCCCCTATCCATCCTTGGTAGCGATGGGTCTTGAAATTGGCGAAATTGGTACCAAGGAACTTGAAGTCAGTGTCGAGATGTCCCACGTTATACTGCCCGGTGAAGGCATGCAGACCGACAAAATGTCCGCCAAGGGCTTCACAGAACCAATAACGGGCTTCGGGCTGCACCAACCAGTGTTTCCAACGGCGCCCATGTGACAGGTTCCACCCGTTGAAGTCACCACTCAAGTCTATTGACCAACGGGGCGCTACGGAAACTTCGATTCCGGCATTCACATTCAGAAAAGCATCGGATAGCACATTCGTCTTTATTGCCACCTCTTGTGCATTTAGTCTAAAATGCAAAGAAACTGACAAGGCTATCATCAGAAATAAAATCTTGCGTTTCATGTCTTATTTACATTATTATTCTTGATTATTCGTCGTTAATCGGTATTCTTTCGATTGATGTTTTATATTACAATAAGTATGTACATAGGCTATATTTTTTTGATTTTAGGCTGTCATTTCTACTCATTTTCAATACCTCTCTTGGTAAGAGAAAGATCGAGGTAAGAGTATATCTCTAAATAGATGAAAATGAGAAAAGAAAACTGCACAGATAATCACAAAATGCGCATTTTAGTGTTAAAAACAACGATAAAGACAAATTAATTTCTGTTTAAAGTTGTTTTTATACGTATTTTGTATACATTTGCAGCAAAGACTACTTCTCTTACCAAGAGAGGAATAAAAAATGTAAAACAAACGCACCAAAAGTTTATTCAGGACTGTACTTAAAATGGATGAGTTCAGAGTTCAAATAGTAGTTTTAAACAAAGCTGATACTTCTTTAATCCTAAAATATTAAGGAATCAATCGCTGTAACTTAGAATGTCCTAATTCCTTTCTGATAGGAGAATTTAACCTTTCCACCCTCTCATTAATCAAATAAAAGAAGTATATTTGCTTAATTATTAAACTATAAGCAATATGACTATCATCGCCAATCCCATTTACGATGCTGTCTTCAAGTTCTTGATGGAAGACAAGAAAGTCGCCAAGATATTACTTTCCGCATTGCTCAAAAAGGAAATCATAGACCTTGAAATGCGCCGCCACGAGTATACTTCCATGGAACAGACTCGCATCTCACTCTTCCGTATAGACTTCTCAGCAAAGATTCGTGAGGACGACGGATCCGAACACCTTGTCCTTATCGAACTGCAAAAGACTTGGCTCATCACCGAAACCTTGCGCTTCCGCCAGTATTTAGGCACTCAGTATCTCGACAAGGAGAACATTGTCGAAAAAAAGAACGAGTATGGGCAAAGGCGTACGTATGGTTTGCCCATTATCTCTATCTACATCCTGGGACATCCCTTGGGTGACCTTACCGAACCGGTGGTTTACGTACGCCGCCGCTATCTGGATTATGACGACAATCCTCTTCCTGCTCCCGACCCCTTCATCGAGAGCCTGACTCACGACAGTATCATCGTACAGATTCCTTTCCTCACCGGACGAACCCGCAACCGCCTCGAACGTCTGTTGAGTGTATTCGACCAGGAATATCGTCAGGCTGATAGCGAACACTATCTGGAAATTAATGATGAGCATCTTGATGATGAGGTGAAGTGTGTTGTCCACCGCCTGCTGAAAGCTGCCGCCGCACCCAACGTACGTCGTGCCATGGAGATAGAAGATGAGATTCTTTCTGAAATAGAGGACAGGGATACGACAATTATGATGAAGAATAAGGAAATTGAGCAGAAAGAGCAAGTGATTGAGCAGAAAGAGCAAGTGATTGAGCAGAAGGAACAAGTGATTGAGCAGAAAGAACAAGTGATTGAGCAGAAAGAACAAGTGATTGAGCAGAAAGAACAAGTGATTGAGCAGAAAGAACAAGTGATTGAGCAGAAAGAGCAGGTAATTGAGCAGAAAGAGCAAGTGATTCGTTCAATGGTTAAAATGCTCTGTAACAATGGGACATCGGTTGAAGAGATATCCGAACAATTATCAATACCAGTGGAACAAATCAAACAATATATCGATTAATATATTATTCTCTTTTGATAAAGATACAAACATTATAAAGATAGCAGCAGGTCGTTCTTACTTACCAAAGTAGCTTGCTGCTATTTTCAAATTGACTCATAATCATATAGATATGAGTAAACTTTTGATAAGGCACTTCCTACTGTTTGCCTTGGGTATCGTTTAATTAACCGTCTCATGCAGAATCTACTAAAAAATAAGAGGACACCGATTTTCGGCGTCCTCTTGAATAATACGTTTTATCCCAATAGAGAGTTAATTAAAAGAGAATGTTTAGAGAGAAATTAAAATATCTTATCCTTCTTTACTTGCTTTTCTTCCGCCCAACGGAATAGAAACTCCAACGAATCCGTTAACAGAGTTAGAGTTCTTGCCTAAGAACATATAGTCAGTTCCGACAAACAGAGGACCTAATTTCAGACCCAGACCGAAAGATTTACCGGCTGACTGGATAGCTGAGTAACTAAGTGCTACATTGAACCAGCTTTTCGGACGGTAGTTTGCAGAGAATGTTAATTCTGTAAGAGCATCAGGCTGTACAAAACGAGTGGTTGACAATACACCCACTGCTAATTTGTTATTGAAGAATCCATATTCTGCACCTAATACTAGGGTAGAAGCAAGACGAGATTTACGAGATTCTTTAGCATCGCTTACTTCGAGTTGCAACATGTCATAGTCAAGTACATCACCATTTGTTACACGGTCCATATATCCTTGAGCGTCATTCTGCAACTGATTTACAGCGTTCATAACAGTATTCGGATTATTCGGATTAACCATACTTGCATAGGTACTTCCTTTAATATCAATCGGATCCGGGTTAGCAGACGCAATTTTTGTGCTTGATTTCGACCAAGAAATAAAACCTAAGTCAAGAACAGAGGCAGACACTGTCAGATTATCCAGTATTTTATAAGAAGCTCCTAAGTCAATACCAAAGCCATAACCTGCAATGCCCAATTTACCACTGTCAAAGTCGAAATCTGTTACATAATCTTTACCTTCTTCTTCTTTCAATTCCAAACCTTTGAAAGAACTTTTCAGTTCAGCGCCAACAGTCAAGTTTGCATGATAATTATTAAACTTATCCTTTAATTCCTGTGCTGCTTGTAGTGCTTGTGAAGGAGTCATAGAATTCCAATAACTCTCACTTGACCATTGATTGATTTGTTGGTCAGTAGGCAAATTAGCATTCATCGCAACTTTATTAAGTTTCAACTCCATGTTGCCAATACCCAATAATGCTTTCACTCTAGCACCAACAGTCAAACGATTGTTAATCTGGCGTGAAAGTCCTAAACCGACTTCTGTATAAGCATTAATGTTCAATCGCTGACCACTAATATCATAGTTGCTATTTCTCCAATTTTCTTCAATTGTTTCCATCTCATTCAAGAAGGTAAACATATTCTTAGTCAAGTTAGCACCGATATCTGTACGCAGACCAATATTGAATGACCAGAAGTTTTTACCTTTATACCATCCTGCAGAGAGAATTTCCGTACTGAAATTCACATTCAGCTTATTGTTATCTTTCAGACGGTTCATAAAATCCGGTTTAGTATAGAAATCGTCACCATTATCAATGATATCGATGATATCTTGATAACCCAATGAAGTAGAACTGACAGTTGCATTGACAGCACCGATCACCGGAAGGTTGAAATAACCCTTCGTCGGTGTTAAAGCCGGATTCAGTTGTTGACGATAATGGGCACCTTCCATGAAATAAGAAGTACGTAAAAACTGTGCATTTGCAGAAAGAGTGCAAACCAACATCATAAAAAACACCCCAATGATTTTAGAAGACCATAATAGTTTGTTCGTTGCCATGATTTTAAACTTTTTAATTCTTATTATTGTTTGCAAAGATATAGCATTCCAATAACAAATAAAAGCACTAAGCAACACTTTTTTAGCCTAAACAGAGTAAATTCAAGGTTATCCCTAACAAATTCGTGCTTATTATGCAAAAAAATGTATAATGTTTTACTAAATGAAATAAAGCAACTTTAGAAGTTTAAAGTCAGCTGTCCATCTCCTAATAGATTGAACGTCATTCGATGATAAGGGGTGGTTCCACGTTCAGCAATGGCAGCGCGATGTTTTTTAGTTGGGTAGCCTTTGTTACGATCCCAATCATAATAAGGGAACTCATCGTGAAGACGGTTCATATAATCGTCTCTGTATGTCTTGGCTAAAATAGAAGCCGCAGCTATTGAAAGATATTTCCCGTCGCCTTTCACTACTGTGGTATGAGGGATGCCGGGATATTTAGTGAAACGGTTTCCGTCGATTAGTAAATGTTGCGGGCGGGTAGACAGTTGATCCACTGCACGATGCATGGCCAGGAAAGAAGCCCGCAGGATATTTATTTCATCAATTTCCTCCGGTGACACGATGCCGACTGCCCAGGCTATGGCTTCCTTTTCTATTACCTCACGCAGTGCATAACGTTGCTTTTCCGTCAGTTGCTTGGAATCATTCAACAGTTCATTCTTAAAATCCTTCGGAAGAATAACTGCAGCAGCGTATACCGCTCCCGCCAAACATCCACGGCCAGCTTCATCACATCCGGCTTCAATCAGATTCTCATTTAAGTAAGGTAATAACATATTTATCAATTCTATTTTGACGCAAAGGTAATTCAAATTAAAAAAGGAGATCTGTTTTGTCTCCTTTTTCTTACTTCTTTCCTGCTTTTTAGAATAAATTCCAAATAACGGCAAGCCCTGCCATTACAATCAATGCCTACCATAAAGTTGAAAAAACATAAAAACATCTGCCACCTGCAACGAAACGCGTGTAATGCGCTAGTTAATAAACAGTTGGAGTGTGGCAGACACCTGTAGCAGATACGTTGCAGATAAAGTATCTCAAACTGTCCTCCCTCCTACTAGAGAAGATTTCAAATTTCATTTCTCATATTCTCATTGATGACTGATAAACAACAAATAATCAAGCAAATAGCTTATGAGAAATACTTTCAAACATGGCATTTCTCATAAGTTTGCCCGTATTTTAGCTTAAAATCCACCTTATTCTCATAGTATTTCAAGGTATTTCTCATAGTCAACTACTATCTTTCTCCCCTTTTTCACGGTTGAAGATAAACTAGTTCCGATTGTCCCATAATATGCGGGAAAGTATTCCCTCATATTATGGGAATTTGTTCCCACAAAATAAGGGAATATTTTCCCAGTTAATAGGGAATATTTTCCCAATTAGTAGGGAATACTTTCCCACAATATATGGGACAAAGAGAATCTGTACTTCTCCGGTAATTGTTGACTAGTTGTTTCTTTATTCTTGTTACAGATGGACTGACAAGGACACTATGAGAAAGAACTATCTGCCATTCTCTGCTTATTCTGCTGTACAAACTCTGTAGGAGTAACTCCAAATTGTTTCTGAAATACTTTAGCGAAGTAAGAAGGTGACTGAAACCCTACCCTGTCACAAATTTCATTGATGCGCAGTTCTCCCTCCTGCAACAATTCCGCAGCATGTTTTAGTCGGATGATACGGATAAAGTCGAGTGAAGAAAGGTCGGTCAGTGCCTTAATCTTACGGTGAAGGCTGGAACGGGACATATTCATAGCCGCAGCCAATGCTTCCACATTATAGTTGGCATCGGAAAGATTCTCACGTACTTTGGCAATCAATTGAGACATCAGTTGTTCGTCTGCCCGTGACATAGCATCCCCTTGCGGAGTGCAGGCGCCGTATGTAATCTGATTAATAAACATCTCATGCGTACGGTGGGATTCGCGCTCACGCGCCAGTTCCGCCAATAATTGCTGTTCACGTATCTTCTGCACTTCACGGCGGCGATAGGCACGAAGAGACAGTACAAAACTACCGGATACAACAATGATATAGATAAGGTACGCCCACACTGTACGCCACCAGGGTGGAAGAATACGTACCGATAAAGTGGCTTCTTCCTGATTCCAGACACCATCATTATTACTGCCACGCACACGAAACAGATAGTCTCCCGGCGGAAGCTGGGCATAAGACGCAGTATGTGCAGCAGACGTATAGTTCCAGTCGTTATCTATACCTTCCATTTTATAAGCATAGCGGTTTGCGCCCGGCGATGTATAACTTAAAGCAACGAAATCAAAGCCGACATTAGAACGGTAAGGCAATTGCACGCCATCTGCCGGGAAAGGAGTTTCACGCCCTTGTACATACATTCCGGTGATGTAGACCGGGGGGACAAACGTGTTCCGGCGGACAATCTGCGGATTAAAAGAGACAAGTCCGTTGATAGTTCCCATCCAAATAGTCCCATCAGAGGCAGCCAAAGCCGATTTATAATTAAACTGATTATCAGGCAGCCCATCGTCTCGGGTAAAGATTTGCAGGCAGTCTGTTTCCGGATGAAGGCAAACCAGTCCACGGTCTGTTCCGAACCAGATGCGATGTTGTGCGTCTTCCACCACTTTATAGGTCACGTTGTCCGGCAGACCATTCGCTTTAGTGTATGTCCGGAATCTGCCCGTCTCGGGGTTAAAACACAATAACCCTCCCCGATCCGTAGAAAACCAGAGCAGACCTTTGCTATCCTCCGTTATGCCTGTCACTTCATTCGTTCCGATAGAGGTACTGTCTCCCGGTACACATTGATACTTGACCATCTGATCCGTCTGCGGATTATACCGGAGTATGCCATTACCCATTGTTGCAACCCATATATTGCCGGATTTATCTTCGAGGATGTCACGCATATAAGCGTAACCGAATTGTTCCATCTTCTCAAAAGTCCGCCCTTTGTCGACCGAACGGAAGATGTTCCAACCATCGCCCAGCCAGATGATTCCCCCACGGTCACGGTAAAGGGCAAACACCGAACCTTCACTGATGCCGAGTTGTGCGGGATAGAATGTATGCACTTGCCCTCGGAAAATATTTGTGGTAGAAATGGCAGAGGAGGCAACAGATACAGGAGAAACAGGAGATACAGTAGAAGAAGTCAAAGATGAAAAAGCGGAAGAAGAAGTCGAAGGAAAAGAAGAAACCGAAGGAGAAGCGGAAGAGCCTGCCTCCGTAATGATCAGATCAATACCTCCTTTAAAGTAACCCGCCCCGACTAAATCATCCGAAGCAAACAAGCTTAACACATTCTGACGGTCCGGCGACTCGGGAACTTTTACGAAAGTCTGCGCCTTCGGATTCCAATAACAAACCCCGCCATCCTGCGTACTAATCCACACTGTCCCGTCTTTTCCTTCCGCCAATTCACTGATGCGACGTCCGCAGACCGTACCGGGTGCTCCCGGAAGATAAACAGAAAAGTCGAGCGAGCGTACGGGTAGGTAACTGGCTCCTCCAAATTGCGTACAAATCCAGGTTCCTCCTTCACGATCGCGATAAATCTTATCCACGATAGCATCTCCAAGCCCATACTTTCCTCCGGCATCGGCAGGGATATGTTGCACACTATTCTGTTTCTCATCAATCACATAAACACCATTTTGAGTTCCCACCCATAATTCGTCTCCGAAGCAAACGGCATAACGAATAATCTTCCGATGCACTTGCGGCACAGGGAACACGCTCACCTCCCCTGTCTTCTTATTGAACCGTTTCAGTTCTTCTTCATGCACGCCGACGATCAGTTCATCGCCATAATCACACAGAGTAAATATGAAATCTCCTTTAAGCGCCTCTGTGGCATACGCCACAAACTTATCCTGTTCCGGACTATAACGATAGATTCCCGCTCCGTACGTACCGACCCAAACCGTACCGTCTTTATCCACACAAATGGATTGTGGAAAGTCCTTGCTTTTATCTTTGCCGGGACAAGGAATGTAGCGGAACAGCTTCCCCGTCTCCACCTGATAGCGGAAAACTCCCTGATTGGGCGCATTCACCCATATATTGCCCGAATGATCTGCCAGTATATCCTCAATCCAGTTGTATCTGATTTGTTCTCCGCTCTCTGTACGGGCATCAAAAAAAGAAAACTTCCCGGTGGCAAGGTCTTGAATATAAACACCATCGTCCGTGCCTACCCACAACTGCCGGTGATTATCTTCAAAAAGAGCGGATATGACCTGATTGCCATGTTGCAAAGTCTCGTCATAGCAATTATACAGTTTCATCGACACTCCGTCGTAACGGTTAAGTCCATTGCGGGTACCCAACCAAATAAAACCGTAACTATCTTGAATAATAGACTTGACATGACTGTTCGAAAGACCGCTTCCACCATCTACACGGATAAAATTATACTGCCCCGTCGCGGCAAAGTCCGGAAGGAAGAAACAAACAGAAAGAAGAAAAAGCAGCAGATTCCTTTTCATACACAGATATTAGATAGCGACAAATATAGTTTTTTTTACGCTAAATGCATAAGAAGGATGAAACATTTGTTGCAAGGATAGCAATAAATGTCGCACCACAAGGGCGCTATCATACATTTGAAACATCTCTTGCACATCTTGACAAAAGAGAGTATAGCCGCCTGTTTCTCCTCCCCCCAGACCGTCCGAGAACTCTGATTTTCGCTGTAGGATGGCATTCTTGCAGCGGATTTGAGGTCGTAGAGACTATCTGGTGGAATTTGTTTTTCAATTGAAAGAATAAATTCTCTCATGATAATCGGTTTTAGAAGCTTAAAATGCACTTTAAAATGTGGTTATTACCTATATTCGTAAGGATGTGCACCTCGGCAAGTCTTTTATCGGAGTGCGGCAAGCAGTGCGGGTACACCTTTGAGACTTATAGCACGACGTAGGTTATAGGATAGACAGAGCAATCCCATCTCTGCACCTACTTTTGCAAAACCTTTTAGTAAAAAATAGTAGTATCCGAGCGTTCTTTTAATTGTCCCGAACGGATGTTCCGACAAACATTTGCGATTATCCATTTTCTTTTGGTCAAGATGTAGCACATAGCGTACCACCTTTTTCATAACGGTTATTCTTGTTGGTTTCAGATTCGCATTGCCGTCATTTGCTGCATCTTGTTTCCTTCGGGTATCAGCAACCTTTATTAGATCATCCTTACTAAAGTCCGCTTCCTTGAACTTGGATATGGTACACTTGCATTTGCATTTCTTGCAGGCCAACTTGTTGCAGTAACGTATATTGCCGTTTCGTTTAATGGATTTCTGTCTAAGAATCTCACCTTGCGGACAATAGACAAGGTTACGTTCGGCATCCCTAACGAAGAAGCCTTCAAGAGCTTTGGCACGCATTTGTTCGGAAGTCATGTCCAGCACTGCTGAATCGGATGTCGGCAATGTACGCTTTTTTACCTCAACAATTTCCATATCAGTTAAGATTCCGTTGTAGACATCGGGAATTACTCCGGCTTGAAGACATGCCTTCAAGTCCTCGGGGTTGGTACTAACTTTCTGTTCATCGGTTATGGTGTTTCCAATGTACTCAAACTCAACCTGCTCGGTGCAGCCACCGTCACGCCGGATGACATTGGGTACAATGCCCGATGCAAGTGCGTCGGTATGGTCTTCGGGGCATTCATAGCCCTTGTCTGCTGTAGTCTCAAGGATGTCAATCCCATAGTCTTTTTTCACATCTGTAGCTACGTTTGTTATTTGGCCATGGTCAGTAGGACTGTTAGTGACCCGGAAGCCGGCAATCATGTGGCTGTCCGCGTCAACAGCCGTCTGCATGTTATAGCCTACGCAGAAACCTTCATTCGCTTTCATCAGTCTTGCATCCGGGTCAGTAAGCGATATCTGTTTTTCATTAGACTCCTCTAATGTAGTGCGGTATGCTTCGTAACGGGCTTTGCGTTCTTTACAGACATTCAGTTTGTGCTCAAGTTCTTCTCTGGAAAGTTTGCGACCTTCTTCCCGATCGCATGAGTCAAGCTCTTCCATGTATAAAGTGATATGTTCATCCAAACGTTTGATACGGTCGTCAAGTTTGTTGAGCGTAAAATTGTTATCCTTGGCATTTACAGCCTTGAACTTGCTTCCGTCAATAGATATGTATGACTTGGAGAAGAGCTTCAACCCCATGCAGAACTTATTGAACTCCTTGAATACTTTAGTTATGCTATCCTTATTATCCTTGCGAAAATCGGAAATGGTGCGAAAATCAGGATATAATTTGCCCAGTAGCCACATCACCTCCACGTTGCATTTGCACTCACGGGCCAACTTGCGCGATGAACGCACTTGGTAAAAGTAACCATAAATATACAGTTTTAACAGGTCACGAGGGTCGTACCCGGGACTTCCCGTGGCTTTGGGAATGTTCCGTATAAACTCTAACTTGCCCATATCCAAACTATCAACGAATGCATCAAACAAACGAACCGGAGCATCCTCCTCAACATAGTCGTCTATGCAATCGGGGAAAAGTACTTTCTGTTGTCGTTCTTCACCTTTCTTATATGCCATAACTCTGTTTCTTAGCTTAGGTAAAGATAAGAAAAATGAATGAGAAGCATGAATATCTAATGTTAAACCATGCTACAAACAGGGGCTATTGCGGAGGGACAACGACAAACCTCTGTTTAAAGAGGAGTTCTCGGACAGTCTCCCCCTATCTTTGCCTTCGTCAAAAAGACACAATCGACGTGAACTTCCAAAATCTTAAAATAAATACAAGTGATGAAAAAAGTAACCTTTAGTTGCCTTGCTCTAGCAATCCTCTTGCAACTGATTCCCTCCAACGGGAATGCAGCGAACATTCAGGATCAAAAGAAAAAGACAAACCGCACCGCAATGAAGCAGGATACGATTCCTGCCAATCCCTCAAAAGCACCTGCCACCTCCGCTAAAAAAGAAGCGGAAGAAGGCGAACGCAATGTAATGCTGAATGCTTCCGACGCCAACAAACCCCGCGAGATTCAAATCGGGCTTCCCAGCGAGGACGTTAATGTATATGAGAATGGGCTTCCTGCCGTATATTCCTCGGCCGTTCACAAGCTAGCCGCCCATTGGCGCAGCGACAGCAGTCTGGGAGAAGTGGGACTTTTATCTCCTTCCGAGTCCGCCATCACCACCGGTAACATCGCTTACTCCGTCAACTCCTTCAGCAAACTGGGACAAAAAGATTTCCAAGGTATCTTCAACTACCGGACCAACCATTTCGGGATGCAGAACTTCGATTTCAATGTTTCAGGAGCTATCAACGACCATTGGCTCTACACCGCAAGCATCTACCAGAACTTCGATCCGGGAAGCTTCGACCTCAAATTTACAAACTACACAGACCGCACCGAGATCTATCATGCCGGCCTGACCCGCCTCTTCAACAACGGACGGGGAAAAATATCCCTGCTCTACAAACATTCTCGCAGTGAGAACCCGGGCAGTTATGCCAACGCGGCTCCCTTTATCTATGTCGGCGACGGCTCGGTGAAAGAGATAGAAGGCTTCAAACTGGGAACGAATTCGTATGTCCCGCAAAGCGGTTCTTTTGAATACATGGATGTGAAAGACGGGAAAATGAAAACATGGAATTTAGGCGATGGCTCGGAAAACCGTGCCAATGAAATAGCACTGATTGCCGATTATCGTTTCCAAAACGACCTGCTGTGGAAATTCAACCTGAAATATATGGATGCCCCACGTGCCAACTATGTGGATTTCGGAGGCAGCACCATCAGCGAAGTAACTGCCGACGCTGGTTTTACATTATCCAACGGCCATCCGTATGAAGGACTGGCAGAAGGCCGCCGCACCTGGCTGCACGTAGGTAAAGTGAAAAACTTCCTGATTACTTCGGAACTAAACAAGACTTTCGGCAACCATGATTTGCGCTTGGGATTGAACGAATGGTATTATCATCTTGACTACCACTCCTCTTCTCTGCAATGGATGGCTACCGTAGAGAACTATCCGCAACTGCTCACTTCCACCGCAGCAAGTTCCCTGGACCCCACACTGACCGGTCAACGCGTGCAGACATACGGCTACAACGAGCTTAGCCCCGAATATACAATGGGATATGAAAACAAACTCGCCCTCTACCTTACAGACAACTGGCAGGTAACTCCCCAATTTAATATCTACTATGGCGGACGCCTCGAATATTACCGGATGAGCGCCGACCAGATATCCACTTCCCGTTTCCCGAACTTCCACATCGGCGACTTTACCACTTATCATAAAGAAAAAGAAACAGGAAATATCATCGCCACCCCGCACAGTGTTCATCCTGCCAAAGTGGTAAAAGACAAACTGAACTATGCCGCCACGCTCCGCGCCACTTACAGCGTAACCCGGCAATTCGGACTGACTACCGACGGAACAGTAGCCACCCGCTTCCCCCGTATCAACGAATACGCTGGAACAGGTCCTACGGAAGAACAATACAAACGGGTCACCATACCGTTGATCCGTGGCGGTCTGTTCTACAAGAACCATTGGATGAACCTCACCTCTATGGTGACCTATATCTCTAAATCCAATAACATCGACCAGCAAAACCTCACGAAACCGGGAACAGAAGAAGGAAAGACCGTATTGCTTATCTATAATATCAAAACACTGGGATGGACCACCTCTGCCGAGATCGACCCGTTCAAAAGTTTCCATCTGCATGCTCTGTTCACGTATCAGAAGCCTGTTTACAAGAACTATAACGCAAGTGTCACTTTCAACGATGGCTCGGAAATGTCTGTCAATGCCAACGGAATGATTGTAAAAGAGATCCCGCAGATCCTTGTCGAACTCGACCCAAGCTACAACATCACAAAAGACTTACGCCTCTGGCTTAGTTTCCGCTATTTCGGCAAGACGTACGCCAATCTTCAGGAAGCGCTCTACTTCAACGGCCGCTGGGAAACGTTCGGAGGAATCAACTGGAACGTAAACAAACACCTGTCTCTGGGGGCAACAGTCATCAACTTCCTGAATCAGAAAGGAGCCAGCGGAACCATCAACGGTTCGGAACTGATTACGAAAGAAGAAGCTGCTCAGTACGCCGGAAATTATATGAGTGGAAATTATTTACGCCCATTCACCGTAGAATTTAGCGCAAGCATCAAATTCTAGTTCATACCAAACGAATTATAATTATCTTTGTGGCATTATATGCCCACAAACTAACTAATACCTAATTAATTTTAAAAAAAACATGAAGAAACTTTTCGTATTACTTACGGCATTGTTTACCCTGGCACAAGTGAACGCCCAGGAAAAGAACGTCATCCGCATCGCAACGGACAACACCGACTTAATTCTCCAAGTAGCTCCCAACGGACGACTTTATCAGGCTTATCTGGGCGATAAGTTACTGAACGAGAAAGACATCTACAACTTTTCTCCATACGTGAGAGGTGGAAGTGACGGAAGCGTATCTACCCGTGGATGGGAAGTATATCCGGGCTCCGGCGCCGAGGATTATTTTGAACCGGCTGTAGCAATCACACACAATGACGGAAACCCAAGCACGATTCTCCGTTATGTATCTTCCGAGCAAAAAGCAGTGGCAGGCGGCACGAAAACGACTATCCAACTAAAAGACGATCAGTACCCGGTGGAAGTCACGCTGCATTACATCGCTTATCCGAAAGAAAACGTCATCAAGACGTGGAGTGAAATCAAACATGCTGAAAAGAAGCCTGTCACCATCTGGCGTTATGCTTCGACCATGCTTTATTTCTCGGGAAACGAGTATTATCTGACTGAATTCAGCAGCGACTGGGCTAAAGAAGCACAAATGAGCACACAACCTCTATTGTTCGGCAAAAAGGTGATCGACACCAAACTGGGAAGCCGTGCCGCCATGCATACCCACCCGTTCTTCGAACTTGGTTTTGAACAACCGGCACAGGAAACACAAGGACGTGCCATGCTAGGGACGATCGGATGGACAGGCAACTTCCAGTTTACCTTTGAAGTGGACAACGTAGGCAATCTCCGCGTTATCCCCGCCATCAACCCGTATGCATCTGATTATGAGCTAAAACCGAACGAAGTATTTACCACTCCCGAATTCATCTTTACTTTCAGCAACAACGGTACGGGCGAAGCCAGCCGCAACCTCCACGCATGGGCACGCAACTACCAACTGAAAGACGGACAAGGCGACCGCATGACTTTATTGAACAACTGGGAAAATACGTACTTCAAATTCGATGAGAAACTGCTTGCCGAACTGATGAAAGAAGCCAAACATCTCGGTGTAGACATGTTCTTGTTGGATGATGGCTGGTTCGGCAACAAGCATCCGCGCAACAGCGACAATGCCGGACTGGGTGACTGGGAAGTGATGAAATCCAAACTGCCGGGCGGTATTCCCGCACTCGTGAAGTCTGCCAAAGAAGCCGGAGTAAAATTCGGTATCTGGATCGAACCGGAGATGATAAACCCCAAAAGTGAATTGTTCGAGAAGCATCCTGACTGGGCTATCACTCTGCCCAACCGCGAAACATACTATTACCGTAACCAACTGGTGCTTGACCTTAGCAATCCGAAAGTACAGGATTTTGTGTTTGGCGTAGTGGATAACATCCTGACAGCGAACCCGGAAGTGGCTTTCTTTAAATGGGACTGTAACTCTCCCATCACCAATATTTATTCTCCCTATTTGAAGAATAAACAAGGACAACTTTATATCGACCACATACGTGGTATATATAATGTATTGGAACGTATCAAAGACAAATATCCGAACGTACCGATGATGCTTTGCTCCGGCGGTGGCGCCCGTTGCGACTACGAGGCATTGAAATACTTCACAGAATTCTGGTGCAGCGATAATACAGACCCGATAGAGCGCCTGTTTATCCAATGGGGATTCTCACAGATTTTCCCTGCAAAAGCAATGGATGCCCACGTAACCAGCTGGAACAAAAAGACAAGCGTGAAATTCCGTACCGATGTAGCAAGTATGTGTAAACTGGGCTTCGACCTCGGACTGAAAGAACTGAATGCGGACGAACAGACTTTTTGCCAAAACGCAGTTGCCAACTGGACACGTCTGAAGAAAGTGATTCTGGATGGTGAGCAGTACAGACTGGTTTCTCCATACGATGGTAATCACATGTCTGTCATGTACGCCGCACCGGATAAGAACAAAGCAGTGCTTTATACCTACGATATCCACCCACGTTTCAGCGAGAAGCTGCTCCCGATTAAACTTCAGGGACTGGATGCGAGGAAAATGTATAAGGTGAAAGAAATCAACTTGATGCCGAACTCTAAATCGAATCTTGCTGCCAATGAGAAGACTTATTCAGGAGATTATCTGATGAAAGTGGGAATCAATGCTTTCACTACCAATCAGGCTTTCAGCCGTGTGATTGAGCTGACTGCCGAATAATATTCACCACAGAAGTACGGAGGACACAGCGTTTTATACCATTGATACTAAACAAAGTATATGCGCTGCGTCTTCCGTGTTCTCTGTAGTAAAAAAAACAATAATCAATTAATCCTCTTCAATCTTTACGGCTGTGCCGTTAGCAGTCACCATCAGCATACTGCCACTACCTCCAACTGTCTCATAATCCAAATCAACACCTATCACGGCATTAGCTCCCATTTGAGCTGCTTGTGCCTCCATTTCCTTCAACGCTGTATCTTTTGCCATACGCAGCACTTCTTCATAAGAACCGGAACGACCACCCACAATATCCCGAATACTTGCAAACAAGTCGCGGAATACATTGGCACCTATGATTGTCTCTCCAGAAACTATTCCATAATATTTCACTATTCGTTTTCCCTCAATGATGGGAGTGGTTGTCATCAGCATAGTTTTTTCTTTATTAGTTATATGTATTTAGTTAGACGCAAGTCCCCCTAAAAAAGTTGCAGCTACACCGTAATTTCTTACGATATAGCTGCGATTGATGTTAAAGAGAGAGAATTTATATAATATGAGCATGGTCTCACGACCCTCCTAATATTCTATGAATATTTTGTTACTTTACCTATTAGACGCACCAAAGCTCAAATCACTGCACTTAAAGGCATCTTTTTTAGTTAAAGAATAAAAAAAGCCGCCATTCCACAGGAATAGCAGCTTATATTGTTAGAACATCTTGCTGACGCGTTCAATTCCCGCCACCAATGTATCTATTTCCGATTTCGTATTGTACATGGCAAACGAAGCCCGTACAGTTCCTTCTATACCGAGACGTTGCATGAGAGGTTGTGCACAATGATGTCCCGTCCTCACAGCAATACCCAAACGATCCAACAACGTTCCGAGGTCGAAATGATGAATATCTCCTACCAGGAAGGAGATGACCGCCCCCCGTTCGGCTGCTTCACCGAATATACGCATCCGGGGAATCTCTTTCAGCCGTTGCAAAGCGTAAGTTGTCAGTTCATGCTCATGGGCGGCTATCTGCTCAAGTCCATATCCATTCACGTAATCAAGGGCTTTTGCCAGTCCGGTAGTTCCAACGTAGTCGGGCGTACCGGCTTCAAACTTGAAAGGAAGTTCGTTGAAAGTGGTCTTCTCAAAAGAGACATGCTGAATCATCTCCCCTCCTCCCTGATAAGGCGGAAGGCGGTCTAACCACTCTTCTTTTCCATAAAGCACTCCGACACCTGTCGGACCGTATATTTTATGGGCAGAGAACACCAAAAAATCGGCATCCAACTCCTGTACGTCCACTTTCATGTGAGGGATAGACTGTGCAGCGTCTATCAAACAAGGTACGCCGTGCGCATGAGCCGTTGCAATCATTTCTTTCACCGGATTTACCGTACCCAGCACATTCGAAACATGAACCACACTGACTATTTTCGTTCGTTCGGAAAATAGTTTTTCGTATTCATCCAACAAGAGTTCACCTTTGTCATTCATTGGAATCACTTTGATGGCAATTCCTTTGCGGGCAGCCAACAGTTGCCAGGGAACGATGTTACTGTGATGTTCCATCACGGAAAGAATCACTTCATCCCCCTCTTCCATAAATTCGTCGCCAAAACTGGAAACAAGCAGGTTGATGCTTTCCGTCGTTCCGCGGGTGAAGACAACTTCGTTCGTGCTACGAGCATTGATAAACTGACGCACCGTTTCACGGGAAGCCTCATGCAATTCCGTAGCTTGTTGCGAAAGATAATGCACACCACGATGCACATTGGCATTGACAGAGTAATATTCATCCACCAACGCATCAACTACCAAACGGGGTTTCTGCGTCGTCGCACCGTTGTCGAAATAAACCAAAGGTTTACCGTAAACCGTACGGTTCAATATCGGAAAATCCTCACGTATCTTTTGAATATCCACGTTTATTAATTATTAGTGGTTACTTACAAATGGCACAGCCCTGACATCTGTTCAGCTCGCCACGGAAACGTTTCTCTACCAATAGATGCAGGCGGTCTTTCAGTGCCTCCAAACGGATGGTATCAATCACTTCATTGACAAATGCGAACATCAATAACAAACGGGCTTCTTTCTCCGCAATACCTCGTGAACGCATATAGAATAATGCCCCCTCATCCAACTGGCCTACCGTTGCTCCATGCGAACATTTCACATCATCCGCGTAAATCTCCAATTGGGGTTGTGTGTACATTCTTGCATCACGCGTAGCACAAAGATTCCGGTTAGTCTGCTGGGAGTTCGTATGTTGCGCATCGGGACGCACCAGTACCAGTCCGGCAAACGCACCTACCGACTGATCGTCGAGTACGTACTTGAACAGTTCATTGCTGGTGCAGTTCGGTACGGCATGGTCAATGCTTGTATGATTGTCTACATGCTGGTTCTTATCGGCAATTGCCATGCCACAGAGGTTTATCTCGGCTCCTTCTCCTGCCAACAATACTTCAGTGGTGTTGCGGGTAGTACCATTATGCAAAGTCATTCCATTCAACAATACATTGCTGTTTGCCTCCTGCTTTACATACAGGTTGCTGATACGAACGGTGCTTGTATGTGTTTCTTCCAATTCATACATATCGAATACCGTGTTCTCACCTGCAAATACTTCAATCACTTGTGTTGCCAGGAAGTTCACGTTATCCATTGCATGGTCACAAATCAGCAGACGGGCTTGCGCGCCATCCTCCAAGATGATCAGTACACGACGGTTCACCATGAAGTTGACATCTGCACGTAGGATATTTACCAGCTGGATCGGTTTTTCTACCACTACATTCTTCGGCACATAAAATACAACACCGTCTTGCGCAAAAGCGGTATTGAAAGCAGTCACCCCATCTTTGGAAGTATCTGCCAACTGACCGTAATACTTCTTCACCAATTCCGGATGCTGCCCCGCCACTTCTTTCAGGCTGCCGAAAATCACACCCTCCGGCAGATTGACTTTAGGAAGTACTCTATTATAAAATGCGTCATTTACCACAAAATAGAGGGCGGTACTCATATTCGGCACATCGCACTTAAACACTTCATACGGATTGACTGGAATAGCCAGACGATTCAAGTTTAAACCATAATCCGGTTCAAAATACTTGCTCACATCCGTATATTTGTACTTCTCCATCTTACGGGTCGGAAATCCGAGCCGCTCAAAATCGGCAAATGCAGCTGCACGAGGCACATTTAGCACTTCGACGCTATGCTTGCAGATCATTGCTTCCGTCTGTGAGAAGAGGTCTATATATTGTTGTTCAACTATCATAACTTATTATTTGTTATTCTCCTACTTCTTTCTTGATCCAATCATATCCTTTTTCTTCCAGTTCCAGCGCAAGTTCCGGTCCGGCTGTTTTTACGATACGACCTTTATAAAGGACATGCACAATATCAGGTTTGATATAATCGAGCAAACGTTGGTAGTGAGTAATAACGATCGTGCTTGTTTCAGGAGTTTTCAGTTTGTTCACTCCCTCCGCAACAATACGGAGCGCATCAATATCCAAACCGGAGTCTGTCTCATCAAGGATGCTCAACCGCGGTTCCAACATAGCCATCTGGAAGATCTCATTCCGTTTCTTTTCACCACCCGAAAAGCCTTCATTCACCGAGCGGTTAGCCAACTTATTATCCAGCTCTACTACCGCACGTTTCTCACGCATCAGTTTCAGAAACTCACTGGCTGTCAGCGCAGGCAGACCTTTATATTTGCGTTGCTCATTCACAGCAGCACGCATAAAGTTGACCATGCTCACACCCGGAATCTCTACCGGATACTGGAAACTAAGAAAGATTCCTTCATGGCTACGATCTTCAGGACTCAACTCCAACAGGTTCTTTCCATAAAACGTGACCGAACCTTTTGTTACCTCAAAAGCCGGATTTCCCACCAATACGGAAGAAAGCGTACTTTTACCGGAGCCATTCGGCCCCATAATAGCGTGCACCTCACCGGGATTCACCGTCAGGTTAATACCCTTCAATATCTCTTTGCCATTAATGCTGGCATGCAGGTCTTTTATTTCTAACATGATTATATGTACTATTTTTCCATTTACTATTTACTATTAAAGCCCCATACTACCGACAATTTACCACCATAAGCGCGCAGCCAAATAGTAAATCGTAAATTGCCAACTAGTAAATCACCCCACACTTCCTTCCAACGAGATAGTAAGCAGCTTCTGTGCTTCTACCGCAAATTCCATCGGAAGTTTATTCAATACTTCTTTTGCATATCCGTTCACAATAAGTCCGATAGCGTCTTCTGTCGGAATACCGCGCTGGTTGCAATAGAATATCTGGTCTTCACTGATCTTGCTCGTTGTGGCTTCATGTTCCACCACTGCCGTTTCATTGTGAATATCCATATAAGGGAAAGTATGCGCACCGCATTTATCTCCCAACAAGAGAGAATCACACTGGCTATAATTACGGGCATTATCCGCTTTCTCCGCCACACGTACCAACCCACGATAGGAGTTCTCACTATGTCCGGCGGAAATTCCTTTACTTACAATCGTACTGCGGGTGTTCTTGCCCAGATGGATCATTTTCGTTCCGGTATCAGCCTGCTGACAGTTGTTCGTTACAGCTACGGAATAGAATTCAGCGGTCGAGTTATCGCCCGTCAGAATACAGGAAGGGTATTTCCAAGTGATTGCCGAACCGGTTTCCACTTGTGTCCAGGATAATTTACTATCCACTCCCTTGCAGTTACCGCGTTTAGTCACAAAGTTGTATACACCGCCCTTACCTTCTGCATCGCCCGGATACCAGTTCTGAACAGTGCTATATTTTACCTCTGCACGGTCGTGCACGATTATCTCAACGATAGCGGCATGCAACTGATTTTCATCCCGCATCGGCGCCGTACATCCTTCCAGATAAGAAACATACGAATCGTCGTCCGCCACAATTAGCGTACGTTCAAACTGCCCCGTGTTACGGGCATTGATACGGAAATAAGTGGAAAGTTCCATCGGACAACGTACTCCTTTCGGAATATACACAAAAGAGCCGTCGGAAAAGACAGCGGAGTTCAATGCGGCAAAGAAATTATCCCGGTAACCTACCACCGAGCCCATATATTTCTTCACCAAATCGGGATGTTCCCGCACGGCTTCACTGAACGAGCAGAAGATAATCCCTTTCTCCATCAACGTTTCCTTGAAAGTTGTCTTTACGGAAACGGAGTCCATAACGGCATCCACCGCCATTCCGCTAAGAGCCATCTGTTCCTCCAAAGGAATACCCAGCTTATTAAACGTCTTTATCAATTCAGGATCGACTTCCTCCATGCTCTTCGGTCCTTCTTTCTTCTTCGTCGGATCGGCATAATAAGAAATCGCCTGATAGTCAATTTCAGGGATACGGAGATGTGCCCAAGTCGGCATCTCCAGCGTCAGCCAGTGGCGATACGCTTTCAAGCGAAACTCCAGTAACCACTCCGGTTCGTCTTTCTTCGATGAAATCAGACGAATGACATCTTCATTAAGCCCACGCTCAATGATGTCTGTATGCACCTCTGTGGTGAAGCCGTATTTATATTTCTCCTCCGCAAATTTCCGGACAAACTCATTAACAGTCTTCTTTTCGAGTTCGTCTTTCTGATTGGGTTTCATTTTATTGGGTTCTTCTTGTTGCATCTTTATTCTCTAATATATATTGTTGCGTCATATTCTTCGCAGCAGGAAAAAAAATCCCCGCAAACGTTTCCATCGGATAATATAACAAAGATTCTTCCTTTTTTGTTGCACTAATTAACTTATTATCGCTATCTACAAACTCTATCGCTCCGATCACTACACTTGTTAACAACAGAAACTTAAGTGCTCCCAGTCCACTTCCTAACCAGCGGTTCAGCCAGTTCAGCGAGATCGCCTGCATTGCTTTTGTCAATAACGAAGCTATCAGTACAAAGATCAACGGCACGGCAATCCAGATCATGATAAAAGCCAACACCTGCGCAACTGTCATCGAATCCGTCACTGTCGGGCAAAGTTTCGCCGCCAAAGAGACATACAAAGCTTTCGCCGCCAGCAGCCCGACTATTAACCCCAAAATAGAAGCCAACTGACGGATAAAGCCTTTTACAAAGCCTACCACCGCTCCGGCACCTATTACAATCAGGATAATGATATCAATCGTTGCCACGTTGTGATTTATGATTTGTGATTTATAATTTATGTTCCTGTGATTTATGATTTATGATCTATGATTTATATTTCTGTCAGGTGATAAAACAATAAAGTGGTAAGGTGGTGTCCCATATAAAATAGTACCACATTACCACCCATCTATTGTTTCAACCATTACTTCACGAATGGCCTTATACCCTTATAATTCATAAATCATAACTCATAAATCATAAAGTCTGTTTCACTTCTATTTCTTCGAATGTCTCGATCATATCGCCTACCTTCATGTCGTTGCAGTTCACCAGACTGATACCACACTCGAAGTTTGTACCGACTTCCTTCACATCGTCCTTGAAGCGTTTCAATGCGTTGATGTTTCCGGTAAAGATTACAATACCATCGCGGATCAAACGAGCCTTGTCGCTTCGTTTCACCTTTCCGGTCTTCACCATTGCACCGGCTACCAAACCCACCTTCGTGATGTTGAATACTTCGCGGATTTCGATAGTTGCCGTGATTTGTTCCTTCAATTCCGGAGCCAACATACCTTCCATAGCAGACTTCACCTCTTCGATTGCATCGTAGATGACAGAGTACTTACGGATGTCGACACCTTCCTGTTCAGCCATTTTAGCGGCAGCACCTGAAGGACGTACCTGGAATCCGACGATAATCGCATCCGAAGCGGCAGCCAGAGAAACATCCGATTCGGAAATTGCTCCCACACCCTTATGGATGACATTTACCTGGATTTGTTCCGTAGACAATTTGATCAACGAGTCGCTCAATGCCTCAACAGAACCGTCCACGTCACCCTTAACGATGATATTCAATTCCTGGAAGTTACCCAAAGCAATACGACGGCCCAACTCATCCAACGTAAGGATCTTCTGTGTACGCAAGCCCTGTTCACGAGCCAACTGCTCACGTTTGTTGGTGATTTCACGAGCTTCCTGATCGGTTTCAACCACGTGGAATGTATCACCTGCAGCAGGTGCACCGTTCAATCCCAATACCAAAGCCGGTTCGGAAGGTCCTGCTTCCTTGATACGTTGGTTACGCTCGTTGAACATAGCCTTCACACGTCCGTAACTAGTTCCTGCCAGTATGATGTCTCCCACTTTCAGAGTACCGTTAGATACCAATACAGTAGCTACATATCCACGTCCCTTATCCAATGAAGATTCGATGATAGACCCCGTAGCATTCCGGTTCGGGTTTGCTTTCAGTTCAAGCATTTCCGCTTCGAGCAATACTTTTTCCAGCAAATCTTCCACACCTATACCTTTCTTGGCAGAGATATCTTGCGACTGATATTTACCTCCCCATTCTTCAACAAGGAAATTCATGGCAGCCAGTTCTTCTTTAATTTTATCCGGATTTGCCGTCGGTTTATCTACCTTATTGATTGCAAACACAATAGGTACACCGGCAGCCACCGCGTGATTGATCGCTTCTTTCGTCTGCGGCATCACATTATCATCGGCAGCCACGATAATGATGGCTATATCCGTTACTTTCGCACCACGTGCACGCATAGCGGTAAACGCTTCGTGACCCGGAGTATCAAGGAACGTAATGCGGCGTCCGTCTTCCAGTTTCACATTGTATGCACCAATATGTTGTGTAATACCTCCGGCCTCACCGGCAATTACATTCGCCTTACGGATATAGTCGAGCAAAGATGTCTTACCGTGGTCAACGTGTCCCATCACTGTAACAATCGGAGCGCGCGGTTGCAAATCTTCCGGAGCATCTTCTTCTTCAACGATAGCTTGTGCCACTTCTGCACTTACATATTCTGTCTTGAATCCGAACTCTTCTGCCACCAGATTGATTGTTTCCGCATCCAGACGCTGGTTGATGGAAACCATGATACCAATACTCATACAAGTACCGATAACCTGATTAACAGATATATCCATCATCGTTGCCAATTCGTTAGCCGTAACGAACTCGGTCAACTTCAATACCTTGCTGTCTGCCATTTCCTGATCTTCCAGTTCCTGCATACGGTTGGAAGCCATTTCACGTTTTTCTTTACGGTATTTGGACGCCTTGTTCTTACCTTTGGTTGTCAGACGCGCAAGAGTTTCTTTTACCTGTTTTGCTACGTCTTCCTCGCTCACTTCCTGTTTGATAACCGGCTTCTTGAAGCGCTCCTTATTATTGTTGTTATTTCTTCTGTTATTATTTCCTTGTCCGCCCTGGCCGTTGTTATTGCCATTACCGCCTTTACCTTGTATATTAGGTCTCGGTGCAGCAAAGTTGGAAGTCGCAACATTATTAACGTCTACCTTTTCTTTGTTGATACGGTTACGTTTTTTCTTAGCAGCATCTGCGTTCTCTTTTGAACCGTTCTTCACCAACTTAGAATCATCCTTACGGATCTCTTTGATGATGGCTTCCTTCATCAATTTCTTCTGGTCCTGACGGATCTTCTCTTTCTCTTCACGTTCGCGACGCTTCTCCTCCTTCGATTTCTTCTTCGGACGAGTAGACTGGTTCAATGCAGCCAAGTCGATCTGACCGATCACATTGATCTTCGCGCCTAATTCCGGTTGACGGATTTTGAAAACGCCATCATCCTCCGGTGCTTTTTCGGCTACCGGGGTTACTTCAGCCTGTGCGGTTTCCACCTTTTTTTCTTCTTTATGTTCTTCCGCCTTCACAGGTACAGTTTCTACTACCTTCGGCTCTTCTTTTTTCACTTCTTCTACTACTTTTTCAACTTCTACCGGCTTCGTCTCCACTACAGGTTCCGGCATTACTACGGGCTCAGCTACCACTGGAGTAGGATCTACTACAGAAACAGGAGGTGTCACCACCTCTTCTTTCTTCACCTCGGATTCTCCCTTCTCGAGCTCCTTTTTTACTTCGGGTTTAACGACGGGCCGTTCTACAACAGGTACTTCTTGTTTCTGTTCCGGCTCTTTCTCCACCTTTTCAGTTTTACGACCATTCAGTTTATCCAAATCAATTTTTCCGACAGGTTTAAACTTCGGACGTGCATCCTCAGGTACGACTGTCTTAATCACATCTTCCGACTTCTGTTTCTCCGGCTGCTTTTCGAAGCCTTCAATCGAAACAGACGCCTTATTACGTTCCTTATTCTGACGTTCCTGTATGAAACGCTCCGATTCAAGTCTAAGGTTCTTATCTGTACTAAACTCTTTTACGAGTATAGCGTATTGCTCCTCGCTAATTTTTGTATTAGGATTAGCCTCTACGGTATGCCCTTTCTTTTGCAGGAACTCAACTACCGTCGCGATTCCTACGTTCAAATCTCTTGTAACTTTGTTTAACCTTATCGTCATATTTTAAAATTAATGAATAAATGGAGCTTGTTAAATTGAAAATTGAGAATTGAAAACTAAAAAATAAAAGTCTGCAGCATTATATTGCATCGCCACTTTTACTCTTCAATTTCAATCTTTATTCTCAATGGAAGGTTCTTCTTCTTCAAACTCCGATTTCAAAATGCGTATTACCTCGTCCACTGTCTCTTCTTCCAAGTCCGTCTTTTCAATCAACATCTCACGAGGAGCATTCAACACAGCCTTCGCTGTATCGATGCCGATAGCCTTGATGGCGTCGATTACCCATCCGTCGATTTCGTCTCTGAACTCATCAAGATAGATATCTTCATCCGCTACACTCTCATCCAACTCACGGAACACGTCGATAGTGTACTCAGTTAACATACTGGCCAGTTTGATATTCAAACCGCCTTTACCGATAGCCAGCGAAACTTCTTCCGGTTTGAGGAAAACCTCTGCTTTCTTCTCTTCCTCATTCAGACGGATAGAAGAAATCTTGGCCGGGCTTAAAGCGCGCTGTATAAACAATGAGATGTTCGATGTGTAATTGATTACATCGATGTTCTCATTGCGAAGTTCACGAACAATGCCATGAATACGACTTCCCTTTACACCTACACAGGCTCCTACAGGGTCGATTCTGTCATCGTAAGATTCTACCGCAATCTTGGCACGTTCGCCAGGGATACGGGCAATCTTCTTGATGGTAATCAAACCATCATTAATTTCGGGTACTTCCATCTCGAACAAACGTTGCAGGAAAACGGGAGAAGTACGTGACAAGATAATCTTAGGATTATTATTCTTGTTATCCACGCGGGCAACTACTGCACGGGCCGTTTCACCTTTGCGATAGAAATCACTCGGGATCTGTTCGGTCTTAGGCAATAGCAACTCGTTTCCTTCATCATCTAAGAGTAACATTTCTTTCTTCCAGATCTGATACACTTCTGCGTTGATGATTGTACCTACCTTATCTATATATTTATTATAAATACTGTCTTTCTCAAGTTCCAGAATTTTGGAAGCCAATGTCTGGCGGAGATTCAGGATAGCACGACGTCCGAATTTGGCAAAGATCACTTCGTCAGTCACCTCTTCACCTTCTTCGTAGGAAGCATCGATCTTCTGTGCTTCGCTCAACGAAATCTGCATATTCGGGTTAGTCAAATCTTCATCGGCCACAACTTCACGGTTACGCCAGATCTCGAAGTCCCCCTTGTCCGGGTTCACGATCACATCGTAATTTTCATCGGTGCCAAACATTTTCGCGATTACGCTACGGAACGACTCTTCGAGTACGCTAACCATCGTCGTTCTATCGATATTTTTCAGTTCCTTAAATTCCGAAAATGTATCAATCAAGCTGATTGTTTCTTCTTTTTTGGCCATAACTATTTAAAGCTAATTAAGTATTTAGTATATTTTATTTGCTCATAAGTGAAGGGTTCGTCCTCTTCTACCAGTTTCGGACGTTTGGCTCCCTCTAGTTTTACTTTCTTTTGCACGGTTACCGTAAACTTCTCTTCGTCGGCATCTTTCAGTATACCGGCCAGTTTTCGTCCGTCCGTAGTCAATACTTCCACCTCTTGTCCGATGTGGATATAATACTGTTGCAGCACTTTGAAGGGTTGTCCGATACCGGCCGACCCAACTTCCAGTTCATAATCTTCCTCTTCACGGTTCAGTTTCGACTCTATGTAGCGGCTAAGCTCCACACAATCTTCAATCCAAACACCTTCTGCATGGTCTATTTCGACCACAATTTTGTCATCCGGGCTGACGGTTACCTCTACTAAAAAGTAGTCTTTTCCTTCCAGCCATTCTTCTACAATCTGACAAACAGTTTTCTTTTCTATCATTTATTAGCTATATAAGAACAAAAAAAGGAGCTTAATTGCCCCTCCACCTTTCATCCGTTTCCGGTTGCAAAGATATAAATAATCTGTTCGACTACAAAACATTAAAGAAAAAAAGTATGAATTAACAGTGCTATATTCGTATCTTTACGCCGCAATTTAAAAAATAACGACTATGGCACATCGTCTCAACACTAATAAACAGTTTATGGTAGGTAACGGCATTCTTGCTTTTGCCGTCATTTTTGTCGTGGTTATTTTCGTATACATGAGTATGCGGCTACAACGGGAAAAGCAGGAAGAACGTCATTTCATTGAAAGTTACACAATCAGTCTGGTAAAAGGTTTTGCCGGAGATTCGATTTCTTTGTTTGTCAACGATAGTCTCATTTCGAATAAAGCCATATCAGAAGAGCCTTACACAGTAGAAGTAGGACGTTTTGCAGAACAAAGCGCTTTATTGATCGTAGACAATAACACAGAATTAGTCTCTACGTTTGACCTTAGCGAAAAAGGAGGAACTTATCAGTTTGAAAAAGAATCGGACGGGATTAAACAATTAGCCAAACAATAAAGACATATCCCCCTATTACGTATCATAACGAACCATCATCAGAAATGTATAAGATTTAGATTTCCGTACGGTACTTTCTCAATTCTCCCCGCAAGGCCAATGCTTTTCCTTCTGTAAATTGATTGAGCAACGCCCAGAACCGTTCGCTATGATTCATCTCACGGGTATGACATAATTCGTGCAACAACACGTAGTCTATCAAATGAGAAGGCAGTAAAACCAGATAATAGGATAAATTAATAGCTTTTCGTGCCGAACAACTCCCCCATCTGCCCTGGCTGGAGTTTATTTTCACACTCGAATAAGGCAATCCGCATTGCTTGGACAAGAAGGCCAAACGTGAAGGCAGAATACTTTTGGCATTTCGTCTCAACGATTCTTCAATAACCTTATGCAACCAGCTTTGCAGTTTCTCATCTGTAAAATCGGCACGAGGCGGACAAACAATCTCCATCACCCCCAGACGGGAATTAGCCAGAAACTGATCTTTCTCGCCGGACACCAAGGACAGTTTAAAATGTTCCGCATCAATCTTATAATTCAAATCAATCAACGGGCGAGTGATTTGTTGCCGGGAAGCTAGAAGTTTTCCACGCAGGTTCTCGATGGCCTGTTTCACTTCTTTCAATGTAGTGCCGGGAGGAACTGAAACATAAACAGCATCACTCTTCGTACGAAACACAAGATTTCTCGCACGTGAATTGACACGTACCACCAAACGCCCTAACTCATCATCTTCTATAGTCTTATCCATTATAATCCTCCTATCAACAGCCACAAAAGTAATAAAAAAGAAGATTTTAATGAAAAACTTCATCGAAGATGCAACTAAAAACATAAAAGGGCTACTGCATCGCGCGGTAGCCCATTTATTTAGTTAGTTTCATTATAAAAATTTGAGAGAATTGAAAACTTCACAGTTTCGCTTTCATTGTTGTTTTAATTAAGCACACTAACTATATTATATGTTTAAAGCAAATGAAAATGTCTATTCGTTTATAACTTGCACCTTGTGGTTGATCTTCGCCAGGCTATCCGCCAGGACCTGTTCCGCTTTCACATCATTTGAGATAGCGACCGACGGTGCAGTTACTTGTTTACCAATGGTATCCGTTGCCAATACACTTCCATCATCTCCAGAGAAAGAATGTTGTGCCACATTCCCCAAAGAAAGGATGATTGCAATTACGGCAGCGGCCTTGAACAAAGGAATAAAACGACCGGTCAGTGTCAAACGTTTCGCTTTTACTACCGTAGGCTCCACCTCTGCCAGAATACGTGCGTCAAAGTCTTCGCCCAGTCCTACTTCCTGCTGAACCTGCTGATAAACAAACAGGTTTTTATAGCGAAGCAAATGAGCCGGAACTTCTTCCTTTACGAAGAAGTCGCGCAATGTTGCTTCCTCCTCAACGGAAGTTTCGCATTGCCAGTATCGCTCGAGGAGCTGTTCTATATCCTTATAATCCATATTCGTCAATTTCTAGATACCTTTGTTTTACTTTTTGCCTGGCTCTGAAGAGATTCACTTTGACTTGCTCCTCTGTCAGATTCAGCAAAGTTGCAATTTTTTTATAGCTTTCACCTTCAATATCCCTCAGTTGCATGATAAGCCGCTGTTTTTCGGGAAGTTCGTTTACCAGTCTATTAATGATGTTCATTCTTTCATCATGAATCATCTGGTCATACGGACTGTTTGCATCAGGTGCTTCCTCCATTTCGGGAGTGAGTTCCACATGTTGAGCTTCTTTCTTTTGACTCCGGTCTATCGCCAAGTTCTTTGCCACTGTCAGGCAATAGGCTTCAACCGATTCAAATTGAGACCACTCATCACGCTTGTTCCACACTCTTATCATGGTGTCCTGAACGACATCCTCGGCTTCTACCCTATCCAAGGTGATTCTGAGAGCCAATCGAAAGAGTTTATCCTTCAACGGCAAAATATCGTTTCGGAAGCTGATTTCTTGCATCTCTATAATAATGACGGGCTAGGACATGAAAAGTTACAGTCGCCCACTACTTTTTTTTGAATTATTTTCTTATTCTCGTTCCTCCAGAGTCGTTAATTGCTGACGCTAAGGTGATTACCACTTCAGAAACTCCTGCATTTATTGCTTCAAAAGAATTCTCCAATTTGGGAATCATACCTCCTTGAATAACGCCATCGGCTACATATTGTTCAAATTCGGCACGAGTGATTTGAGGAATCACACTGTCGTCATCATTCTCGTCACGCAACACGCCTTTTTTCTCGAAGCAATACACCAACGTCACATCAAACAGAGCCGCCAACGCCTTTGCTGTTTCCCCGGCAATGGTATCTGCATTCGTATTCAGCATATTGCCATGACCGTCGTGCGTCAATGGAGCCATCACCGGAACAACGCCTTTATGTATCAAATCCGACAACAAAGTGGCATCCACCTGTTCCACATCCCCCACGAAACCGTAGTCTACGTCTTTCACCGGACGTTTCACCGAACGGATTACATTCATATCCGCCCCGGTCAATCCGAGCGCATTGATTCCGCGTGCTTGCAGACCTGCCACAATGTTTTTATTCACCAATCCGCCGTACACCATCGTTACGACTTTCAATGTTTCGGCATCAGTAATCCGACGACCATTTACCATTTTGCTTTCAATACCCAGCTGTGCGGCAATTTTTGTTGCCGAACGACCACCGCCATGAACCAACACTTTATGTCCGTCGATAGCGGCAAAGTCATTTAACAACTGAAGAAGGGTGGCTTCCTCTTCTACGATTTTGCCACCCACCTTAATAACTGTTAGTTTTTCTCTCATTACTTGATTTCTAATAAGTTCACCGAATAGAAAATCCGGTTCCGGCACCTTGCCGGTTATTCCAAATAAGTATATCCGTAAAGCCCCGAACGATAGTTGGAAAGGAATTCTTTTCCTTCTTCCAAAGAAATCTTTCCTTCTTTCACCGATTTCGTCACCCAAGTTTCGAGCGTACGTACCAGCTTCTTCGGATTATACTGCACATAGTCCAATACCTCCGCTACCGTTTCTCCGTCGATAATCTGTTCGATATTATATCCTTTCTCGTTCACCGCAACATGCACGGCATTCGTATCACCGAACAAATTATGCATATCTCCTAAAATCTCCTGATAAGCTCCCACCAGGAATACAGCCACATAATAAGGTTCTGTTTTCTTCAGTGCATGTACAGGCAGATAATGAGCCACGTTACGGGTAGAGATAAAGTTGGCAATTTTACCATCCGAGTCGCAGGTAATATCTTGTAAAGTAGCCGAACGCTCCGGTTTTTCATCCAATCGCTGAATAGGCATAATCGGGAATATCTGGTCAATCGCCCAAGAGTCAGGAAGTGACTGAAAGAGCGAGAAGTTACAGAAATATTTATCTGCAAGCAGTTTGGACAGTCCGCGGAATTCATCGGGCGCATGCTTCAAACCGCCGGCAATCTGATTAATCTCACGTGTAATAGACCAATACAGGCGTTCGATTTGTGCACGGGTTTTCAGATCCACGATTCCATGACTGAACAAGTCCAGCGCTTCCTCCCTGATCTGCTGCGCATCATGCCATGCTTCCAACATCTTGTTCTGATTCAACGAATCCCAGATTCCATATAACTCCTGCACCAATTCGTGTGCATCCGGAGTAATTTCCTCCTCGTCATCCCATTCGGGTAAAGTAGCGGTTTCAAGAACTTCAAAGATAAGAACAGAATGGTGAGCCGTCAATGCACGTCCACTTTCCGTTATGATATTCGGGTGCGGGATACCATTTTTATCGCTCACGTCTACCAGCGTAGAGATAGAGTCGTTTACATATTCCTGAATGGAATAGTTTACGCTACCTTCGCTATTGGACGAACGGGTTCCGTCATAATCCACTCCCAATCCACCGCCAATATCAACAAACTCCACCTTAAAGCCCATTGAATGGAGCTGCACGTAGAATTGTGAAGCCTCACGCAAAGCCGTTTTGATACGACGGATCTTCGTCACCTGACTACCGATATGGAAATGAATCAGCTTCAGACAATCTTTCAAGCCTTTACTCTCCAGGAAGTCGAGTGCTTCGAGAAGTTCGCTGGAAGTCAAGCCGAACTTGCTGGCATCTCCTCCCGACTCTTCCCACTTTCCGCTACCGGAAGAAGCGAGCTTGATACGTATACCGATGTTAGGCTGCACATTCAGCTGCTTTGCCATTTTTGCTATCAGCTTTAGCTCATTCAACTTCTCCACAACCAGAAAGATACGTTTACCCATCTTTTGGGCAAGCAGAGCCAGTTCAATATAACTTTCGTCCTTATATCCGTTGCAAACAATCAATGAGTCAGAATCCGTATTGACCGCAATCACCGCATGGAGTTCCGGTTTAGATCCGGCTTCCAATCCGAGATTGAACTTCTTTCCGTGGCTGATAATCTCTTCTACCACAGGGCGCATCTGGTTGACTTTAATCGGATAGATTATAAAATTCTGGGCTTTATAACCATACTCCTCGGCTGCCTGCTTAAAGCAGGACGACATCTTTTCAATACGGTTGTCCAAAATATCCGGGAAACGCACCAGCATGGGAGATGCCACATCACGCAATTGTAACTCATCGACCAGTTCTTTCAAATCAACGGATACTCCATCTTTACGAGGTGTAACAACGACATGACCTTTGTCATTAATACCAAAGTACGAGGTACCCCAACCTGTGATGTTGTAGAGTTCCTCAGAATCTTCAATACGCCACTTTCTCATTTTCTGTTATTCAGTATTTTTAGTAAATAATTGGACGGCAAAAATACGGATTAATCTACATGTTGGCAATTAATTGGACATTAATTGTTTCAAACGGTCCATATAACCATGATTTCCGTTGCGGGCGTCATAGCGAAGTGCCAGCTCTTCCGCCTGCTGATAGAAATAATTGCGAAGCTCGCTGATCTGATAAATTCCATTCGGACGATAAAGAGGAAATTCCTCCGGCAACGACAAAGAGACTTCCGGACGGGTCTCATACTTCAAGGCCTCTACCATATCGCAAGAGAAACGATATTTTTTCAATGTATTCGTACGCAAGCTCCACCCGATACACCGCTCGGCATACTCCCAGCCTCTTTCCGGCTTCGTCATCATATAATAAGCAATGAATAATCCTAAGTAGAGCAAAAGATATTCATCCTTTTCTCTTCCCTGCAATGCTTCTTCGGCACGTGCACACATATCGGCGGCAACCTCCGGTCTGCCAGCTTTCTGTGCATAGTAAGAGAGCTTCAAGTAAGCCCGCAAATTGGCTTCATAACAGGTGACCTGCTTATTAATCAATGGCTGCGCCCGGCTGTAAGCCTCATCAAACTGCCCTGTTTCCAAATAATAATCCAGCATAAAATTCAGTTCGCAAGCCTCACACGACTGACCGTCTATCTTTTCATTCAGCATCTTATCAATGTATTCTTTAGCCTTGTTATACTGGCGCATCCAAACACATTCCACAGACCAGCGGTGATAATAACTCCGCAAAGAATATCCATTCCGGAGAATACGGGTTTTATAATCCTCACCGATCGCTTTCACCTGTTCCATCGGGATTTCCGGCAGATCGAACGTACAACCCCAGATCCATTTATATTTCCACAACAAGTCATCTTCTTTGATTACATCCTTGTGATTCTCGTAATCATCCAGGATTTTAGAGAACACGGTAATCTCTTCCGCATCTGCCGAAAGAAGATTCAGTTCATAGATAAGATCCAGTCTCAACTCCGTAGCCCATTCCACATCTTCGTTCTCATCAGCAATGCGGATAGCTTCTTTCAATAGATTCGCTTTTTCACGCGGATGGAGACTGTCATTCTGTGTCTGCAACAGCAGTTTCTGGATTTCAAGTGTGTATCTCATACTCTATTTTTAATTCAGGAAATTTATAAAATCATTCATTTTCGAAGTCATCAGTTCGCTAAGCGAACGATTGAAAAGCTCCATTTCTTCACTGTTCACCGGATATTTACCTTGCAGAAGCGACTGTACATACAATATATGCACCACCTGCTGAAACAGTTTATTGTCTCCCTGTATCTGCAATAAAGTCTGCACCATTTCGTTATCCGCATTAAAAGTGAGTGTCGGTGGAATCTGCTTGGCAGTATTCACAGCCCCCAATACAGCCGCCAACGGATTATTGGCACTTTTAGCTACATTCTCCTTTTCCTCCGCCACAAAGATCACCGGAATATCCACCGGGGTAAAATGTTTCAGACGGCAGACACAGCCAAACCGTTTCAACAACCCGTTCGCTTTCATTTCAAAAGCCTGAAACTCTTTATTCGCCTCCACTTCGCCAAACTGTTCCAGCAACCGTGAAGGAGATATTTCATCCAACGTAAGTTCCGGATTCAGACGGACATACTTTTTCAACAACGTTTCATCAAAGGTGTAAGCAGCATTCACCACCAACCATCCTTGCGCTCCGGCTATACGGCGCACCTGACGGAAATCTTCCAGATTCTTGGTATAGCATATCACATTGCTTGCCGAACGAATACTTCCAAAACCACGAAGCCCCTTATTGGTTTCAAAGGGAAGGTAATCCATAAATAAACGGAGCAGCTCATTGTCTTCTGAAGCAATCGCCTTGATATGGAAGTGGTGAACCTCCAAGATCCGGTTGAACATGGCTCGGTCATCCTGCACCAATCCCCGCAGATAATCCTTGATAGCTATCCCGATCTCTTTCCGTGCATCCTTCAACTGGTCATTGCTCACCAAAGATTCGCGGGAAGCAGTAGACAGCAATCCGTCCGCATTCACCAGACAACGGATAAAGAAAGCCCACGGTGGCAACAGATTACAATCGTCCTCACTCAACAGCATACGTTTGAGATATACCTTATGAGAATTGCGTACTGAAAATTGTGTGCGGAAAGGTAAAACATAAAGCACTCCTTCTACCTTACCACTTTCAGTATAAATCCGGAAAGCATCAAGAGCAGACGACTGAAATACTTTCGCCCCATAATCCAGCAATTCCTTACGAGTCGCCTTCGGGTCAAGCCATACGGGCGAAGGCGTATTTACCAACTCCTCTTCCCCCTGATAATGCAGATAGATAGGATATGGCAGCACTTCTCCATAACCAACCAGCATCTTCTTAAACGTTTCATATTCAAAAAGATGCATCCAGTCTCCTTTCGGATGCAACAACACCTGCGACCCGATAGGCCGCTCTTCATCCAATAGAGTCAGCTGATACGTCCCATCCACTTTGCCACACCAACAAACAGGCTGTCCACCCATTGCCGAACGACTCTCCACGGTGATTTCATTAGTCACCACAAAACAAGACAACAATCCGATACCGAACCTTCCGATAAAATCGTCCGCATCGGGCGTATCCCGTTTTGAACTCTCTCCGATAACCGTCAGAAAACGATAAACTTCCTCCTCTTTCAGTCCGACTCCATTATCCCTGAACACCACTGTTTTGTCCTCATTCAGAAAGACATCAATCCGTCCTTTATAATTCTCGTCGATATTGCGTAGTGCCGTGATGGCATCTACGCAATTCTGCAACAGTTCGCGAACAAAAGTATTCGGGTTACTATAAATATGCTCCGATAACAGAGCAATCATACCTTTAAGATTGACCTGAAACAGATTATTCCCTTCTTTTTCCATGTTCCTCTTTTACTTTCTCCTCCTTCCGGTAATTTTAAGAGCTTTCTCATTGCCATTCTCTGCGGCCTTTTCGAACCACTCCATTGCAATTTCATCGTTTTCTTCCACGCCTTTTCCCATCAGATAGGCATTTCCAAGTTCAAATTGCGCTTTGTCGCTATTTTTTTCGGCAGCTTTCAACAGCCATTGCACCGCAGCTTCCGGATCAGGAGTACAACCTTCGCCATACATCATCATCTTACCAAGATAATAAGTCGCAGCAATATTTTCATTCCCTGCCGCATCCGTAAACCAACGGTAAGCTTCGGCATAGTTCTGTTTCACGCCTACTCCGTTGTAATAGCAAAGTCCGGTACGATACATACTCGTCGTATTTCCACTATCCGCCGCCAGCGTATAATATTTAAAAGCTTCCGTTTCATTATCTTCCACCCCGATACCCATTTCATAACAGATACCTAATCCTTCGCTATACCACTTGTATTCGGCAGCGTTCTTGAAATAGGCAAAAGCCTTTTCCGATTCGTTCAGACTGTCATAATCATACAGGTAATACTCACCCATACGCAACATAGCCATTGGAACTCCGTTGGCCACAGCCTTCTCATACCATTCCACAGCCTTTTTATTGTCTTCCAGACAGGGACCGCAACCAAAGAAATAATAGTCTCCCATCTTAAGCTGGGCATAACCATAACCTTGCTCTGCAGCTTTCATCATATACTCCACAGCCTTTTGCAGATTTTTTTCCACGCCATTGCCATTCTCATAAGCCAGACCCAGCTCTGTCAAACAATGGGGCTCTTCCTTCTCCGCCCCTTTGCCAAACCATTCGAGCGCCTTATCCCAGTCTTCTGCCGTTCCGATTCCTTCTCTGTAGCAGCGTCCTAGGGCGAAGATCGCATCATTATCATCCGCTTCAGCCGCCTTTGTATACCAAGCGAACGCCTCTTCCGGTTGTGCTTCGCCAAGAACACCCCTTTCCATGTAAAGACCCAAACGGAACATCGCATAAGGATACCCTTGTGCCGCAGCCTTACTAATCAGTTCAAATGATTTTTCATAGTTCTTCTCCACTCCATCGCCATTCTCATACAAGAACGCCAGTTCTACAAGAGCAAAGCAGGAACCCATTTCGGCTGCTTTTTCATAACATTCTCTTGACTTCTCGGCATCTTTCACACCGCTATATCCATTAGCCAGGTAAATCGCCATTTGACAATATCCGTCGGCATTGTTCAGCGAAGCTGCTTTTTCGTAACACTCTAATGCCTTCACATAATCCGGTTCTTCAGACAAGAAGCCACGTTCATACATCCAACCCAAACGATAAGCAGCATTTCCCGAACCCAGCTCAATAGCCTTCTCCAGCAATTCTTTCGCACGATTCATGTCCTCTTCCACCAATTCACCATTGAAATAGACATTAGCCAATCCTTCGATACCCTGTATATAGTCATCTTCCACGCAACGGTTCAGACACATCAGTCCACGTTCCACGTCCTTATATTCATCATTATACAGGTAGATCAGCGCCAGTTCATACGCACTGTAAGATTCACAATAAAGCATCCCCTTTTCCAGCCATTCAATAGCTTTCGGCATATCCAGCCATTCTTCTTCCTGATAATTATATCCCAGGAAGTTGGCGGCAGACCACACACCGGCATGCCAAGCCTTTTCCCAAAGTTCAAAGCCCAGTTCTTTCGGTTTATTCAGTTCCGGATAACGGAAATAAAGCGTAGCCAGATTCTTAAGAGTATAAAGATTGGAAACTATCTCCAGAGACTTTTCGTAGTAAGCAGCTTCCTCTGCCACACTGCCTTCCGCCCTGTCGAGTGCGTCTCCCAGCGCTGCATATACATGAGCGCGCAAACGTTCTCCGGCAGGCAGTTCGGCAAGCAGTTCATTCCGTATCTGCAACGCCTTCGCTTTATCGCCTGTAAATTCTTCGACAAAAGCACGATAATGTTTTCCCCATAAAATAGCTTCGGGAGAAGTCAGAGCGGCAAAACGTCGTTCGCCCTCCTCTTTATCTTGTTCGCAATAGAATCCCATGTATCGCCAATAGGCAACAGTTGCTTCCGCCTCAGCCCAACCCATATCGGCAGCCTTCTCGTAGTACGGAAACAAATAACTCATATCCCGCTTTCCATAACGGGCCTCGGAATATTGCGCACCCTTCTGTGCCCATCCCGCACCGCTAAACACAGCTACACGGTCGCATACCTGCATTACCTTTTCCCACCAGAATTCATATTCTTCCGCATCGAGATCGACCTCTACATTACAATCAAAAGCACTGAATATCAGTTCGAAAAAATCTTCTGTTAATTTTTCGTCTTCTTTTGTATCCAAAGCATATTCACACACGGCCAATGCTTCCCACCAATTTTCCGCATTTAATAATGAGGCTGGTGTATACTGCGGAAACCATACCCTTGCTGGCTGTCCCGACGCTTTTATTCTAGCGGATAACTCCCCAAATTTCTCTCTTAAAGTTTTCATGATATAGACTTTACCTTAATTTTGTGTTATTAGTCAATAAAAAATCTCATAACGAGTGCAAGGTACAAATATTGACCGAATGAACAAAAAAAAGAGAATCAAAAAAGATAAAGTCTGATATACGATTCAGGCACAGATGATGCAGATTACACTAGTTCTCTATCATACAAACATTTAGAGAAGCCGTAAAATCCGCGTAATTTGTACCTATTTTTATAATCCAAGAAGTTGTTGCAAGCGTTGTACCGATGTTTCAATCTGCCAACGGTCTTCCAATTCGTCTGCATTAAAGACATATTGTGCCTGATGATAGAAAGGAGCACGCTTCTCAAGCGCCTGAACGATGAACACTTTCAGTTCGTCATCCTCTTTCCCCTGAAGAATAGGGCGTTGCTGTTTAGCCACACGCAAGCGTCTGAACAGCACATCCGGATACACATCAAGAAAAACCGTCTTTCCGGTCTGGTTCATAAAGTCCATATTATCAAAAAAACAAGGCGTTCCACCTCCCGTCGAGATAACCACATTCTCAAACTCGGCTACTTCATGAAGCATATTCCGCTCCAGTTCCCTGAATCCTGTTTCGCCTCGTTCAGTGAATAATTCTCCAACAGTTTTGTGAAAACGCTCTTCGATATACCAGTCCAGATCAATGAACGATATATCCATCCGCCGGGCAAATGCTTTACCCAGCGTCGTTTTTCCGGCACCCATATAGCCGGTAAGGAAAATACGAACCATAAATGACTAATTTTGCTCACAAAATTAGTCATTTAATAGATAATAGATAATGGATAACGGATAATTATTAGTTATCAATTATGAATTTCTCTATTTTACCATAAGTAGTCCCTACCTTTCTTGTTCAGTTAGAGAATATATTTGTACCTTCGCAGCGTCAATTCATTGACTATTTAAATTTATCGTCAGAAAAATGGCAAAACAAAAATTTTATGTCGTATGGGAAGGTGTCACACCTGGGATTTACACTTCCTGGACAGACTGCCAGCTTCAAATAAAAGGATACGAAGCTGCCAAATACAAATCATTCGATACGCGCGAAGAAGCGGAACGCGCGTTGGCAATGTCTCCTTATGCTTATATCGGTAAAAATGCAAAGTCTAAGTCAGGAGGTTCCAAACCTTCGTCAGATACTTTACCCTCTTGCGTGATCGACAACAGCCTGGCAGTCGACGCAGCCTGCAGCGGCAATCCGGGACCGATGGAGTATCGTGGAGTACACATTGCCAGCCGGCAGGAAATTTTTCATTTCGGCCCGATGAAAGGCACGAACAATATCGGCGAGTTTCTAGCCATCGTACACGGATTAGCGTTGTTGAAGAACAAAGGTTTCGACATGCCTATTTACAGCGACAGCGCCAATGCAATCAGCTGGGTACGGCAAAAGAAGTGCAAAACCAAGCTCCCCCGCACTCCGGAAACGGAAGAACTGTTTTTATTGATCGAACGGGCAGAAAAATGGTTGCAGGGAAATACGTATACCACTCGCATCCTGAAATGGGAAACGAAAGAATGGGGAGAAATTCCGGCCGACTTCGGCAGAAAATAGAAGAACATACATTTCAATCATAAGATTACAATTGCCGCATTACAGCTGTTGCATATCATGCAGGCGTTTGTAATAGCCGTTTAATTCTATAAGATCCTCATGCTTACCACGTTCTACAATCTCTCCTTCGTACAGGACGCAGATTTCATCCGCATTCTTGATAGTAGAAAGGCGGTGGGCAATAGCAATCGTCGTACGTGTTTTCATCAAACGTTCCAACGCTTCCTGCACGAGGCGTTCTGATTCGGTATCCAATGCAGAAGTAGCCTCATCGAGAATCAGAATCGGAGGATTCTTCAAAATGGCACGGGCGATACTGATACGCTGGCGCTGACCACCGGACAATTTACCACCACGGTCGCCGATATTCATATTATATCCTTCCGGTTTCTCCATGATGAAATCATGTGCATTGGCAATCTTCGCTGCTTCTATCACTTGTTCCATTGTCGCATTCTCCACACCGAAAGCAATGTTATTGAAGAATGTATCATTGAACAGAATAGCTTCCTGGTTTACATTACCAATCAGACTGCGTAAATCGGCAATACGCACGTCGCGGATGCTCGTTCCGTCAATGGTAATATCTCCTTCCTGTACATCGTGGTAACGTGGCAACAAATCGACTAAGGTAGATTTACCGGAACCTGACTGTCCAACCAGTGCAATCGTTTTTCCTTTGGGAACTGTCAGATTTACATGTTTCAGTACCTCTCTCTTACCATCATAGCTGAAAGAAATATCTTTAAATTCTATTCTATCGTTCAAGCCTTTCAGCGGTTTCGGATTCGGAATTTCCTTAATCTTATTTTCTGCTTTCAGGATTTTATCCACGCGTTCCATAGAAGCCAAACCTTTCGGAATGTTGTATCCCGCTTTAGCAAAGTCTTTCAGCGGATTGATTACACTATACAGAATCACCATATAGAAAATGAATGTAGGAGCATCGATAGTTGCATTCTGTCCCAAAATCAATGTACCCCCAAACCACAGTACGGCTACAATCAGAATGGTTCCCAAGAACTCGCTCATCGGATGTGCCATAGCCTGACGTATAGCAACTCTGTTGGTTGCATCACGAAGCTCGTTACTGCATTTGGTGAAGCGGTTAATCATTTTATCTTCCGCGATGAAAGCTTTGATAATGCGCAACCCTCCCAATGTCTCTTCCAGTTGCGACATCGTATCACTCCATTTTGACTGTGCCTCCAATGACTGGCGTTTCAGTTTTCTTCCGACTACTCCCATCAGCCAACCCATTCCCGGCAATACAACGATAGTAAAAAGAGTCAACTGCCAACTGGTCACAACCAACGTCGCGAAATACAAGATAATCATAATCGGGCTCTTCATCAGCATGTCCAACGAACTGGTAATGGAGTTTTCAACCTCTCCCACGTCACCACTCATACGAGCTATAATATCTCCCTTTCTCTCTTCCGAAAAGAAAGACATCGGCAGACGCATCACCTTGGCATACACCATGATACGGATATCCCGCACAACTCCCGTACGCAACGGAATCATCACTGCCGAAGAAGCGAAGTAACAACCTGTTTTGAATAATGTCATTATCATCAGGAACAATCCCAAAAAGATAAGGGCTACAGTCGGTCCATTATCCACTATCATTTGAGATATGTAATAATAGAAGTTATTTTTGGCAACCTCCGCTAAATCACCACTGCCCCATTCCATATAATGGTATACTTTATCCGCTCCTTCTGTTTTAAACAGAATACTCAGAATCGGAATCAAGAAAGTGAACGAAAACACATTAAATACAGCAGACAAAATATTCAGCAAAATAGCCCAGCCGATATACTTTTTATAAGGCGACACGAAACGTCGCATTAGTTGTAGAAATTCCTTCATTATTTACCATTAAAAAGTTAAGACCGCAAAGATACAATAAAACTGATTAACAGATAGTAGTTTCAGTTAATTATTAACGCGATTTATTGAAAAGCACGTTTCAAGAAATGAAAAACATATAACCACCAGAATCCAAAATTATAGTAAAAGCGGGGAGAAGTAATTTTCTATAAAGAATACATCCCCCCGCTTTTACTTACATGGAGTAAGTATAAAATTACAAGAAATGATATACCTTGTTTGATATTTCCACCACAGTAGTATCATTAAGCGAAGCTTCTATTACCTCTCCAATTTCTTCATAACGCTCAAAATCTGCAGAAGATAATTCATCATGTGAAAAAGCATATTCCTGACCAGCCTCGTAGTCCGGGAATAATTTGGCAAAAGCCTTTTCAAGTTCTTCTTTCATAGGCATATTCATTGTGAAAACACGGTGCAAAGATATGAATAAATTCATTAACGCAAAACAAAACGGCTAAAAATCAGCACTTAACAAAGAAAAGAATATCATTTTTTGCTTCAAGACATCTTTCTTATATTCACGCATCAGTTTTAAATAGTTCTGTTTATCCGTTTCCTTCTCATACCTGCACATACATATAACAATCAATTGCTCGTTAGGTTCACGATTTAAAATATCATTTGGAATGGCTCGTTCCATCTCAAGAAAAATAACATAACGCAATGGGATAATATTGTCTTCAAGCGTACTTTGCAGCTTAAACTTACCTGCCCTTTCCGTCTCTAAAATTTTATAATCACTTCCCAAATACCTCAATACAATCCGCTGGTACAATTTTATCTTATCCGTCGAATCGAAAAAAAGCATATTGGACAACTGGGGGCTAACAGCCGAAGGAAGTATGATTTCATTTTTTAAGTGAGAAAGCGTAGAGTAAGTTTTCGCTTCCCGGCCTTCATGCCATTGCCCGTCAGTACCTTTAGCAAACCTACGAATCGTCAACTGCTCTTTATAAGGATCTATTTTAATCAATGAAGCACATGATTCCATCACCCTGTTATGCGCGTCCGGCGAGTAAAATCCCCCATTCAATATATACTGGCATGTATTTCCTAACATGTCCGGTTCCTTCGATTTAGAACCATGCTCATGCCCCGACAAGCATAAGTCGGACATATCAATAATATTATCATACACAGGAAACTGCGGATCACGAGTCTGATATTCTGCTAAATCCAGATACCTCAAAGAGTGATGAAACATCGTCACTACATAATATCCACGCTGCTTCATCTCTTTAATTTCATTATACAACCATTGAATGTGTAAATCCCCAAAACGCACAGCATTTCTAGCCGAGAGTTTAGGCAAATCAAACCAAGAGCTGTTCAGTTCCACAAATACCGTCTTGTTTTTCTCAAAAACTTTGTAACCACAAGTATAAGCTACAGCAGGGGGAATATACTCTGGCGGAAACGTAAAATAAGGAATAGACTCATTAATAAATTCTTTTCTAAAATCAGAATACGCCCCAAAAATGGACGAAATATATTTCACATCATCCTCTTTTCGTTTCTTGCTTTTCGTTTCTAATAAATTATTTATGGCACTGAGATAGGCATCCTTATCCTTTTCTTTCAGTTTATAACCACCATGCTCTTTCTGTTCAAGCATACCGGAAACATTCATATCATGATTCCCAGGAACCATTAATATATAATCATCAGACAAACAGCAAGTTTTGGCCAACTGTTTTATCAACTCTTTAGCCAATTGATATTCCTCACCTTTCGCTTTTGATGCAATATCTCCGCAAATACATAAATAATCGGGAATCCATTCGGGCTCCTTTGCCATCAACTCGGACATAAACCGATTAAAATACCGAACCGTACTTTGAAGTTCAACACTTTGCGTACATTCTTTTACCGTTTCCTTATAAACAGCCGGAGTATGTAAATCCGCTATACTTAAGATAATCATGATTTTCCCACTTTTATAGTTGATATAATGTTTTTCTCACAAAAATGGAAGATAGTCATATAAAACACCGAACGCGCTGCAAAATACTTTCTCTGCACCTCTCCATGAATGCAAAAAGTACCCCCAAAAGAATCCACCAGAATATTACTATAACAATCCGCCTCATCTGCCGCCAAATCCGGTTTTCCATTTTCATCACGCTGCAGCATTTGGGCAACATCCGTATTACACCCCTGCCCGTTTAAAGCCTTCAAATAACACAAAAACGAAGGCAGGAAAGAGCCTATAAAGTTACAGGGGAATTCACATTTATCTAACGGCAACCTGTTAGATGAGAAATCATCCATGAATTTTTCAACATATTTCTCACGAATATCCTTTACAAGGACCGGCATCTTTGCCATAACCACCTGCTTATCTCCGCCCGTCTTCTCATTCATAAACTCCACAATTTGCGGATAGGAAGTGAAAAACAACTTATTGGAAAACCCAATCATTGTACGTTTAAAATCCTTTTTATCCAATATTTCATCTAATATCCGTACTACAGAATACACATCCTCAAAATACAACATCCAATACTCCGACAAACAGGAATCAAATGGCTTCAAACGTAAATCATCGCCATTCTTTCCCGATAAAACATAAATAAACAAGACACGTCCCAAAAACATAATAAAACGTTCTTTATTCAATTTCCCGTCAAGTTCGTGATATAATGACGATTGCATTAAATGACGCCAATACCAATATGAAAAATTATCATAATTCTGATTATAACCATAATAGAAAGATAATGTATCGGCAATGACACTCACAATATATTCATTATCTATCAAATCCAGAAATGTCTTGCATACCGCATTTTCCTTATTAAACCCATAATGTAACGAAACACGATTTTTCAGGCCATAAACAAAATTATCAGAACACAGTTCTTTCAGCGGCACAGAGTCTTTCTTATCTTTCTTCGTACCTTCTGTCAGTAGAAAATTAAACAATTCCTTCCAAATGGTGGAAACAAACAACTCCGGATAAGTGATATGCTGCATATTAATCCGATAAGAGTGATCCGTCACGTGCACCCTCTCATATCCTGATACATACATAAACTTGTTGAGTTTCCCCATTCCACAGACATGCATAAAGGTTTTATAGGTAAAGTCCATCGAAGATATCAATTGCTGAATACCACCGTTCCACTCTAAATTAAAATCCGAGAGCGTTCGCATTCTGCTACTTTGATGAAAACGGTTTAAGTATGCATGTTCAAAATCCCTCACACTATTATCCATCCACTCGTGCATTTCTTTCGAAGCATAGCTCGTGAGACGGTTTGCATAACTGAGTACGACAGAACTAAACGAATCCAGGAAATGTCTCAACTCTATAAAACTTACAAAAAATACCGGATCTTGGATACAATCATTGTAGTTATGATACATCTTCATAATCCGTTCTTTCAGCACCTTGGAAATCTTAGACTTATCCAAACCACGTCTTAAGTTTCTCAAGAAATCACCATCATAAAAATATTCCTCAACCAAAACCCGACTATTCGGATGATCTTCAATCTTTATCTCTTTTGATACTTCTTCCAAGATGGTGGCAGTTGTATCATTCACAGATATAGACGTATGCAGTTTGCGTGTATTACTTCTCTCCAAGTCAAAATTTCGCAACGCATTCATTATTTCAAATAGGTTAACGCCACATTCGCCAAGCTCCTTCAAATGAATCGAATATCTCCATGCGGAACTACTCATCTGGTATATATTGCCGCCATCCGGCAGATTTAAGTCCTTGAGCAGTAATCCAAATTTTGACAAGAAACTTTTTATATGCCCCGGCTTGATATCCCATGAAAATGAGAACAAGACATCAAACTTCTCTTGTTGCATATCATAACAAGTCGATTCATTACAGCCTATCGCATATCCAGGTAAAGAATATGCAGAAGTAAACACGTGTGCCTCCTCCCAAACATATCGTTTATCTTTCTCAACCGACACACGCTGCTTTAATATAGTCTCATACCACTCACCATATCCCGGCAAATTCAAATCCCTAATTTGCAAATTTCGACATTTATATACAAACTCAGAAAGTTTACTAATCGTATTTGCAAAATTTATCAAGATAAGTTCATCTCCGCCCAAACCATTTAATACAACAACATGCATCCCATCAGTCCGATGAAGCAGGTGAATTTTCTTCTTTACTAGTTCCGTAAAATCCAGTCCGTTGCCACACAAAAAGCATCCGTTCACTTTGAAGCGTGTCACACAGGTAAAAGGATACTGCAAAAGCTCCTTTGGCTTAAAAACAGAAGCCAATGATTGTTTTTCCAACGAATCGGACCACCCTACTTCTCTCAACATAGTATTAAGCCCCACCACCAGTTGATAATCATAATTTTGATATTGCTTTTTAGGATCCTTAGCTTCACGATTTCCATGAAAAGGGTGAAATACACGGTTAGGATAAGAGAAGTCATCAAAGAGAGAAAAAAACATTAAACTATTCTCTCCGAATGACTTATAACCAATTGGAGTGTAAAGGATATTGGAAACATCAAACTCTCCTTTGAGCATATACCTCCTTCTATCCGCTTTATAGTGGCTGGATAGCTCTTCCTCTATTTCCATTTTGAAAAAATCGTCTTCTCCCAAAGCCGGCGGAGCAGAGACTAGCCCTATCAGCACTCCGCAATCATCAGCATAAAAATTATTTTCCATAGTATTTTTATATTAAATTCATATTAGGGCGTTATACAACTCAAACAGCCACCACATGATAATAAACCCCACGCGTCTTCCTGTACGACTGTACCCCCAATCTTTGCAGGATACGCCCGAAGTAATTAACCTGTCCGGGTGAGAACTTCATTTTACTCGCCTTTTGTATCCGTTGCAATATATCTGCTGCAAGCATCCATTCCCCTTCTTCGTCATCTTCCGCAACCCGATAATATACAAGAAACAACTGCTCTATGACCGGTGATTGCTCGAACTCCTGATTGGCTTCCATCATAATAGCTTCTTCCTTCTCATCAAACCAATAACGTTCATTATGATATAGCGCCGCCATTGCCTGCGCATAAAGTTGTTCGTAGTCGACAGGGCGGACCACATCAATCACCCCCGTCACCTCAACTCCAAGATAACGACGACTACCGGAAGTATCCGTCAGCAAATCCTTATGATTACTTGTTCCGATAAAAGAAGCATATCGGCGAAGCTCTTCCACCGCCGAAGCATTCGGACGCCTCGTATTTACAACAGGCTTTTGCAGAATATGTTTTAGAAAAGGCTGCTGAGTAATACCAATCTGGTCAAACTCATCCATATTAATCAGCAAAAACCGGTTCAAATACAACTCCGCATCCCGTTTCCGGCTAAAATCAATACTATCCGTATAGTACGCCTGCAAACACGGTGGAAGAATCAAACGGCAAAACGTAGATTTCCTGTAAGCCTGCGGACCGACCAATATAGGCGAAGTGCTATTTGCATGACTTTTACCCATCCCGCGCCAATGAGCCACCATGCTAAGAAACCAACGGCGAAACAATTGCGCCCAATGAGGATTATCACAAGGAACCCGTTTAGCCAGATCACCGATATGATCCTTTCCATCCCAATGAGGAAGTCCATAAAGAAACTCCTCAACAGGCTGATAGAGCGGCACACGATCCGAGTTCAGATAACGTACCACATCTTTGTCCCACAGTTTAAGCCCTTCGTATTGCGCATTCATCGTAATGCTTGCCATCAACCGTCTGTCTACCGGACGAAAATAAAAATCAAAACTATTCCGTTGCCGGCACTCTACCTGTGAAGTCAACTGGTTGAAGCGGAACTCATAACGCCGCTTCATAAACTCATCCATCTGCATCACAAATAGCTGTTCCGGCAGCAAACTGCTCTTATCGGCAAATCCCTTGCTGGTGCGATACACATTCCGCACCGTCTCGCGAATCAGGAAATCATCTTCCGGCAAGCGATAATGGGCACGCGTCCACCGCACCGTATCCTCTTCGGGAATACCGGCACGAAAACAATGCCCGGCCAGACAAACCAACAAAGAATGTATGTCATCACCTAGAGAATATCCGTCCTGTTGTTCATCCAATGCACGCGCAAAAGCAGCCTCAAAAAGTACGGAAAGCGCATGATGGCTCTCATATCCCGGCGCAAGCCGTTGCAAGGGTGAAGCTTCCGTCTGCACCTGTTCGCGATAAGTCATTTCTGTCGGCATAGCCATCGGCTGTTTCATATAAATAGGCATTGCTTCAGGATTGAAATACAAGTCCGGATCATAGGTCAGACGGCAATATTGTTCCAACGAAGGTTCTTTCAGATCAATGTCGAAAGGAAGTTGAGGTTGGTAGAACTTCACGGCAAGCCGGTAAGCATGCGCATGAAAAAGCTCCGCTTGTTCACGGCCAACCGGCAGAAGGTCGTCGGGATAAGTGAACCGCACCCATATCTTCACCGACTTTCCGGAAGAACCGGTAAAGGCAAGATAAGTCTGTGGCAACTCCTTCACACGCTCTTTCACCGCATCCGCTTCCATAAGCCCGGACAGATTATTCACCTGGAGCATCACAATCCCGTTGTACTCACTCATTGTCATTATCCCGTTCTTGCGGATAAAGGCGGCTGCAGGAAGCAGCTTCGGCACTTTCTGTACATAGTCATTCTTGTCACCCGGAAGTATATAAGGCAGGACTTCCCGCATTGCGGAGACGAGTCGCGCTTTAGTTTCCACTTTCATCTGCTCTACGAGCTGTTCGATTTTTAACGTCCGCAGAGTATTTACTTTGCCGTCGTCTCTGATTTGTGTTATTCTCATTATTTATTTTAATTTGTCCTGCATGTTTTTGTGTAGGGCGGTTATTATGACACAAATATACTGTAATTATTCCATACAAACAAATTCAAAACCACTTATTCCATCTTTGCCACTAGAAAAGATTTTTTGTTTTCATTTCTCATAGATTTCAGATAAAGCATAGTCTATCAAACAGATAGATTATGAGAAATACTTTTCCGGAATGGCATTTCTCATACTTTTTTCCACTTTACTCCTCAATATCCGCCTATTTCTCATTGTATTTCAATGCATTTCTCATAGCCTGCCATCATCCTTTTCTCATTTGCCAGCCAACCTTACCTTATATAAAGCCTAACTATCATTTATATGAAAACAATTAAGCATTTACTTGTTTTACACCTGATATTGTCGTATCTTTGAAGAAACATCCCAACCGTTCCACTCCAGTGCACAAAACCGTCCACTACAGTAAAAAGTTCTGTCTACTAGAGTGCAAGGTTCTATCTACTGGAGTGGAACGATAGAGATGTCGGTAAGAAAATAAAATAATGAAGGCAAGATAAAACGCCAACATCAGTAACATAACATATAAACCACCATTAAATTAGAACAGCAATGGCAATACAATTCGAGTTTTATAAGAATCCCCAACCGGTAAAAGAAGGGGAAGAACCAAGTTACCACCCCCGTGTGGTAAATTTCCAGCATGTCACCACCCAGAGACTGGCAAGAGAAATCCACATGGCAACTACTTTCGGGAAATCAGAAGTGGAAGCTATGTTAATGGAGCTAAGCAGATGCATGAGCAACCATCTGCGCGAAGGAGAAAGAGTACACTTGGATGGAATCGGCTATTTTCAAATCACGCTGCAAGCTACCGAACCCATACACTCGCTTACCACCCGCGCGGACAAAGTAAAACTGAAATCCATCAGTTTCCAGGCTGACAGGGATTTAAAAAGTTCATGCATGGCCACACACCTGCGACGTTCGAAATACAAACCGCATTCCGCCTCTCTCACAGAAGAAGAAATCGACCGGAAACTCACGGAATATTTTGCAACGCATCCCGTACTGACCCGCAGCAACATGCAATCACTTTGTTGCTTCACCCAAAGCATGGCCAGCCGCCAAATACGCAGACTGAAAGCAGAAGGCAAGTTGCAGAATATCGGAAAACCTACACAGCCTATTTATGTAGCAGGGCCGGGACACTATGAGAAATAAACTCCGGCGAGTATGAGAAATAAGCAAAATCAGCGTCATTTTGCGGAAAAACTATGAGAAATGCCATTCTAGAAAAGTATTTCTCATAGCCTATCCGCTTGATTGTCTTGATTTTGTATGAAATCTATGAGAATATGAGAAATGAAAATAAAAAATACGCGTCAGAGGCGTCAATTTTCCACCAACCACTTCTCAATATTTCTCGTTTCAGTACTAAAGTTTATACCAATCTTAAAAAGTTTTCGTGAATCCGTTTCAAATGGTCGGGCATAGTGTTTGTCATTGATCTGCTGCAGAGCTTCTTCCGCCGTACCATTCAATTTAAATTCCATGATGTAGATGAACTTGTCGGTCTGTAATATCATATCCACACGGCCTTCACTTGTATGATATTCTGCTTTTACATAAAAACCTAACAACTTATATACAATATAAAGTACATTCTGATAATGCAACTCCAATTCGCGTGCAAGTTCGTATGGAATATCGGAAAAGAAACTTTGCAGGCGACGGAAAAAAGATTCGTAATCGCCGGCACGTACCTCACGAACAAAATTCCGAATCTCAAAAGGAGCTTCCACTTTATCCACATTCGCGTAATAAGGGAGCAGAAAACGAACAAAACCTTCCTCCACCTCACGATTGGGAAAACCTAAACGATAAATATCAAACTCCTCATTATACCCTTTAATAGTAAGGTACCCGCTCTGATAGATTACCGGAATAGGATTGGTAGATTCAGAATCTATACTGTTCAGTACCTGTTCATCGGTTTCTTCATGAGCCATCCGATGAAGGTCGTAATTATGTTTCTTCAGCAACTCCACCAAATAAGTGGGAGTACCCGTTTCAAACCAGTAGCTTTTAAACTCATTCCTATCAAAAGCCAAAAGCAGACTGAAGGGGTTGTACATTCCTTTGGAATTGTGCGTAAAATGATAACCATCATACATTTCTTTCAACCGGGCACATACCTCTTCATACGTCATTCCCCGCGCATCTGCAAATTCATGGAGCTCAGCACCTAGGTTATCATATAATTCCTGTTCGCTCACGCCACAAATATCCACATACTTATTCCACATTGAAATGTCATTCAGGTTATTCAAGTCACTGAACACGCTAACCTTACCGAACTTGGTAACTCCCGTCAACATAGCAAACTTAATACAGCCGTCCTGACTTTTTAATGCACCATAGAAAGCTTTCAATGTATTGCGGAAACTCTTTTGCAAAACATCATCACCAATAGCCTGCAACATCGGCTTGTCATACTCATCCACAAGAATAGCCACACGCTGTCCTTCCTGTCGGCAGGCACGTTTAATAATCCCTTCAAAACGCATCGCTAAGGATCTCTCCGAGGGCTCCGCACCATATATCTTCTCCCATTCCACCAATGCCCCGTTGAGCTTGTTCTCCAAACTTTCCGGAGTATCGTATTTTTCCGTATTAAGATCAAGATGTAAAACGGGATATTTTACCCAATCTTTTTCCAGTTTCTCCATAGCCAGCCCTTCAAAGAGCTCCCGCTTTCCTTGAAAGTAGGCTTCAAGCGTAGAAATGAGCAGACTTTTGCCAAAACGGCGCGGACGACTCAAAAAATAATAGCTTCCGGTTTTCACCAATTGATAAACCAATGCTGTTTTATCAATATAAAAATAGCCACCTTTACGAATTTTTTCAAAGTTTTGCACACCAATAGGGTAAATCTTGCTGCTCATATTTCATTGGATTTAGTTTACATAACACAAATATATACAGAAATATCTATATTGTAGCAATTTATACAGGGAAAGAATTATAAAATTAAGATATAGCACATTAAACGCAACATCAAAGTCGTGGTTCATTATCCAAAATCAGGAGGACATAAAATCTATTTCTCCACCGATCTTGACATGTCGGCCAAAGACATCATCGAATACTAACATACACGATTCCAGATTGAGTTTTGTTTTCGGGATTCCAAGCAGTTTACCGGACTCAATAATTGCCAGGCAAGGGACTTGAGAAAACTCGACTTCGCTTTCAATGCTTCACCGGCATCGGTAAGCATCGCAAAGGTCATGCAGAAACAATACTATCCGCCGGTTTCCATCGGACTGCTAAAGACCTATCTGAGTAATATTTATATGCTCAAAAGATTTTTTAGCAAGTCCGGTATGAAACCGAACAGAAATTTTAATGCTAAGCTTATCAAAGAACTATTTGGCATAGTGGCAGAAGCCGTTTAGCTGATATGTTGAATTTTTAGCGGACTATTATATTTATACAAAACAAGACTGGAGCATAACTTTTTATTCCATCAACATGAAGTAATTATAAACTACCTCCATTGCATAGGAATATATTGCTTATTCAAATTATACCCTGTTACATATTTCCAAGTATTATTACGTCCAAGTACGTCATTATTTATAGCCACAAAGACAACATCAAGAAAACCATTATTATCAATATCATACAAGCAACAACCTGCTCCCCCACCCCTTTGGCAAGGAGATAGACTTGTCGGTAGCCAAAATGCATCAGACAATGGAGAGTAAGAAGCTCCATATTTATCTATATCGGGGAGCACTCTATAAACAAATCGATTGGCGCTTCCTTCTGGAGCATCAAGAGCCATAAATATAATATCTAATGTTCCATTCCTATCAATGTCACCAACAGCAACACCCGCACCTTCTCCCATATGTCCCACTCCTGATATTCCATACAAAGGAGAAAGACTTTGATAATTACCAAAAGAACTTAAATCATAAGCAATCTGGTACCTAAAATTATTCATTTCTTCCGGATCGTCATAAGTCATTAATAACAAATCAAGGATTCCATTTCCATTAATATCACAAATATCAATGTCTGCTCCATCATAGCAATCTCCCATAGCCGGAGTCGATTTTATTGAAGAGACAGAAGTATAACTTCCATCGATATTCAAATCATACACCACTCTATAACAAAGTCCCGCAGGTCCCTTTGCAGGTTTATCAGCACACAATAATATTAGATCAGGCTTTCCATTTTTATTTAAATCAGAAATAGCCACACCTCCACCAGAGTTATCGTGCCCTACTGCCGGAATGGAATAAACGCCAGACTGTCTTGACGAAAATCCATTTTCATCTAAATCGAATAATATTCTATACCAGAAAGAATTTACCCCAGCAGGATCATCTACCCCCATAAGCACCATATCCGGTTTACCATTACCATCAATATCCCCAATAGCAACTCCTCCACCTGCATTTACATGACCTAATCCAGATATTGTGCGTAAACCGGAACTTGTAGGATACAAGGTAACCGATTTCAACTCCTTACTTCTTACATAACTATTGATATATGTTTTTAAAGCTTGACTTTTTACAGGATCGGCAACTAATTCATATATCGGAATAAAGGATTGAATACTATTATCAACATCAATAAACTTAGGAGTAGTATTTTTGATTGTTGCACTCCATTTAGAAAGATCTACAGTTGGTGCCTTCTCTGGATCCAAAGTTCCTAGCAAACCCACAAAAGGATCTCCACCAACTGTAGAATAATATAACGACTGTTCTCTATTATTCGTAGCTAAAGAGCTATCATAATGAAATTTAGCTTCTATGTTGAATATCTTTGCTAAAGAAACTCCCATACTTGCATCAACATTTTGTTTCTTTGAAGTATTAGTAGACTTAGCCATCAAATAAACCTCGAGTTTTGCTCCGACATATATATCTTTCAAAACGTGAGTACCATACATTTCAACAATTTGAGCAGGAGTATACGTCGAGACTCTATTTATAAACTGTGGAGTAAGATACCCACGTAAAACCTCTAAATCCACTTCTGTAATTCTATATCTACTATCAACATACTTTTGATTAAAGTATGCAAAAGAATAATCTGAACTATAAGAATTATTTCCACCAAACGCAACATTTAAAGAGCCTCCCGCTATTGCTTTCACAAAGCCTGGTTCATCTATTTTTATTGATGTAGACATATTAGACGTAAATTCATAAACATCTTTACCAGAGACATAACGAGCATCAGCCTTTCCCAAATTATAAGGTTGAATAAGATTATCTACCTCAAGTTTACTTATATCGAGAACAATTGCCCGACTAGCATTTGGGTCCAAATATTGGTTCGTAATATCATAACCATGTCCTAAAACATCATATTTTCCATCTCCAGCCTCACCTCTTGTAGTTGCATTTATCAACGAAGTTCCATCATTATTATCACAGGAAATCAAAGAAGAATCCCCTTGACAAGCTATCAAACTCAACAACACGAAAAACAAACCACCCGAAATCTTTTTTTTCATTATATATAGTATCAACAATTAATTACACAAGCATCATAAATAATAATCAACACCAAACAATCCATCATTCGTTTTAAACAACAGTTCTTACTGATTACTTATAGAGTAGTCGCAACTCGAATACAAAGATAAGTTTTTCAAGCAGAAAAGCACTTATCTTCATAAAAAAAATACAAGATTTAGCAAAACCTTTTATCCATTCATTAACCTATATAAAAACCGGATTCTGAAATAATATTTTCCAATATTGTTGTGTTTCATCATTATATAAAACTACATACTTATCAGGAGCGTCTACTAATAAAGCTCCAAATTTCCCTAAAGTACCCTTCGTTGTTATTTGATGTTTACAATGAGCTAACAAATACAAATCCATATAACCTTTATCAGAACCATTTATGTCAACCACTTCCGCGCAATTTTTCACAGGAAGCCTTGGCAATAAATCCATTTTAACCCATTCTGGCTCATCCGAAAAGAAATAAAAATAAGGTTTATGCAATTTCTCTTTAAAGAAAGCCGTAGCACTTATAAAATAATCAAGTGAAGCCGGCGCTCCATAAGAAGAAACTTCTTCCTTTAAATCTCCTCTTCTGACATGAACTCCAACAGAATCTATGCGCTCCTCTATTTCTATACATTTTATCTGACTAGCTGCATCAAGGACACCATCAACCATTCTATATAAAGATTGAAAAGTTTCAAGCCATTGCTTTGACGGGAAATGATAATATCCTCCTAAATATATAGGCGGAACCAACCTAAGGAAAGACATATCATTGGTACGAATATCCCCATCATTACCTGCATAAAAATATTCCTTTTTATATATATCCACTTCCACTTCTGACGCTTCTTCAAACTTCAAATATGGGAAAGCCTTCAATAGGTCAAAGTTCCTAACAAACTCATTATTTATATCCAATCCCCATTCTTTATAGAAAGTCAAATCATAACACACTGAAAAACCTGCCTTACGATATAAATATCCTAATAGATATTGATGCATCTGCGAGCAAACACCACCGTCCATCAAAACTACGACTTTAGATCGCAACAGCCCTCTATTTAGCAGACATCTATAAATATTCCTTTTTAAATCACCAAACATATTTTAAAAGCATTAACTTTAATTCGTATGAATGACAAATATATGTATATTTGCAAATATACAATCAACATAATATATAATTTTATAGGATTAGAACATGACTGCTCCATTATTAAGCATAATTACCGTAAACTACAACAACAAAAGTGGGCTTATCAAAACTTTAAATAGCATCAAAAATCAAGAAAACGCCTTTTTTGAACATATCATTATTGATGCAAATTCTACAGATGGCAGTACAGACGAAATACAACTATATGAAAAAGAAGTTACATATCCGTTATATTGGATATCAGAGCCTGATAACGGCATTTATGACGGAATGAACAAAGGAATAAAACAAGCTCATGGAGAGTATCTATTTTTTTTAAATTCCGGAGATATTCTAGCAAACAACACCATATTACAAAAGATAGATCTAGACGGTAATAAATATATATATGGTAAAATACTATATATATTATCCGAAAAAGACCACAGATATATTACTCCATCTAAAACATTAGATATCGTTTACCTTCTTAAAACAGCATTACCACATCAAGCCTGTTTCATTCACCATTCTTTATTTCAGAAACAACTATATAATACCGAATACAAAATTATATCAGACTGGATACATACAATAGAGAGTGTCATTTTTGCCGAATGCAGCTACAAATATATAGATATTACAATAGCGGAAGTAGACGGGAATGGAGTTAGTGCCAATCAAGAAAAATTAATGGAAGAACGAATAAGATGGATCAAAAACAAGTTTCCTAAAGCCATATTAGACGCATTATCTGAACTATATGAGTATCGTATTTCCGAACTTGCTCCTTTCATACAACCAATATCGCAAACAAAAAAATTCAAAAAAAGAATTGGGAAATTATTATCATTCCTTCTAAAAATCAACAATCTTGTTTCTCACAAAAAAAGAAGAGAACAAAACAGAAAAGAAATATGGACTCCCTTCAACTAAGGTTCCTAATTCCTCTCCTTAAATATAGTTAATAGAACTTTCAAATACACTAACATTTATAATAACTCAAAGAGCACTGTTTATTCCCAAAATATCAACACTTTAGCATATCTATATCTTACCTTTTCGTATATAGTATCTTAGCCTCAAATTTCCCCACAAAATAGAAAACCGATAAGTAAACACAACTCTTAATTCACGCTTAGACATTGTCTGCCTCAAATCTGGAAAACATTTCAAATCGTGTATTATTCTATTCATATCTTCTTTCAAATTGTGCATCTTCCGCCAAGCTATTTTCTGAAAAGTATTTCTGATATGAAAAAATGCCAAATCTTTTTTCATGAAGTCAATTACCCCCTTTTGAGTAAGATAGAGTTCTAACCAATTTCTATAAAATTCAAAATTTGCAAATTTACCATCATCAAAACTACAAGAATGAGAAAGTGAAAAATCCCGAATATTGTAATCCAAAACAACATATTTTATAGAAACAACTTTCTTTGAACGTATAAGCAATTGCGCACTCCAAATCACATCTTCCCCAAAACAGATATCAGGATAGACCTCCATAGGAATGCCCAACAACAATTCACGTTTATGAAATTTAGACCAAACACTCCAATAAGCTTTATTATTTAATATCTGTTTAAGATAGTCTATCCCAGACATACTTGAAAAATCAAAAGATGAAGACATACAAAAGGTACCGTCTAAATAACAAAACCGAAAAGGAGCAACTACAATATCCGCATTAGTAGCTTCCGCTTTATCCAACAAATATTCTATTGCTTTTTCATGTAGACAATCATCACTATCCAAATATTGTACATATTTTCCCTTAGCTATTTCCAAACCTTTCTTCCTTGCCAAAGCAGGACCTTCATTTTTTTGTTTCAAACCAATTATACGCTTATCCAAATCCACATATCTATCTATTATCAATGATGTATTATCAGTACTTCCATCATTTACAATAATAATTTCTATATTTGTATAACTTTGCCGTATTATACTTTGAAGACATTTCTCCAAAAAAGTTTCCCCATTGTAAACCGGAACAACAATAGACACAAGTGGTAGTAATCTATCCATATTACTTATATTATCAACATTTAAAACACACAATATGGCAGCTCTATTCTAACTGCATCCCCCATCTCAATTTACACACATTATCAACACCTAAACACCAAATTCGACCATCTGCCTATCTTAATCAGGAAAAATGCCGCCAATAATATATTGGCCAAAAATAAACAATTTTTCTTATTCGTTTACGATAAAAAGTTTCTAACTCTTGAGAAGGTAATTTCAATATTGTTTTAAATTTAGCTCTCATATGTCTTATTGGCTTCTGAAAACATCTTGGCTTCGTCAAAAGAACAAACTCTTCAAAAGCTGAAAAACATATACGAATAAGCCTATTCCTTGCTTCCAATAATTCCTCTCCTTCAAACAACAAATATTTCTCTATAAACTCTATCCGAGAAAATTCCGCCATAAAATAATGATATCGATTCAGAGGGGTAATTAAATGACAAATACTGCTATTACGCTCTACATAATGATAAAACACTTTATCAACCCAAACCACTTGCTTACATTGTAATATCCACATATGCATCACAATTCTATCTTCATAAATATTATTTTCCGGAAATTTAAACTCTGAAAAGACTGTTCTTTTAAAAAGCTTTGTACAAGACGAACAATTCAATTTATCCCACATCATGTCTTTTAATACATCTAACGATGAACGTACATATATTCGTCCAGTATTCTTACCACACCTATCAATTCGCCCATCCAAATATTCAGTCTGAAAATTAGAATAGACAATATCAACATCATTACATTTTATCACCTCCAATAACTCCTCATACATATTGCATTCGATATAATCATCACTATCGACAAAACCAACATAGGGAGCTGAAGCAATATCCAGCCCTGCATTACGAGCTACAGATGCATTGGCAACTGGTAGATGAAGAACTTTTACACGAGGGTCTAAAGACATATACCTATCACACAACGCAGCAGAACCATCACTTGATTGATTTTCTACTAGAATAATTTCTATATCTTTCAAAGATTGATTACGAATTGAATCAACACACCTAGGTAGATACTCAACTGTGTTATGAACAGGAACAATTACACTTACTAAACAATCCATTCATTTATTATATAAAACATTATATTCAGCAAATATACATAAATCCCCACTACACTACATAACAAAAGCAATAAAAAGCATCTTTCCCTATTAAAAATAACTAAAGCACTCTTAGCAATTTTATCATATAACAAATCTACAAATTCAATTCATTATTATTATATTTGCAGACACATTTAAATAAATGATTATGCCTCAACCTACATTAAGTATAATAACTGTAAATTTCAACAATAACAAAGGACTAATAACAACTCTGAATAGTATAAGGAATCAGTCGTTTAAATCTTATGAACATATCATTATTGATGCGGGTTCAACAGATGGAAGTAAAGAAACAATTATAAAATACAGTAAAGAGACTTCTCATTTGACCTATTGGGTATCAGAAAAAGATAATGGAATATACGATGGAATGAATAAAGGTATAGCACATGCTTCTGGAAAATATTTATATTTTCTCAACTCTGGAGACTGCCTTATAAAAGATGTTTTAACATGTATTCCTTTTGATGGAACTCAATATATATATGGCAATATAAAAATCATACCAACTAACGAAGCACCTTGGATATGGAAATATCCTGACGTTTTCGACACATTCTTTCTTGCAAACTCAAAAGGATGGATTTCACAACAAGCTTGTTTTATCCACCATTCACTATTCATAGAACAAAAATACGATACTAACTATAAAATTATATCAGACTGGATACATGCAATCGACTCTATTATCTTAAAAAAATGTAGTTATAAACACATACCATTAACTATTGTTGAATACGATGGTGGAGGTGCAAGTTCAAATTATGAGAAAACGTGGGCAGAACGCAACAAATGGATAGAACAAAACATAAATAAAATCTTCTTCAAATCATTCTTAGAACTTGAAGCTTTCAGAGAAACCGGACTCAGCGATTTAGTTCCATTATTAAATAAAACTCACAAGTTCAAAAAACGTATAAGAAGAATCATCCTATTTTTATATTACATAAATTCTTTTTTTTCATTTCATAAACCAAAACAATAATGACTATGAAATCTCCTTTTATTATATATGACTACCAAATATTCGAAATGCAACGCTTTGGCGGAATTTCACGTTATTTCTGTGAGATAATTAAAAGAATCTCAGCAAAACATAAAATCACCGTACGATATTCCATCAATTATTACCTTACTAGTTGGATGCTGGAAAGAAGTTTAATATTATTACCCAGATTCATCTACAAGCGATATCGTTCTTTTTTTCAAAAAAAGAATCACAACATAACAAAAAAACTTCTAAAAACAAGTGGACCATATTTACTACACCCTACATACTATGATCCATATTTCTTAGATTATATTGGAGAAAACCCATACATCATTACCGTACACGACATGATTCACGAAAAATTTCCACAATATGTAACAGATGCAAACATCACAATAAATCATAAGAAAGAGGTTATAACACGTGCAAATCGAATTATAGCTATTAGTGAAAACACAAAAAAAGATATTATTGAAATTTTCAATATTAATCCTCAAAAGATAGACGTTATCTACCATAGCACAAGTATGAAACACTTTTCAGGAAAACATAAATTACAGATACCAAAAAGATTTCTATTATTTGTGGGCGATCGCACCCCTTATAAAAACTTCAAACGCTTTATGGAAACATTCGCCCAAATTCATGAAAAAGACAAAACGCTATTTGCAATTTACACAGGAAGTAAATTAAAAAAAGACGAGCAAGAAACGCTTACTAATATGGGTATACTCGAATATACAATTCATATAAAGGCTTCCGACCAGGCCCTTAGTGAATTATATTCTAGGGCTCTATTATTCGTATATCCATCTCTTTATGAAGGTTTTGGAATTCCTATTTTAGAAGCCTACGCATGCCACTGTCCAGTAGCACTTAGCAACACTAGTTGCTTTCCTGAAATAGCAGGCGAAGCTGCTATATATTTTGATCCATACTCTATTAACTCTATGTTTGAAGCTATCACAAAAATAATATATAATGAAGACCTACGTTCTCAATTAATCCGTTTAGGCGATGAACGTTTAAAACGATATTCATGGGAAAAAGCAGCCCAAAAAACAGAAGAGGCTTACCTAAAGGCCATACATTCATAACCAATCTACAGCCCTACATATATGAACGGACCAATACTTAGCATAATCACTGTAAACTTTAACAACAGCCATGGTTTACTCAAAACATTAGAGAGTGTAAATTCACAATCATTTTCATCATATGAACACATTATTATTGATGCTGGTTCTACTGACGGCAGTATAGAAATAATCGTACAATACAAAAAAGCAAACCCTCATCTAAGTTATTGGTCTTCAGAACCTGACAAAGGAATATATGACGGTATGAATAAAGGCATTGAACATGCAAAAGGACAATATCTATATTTCCTTAATTCCGGTGATTGCTTAAGCCAAGACGTCCTTTCTAAAATACACTTTGATGGTACAGAATACCTATACGGAGACACCATTTTATTCTATAAAAGGAAAACTAAAAAAAGGACATATCCAGATACACTTGACCTCATATATCTATCAGACAATTCACTACACCACCAATCATGTTTTATACATCACACCCTATTTAAAGACAAAAGATATGACATTAATTACAAAATCATATCTGATTGGGCACATTGCTTCCAATGCCTCATAATTGAGAACCACACTTATCGTCACTTACCATATATTATATCTGAATGCGATGGAAGAGGCATAAGTTCCAATGGGAAAGCACTTAATCAAGAACGCACATTATGGTTTCAAAACACTTTCCCAGCAACACAGAGCAAAACATTCATAGACTGTGCCGCTCTAGACCGCTCTGGATTTAGAGATATCATTCATATTTTAGCAAATACACACAAGTTTAAAAAACGAATGAAAGCCCTCATTCTATTTTTATATAAAATAAACAATCTATTCTCATATAAACACAAACATACAAGAAATTAAATCCCTAAATAATTGCTATTCTGAGGATAGTAATGTATATTTGCACATTTATTCTTCGTTAGATATTCGGAATATGAAAAAAGAAGTCACAATATCGCTAATCATTGCTACATACAATTGGCCGGAGGCTTTGAGACTCTGCCTGAAGAGCATTTTAAAACAGACGATATTGCCTACTGAAATTATCATCGCGGATGATGGTTCTGACGAAAGAACTGCAAAACTCATACATGATTTTGCACAAAAAGTTTCTTTTCCAATATTTCATGAATGGCACGAAGATAAAGGATTCCGTAAAACGATTGTGTTGAATAGAGCTATACGAAAGGCTTCCGCCCCTTACATCATTCAAATCGACGGAGATATTATAGCCACTCCTCATTTCATTGAGGATCATATACGTATGGCTGAAGAAGGGTGTTTTATCAGAGGGACTCGAGCGAACCTTAATGCCCAAACAACTGTATCTATACTTGATAAAGAGAAATTATCAATAACTAATAAACTCCGGTTAATAATGAAGCAACCGACAAATGCCTTACGGTTTCATCCTAGGATCGCGCAGTTTGCAACCCGCAAAGAACTATCAGGAAGAAGAGTGAAGGGTTGCAATATGTCTTTCTGGAAAAAAGATCTTGTTGCTATTAATGGATACGACAACAACTTGCAAGGATGGGGACATGAAGACGAAGAACTAAGCTGGAGGTTAGTAAATCTAGGCAGACAGAAAAAAATCATTAAATTCTCTGCTATCGCCTATCATTTATATCACAAACAGCTTTCCCGAAAAGAGGAACCTCACCACCGGGAGTTTATGCAGAAAATTAAAGAGGAAAAAATAACCAGAACGAATAACGGACTTGAAGAAATCTAACGTACTAAACCTATGACAGTTTCGCTAATTATATCAACATACAATTCACCCAAAGCATTAGAGCTTTGTCTGAAAAGTGTACTTCAGCAGTCAACACTCCCCGACGAGGTGCTGATAGCAGACGACGGTTCCGGAGAAGAAACCATAAAAGTGGTAAAGGAGTTTCAGAAGGAATCTCCCGTGCCAGTGATACACGTCTGGCATGAGGATAATGGTTTCAGACTGACTGCCATCAGAAATAAAGCCATTGCAAAAGCTAGTATGGACTACATCATTCAGATTGACGGAGATATTATTTTAAATCGTCATTTTGTCAAAGACCACAAACGCTTTGCACGCAAAAATAGTTTTGTGAGTGGCAGCAGACTTAACATACAACCGGAACTCTCGGAAAAATTAATAGCAGAACGAAGCATACAAGTTTCAATCCGTAACAAAGGAGTGCATAACCGACTCAACGGAATACGCTGGGGATTGCTAACATGGCTTCTACAAAACTATCACCGGACAGACCTACTGTATGTACGCGGCTGTAATATGGGATTCTGGAAAAGCGACTTGTTAATGGTCAACGGATATGATGAGAGCATGATCGGCTGGGGACGTGAAGATAGCGAAATTGCCTGTCGGCTTATTAATGCCGGTATCCGTAAACGTATTATCAAAAATGCAGGAATTGTCTTTCATCTGTATCATCAGGACAATTCACGGGCACAATTCAATATTAACAACGAGATACTACAACGGACAATTGAAGAAAAACGTACTTGGTGCTCCAAAGGAGTTGACCAGTATTTAGCCAAGAAAAAAATTGAATAACAAATATGGAACAAAAGAAATTGAATTTTCTGGATCGAAACGAATTTAATTACGCACCTTCTGAAGAGGTGGTAGAAGCACTAAAAAACTTCGACATAAACAAGCTTTGCTTTTACACCCGCATTTATGATGAAGGGAAAAAGAGTATATTATCTGTTTTCTTATCTGAATCATACAACATCGACGAGACGCAAGTTTTATTGGGATACGGTGGAGAAGACATTCTGAAACAAGCCGTTCATTTCTTCCTGACGGAAGAAGACGGCAATAAAACGATGCTGATTCCTAAATTCTCATGGTGGTATTATAAATCTATCGCGGACGAAGTGAATGGGCGTACGCTACAATATCCTCTCTACGAAGACGGTAACACATTCAAATATGACTTCGTAGCCCTAAAAGAGATGATACAGAAAGAGAATCCGAAGATTCTGCTGCTTGCATCTCCGAATAATCCGACTGGAAACGGTCTGACACCGGAAGAGTTGGACGAACTGCTGGCAGAAGTGCCGGCCAGCACCAAAGTGTTGATAGACGAGGCATACGCTTCTTTCGTTTCAACCGATACTAGTTATATCAAAAAGCTGGTTAATAAATATCCGAATCTGATTTTCTCTCGTACTTTGTCCAAATTTTATGGATTGCCCGGCTTGCGTATGGGATTCGGATTTATGAGTAAGGAACTGGAAAAATTCAGCAGATACAGCAATAAATATCTGGGATACAACCGGATATCCGAAGATATCGCCATTGCAGCTCTTAAATCGGACGCACACTACCGCAACATCGCCAAACTGATGAACGAAGACCGTGAGCGTTACGAAAAGGAAATCGGCGTGTTACCCGGATTCAAGGTATATGAATCGGTTGCCAATTTCATTTTAATCAAATATCCGATAGAGCTAAAAGAGGCTTTACAAAAGGCTTTTGCCGAACAGAGTTACAAAATTAAATTCATGAATGAACCGGATATCAACACCCACTTGCGCATTACATTGGGACGTCCAGAACAGAACCGGATCGTTATAGATACAATCAAAGAAATAGCCTCTAAATGAAAGCTGTAATATTAGCTGCAGGAATAGCTTCGCGCTTACGCCCGCTGACCGATACGACTCCTAAATGTCTCCTGAAGATAGGAGAACGATGTTTGCTGGAAAGAGCTTTTGACGCCTTGATACAAAATGGCTTTGACGAGTTCATTATTGTCACAGGATACCGTCAACAACAAATAGTCGATTTTCTGCAGACACGTTATCCTGAACGGAAGGTCACTTTTATTTATAATGACAGATATGAATCGACCAACAATATCTATTCCTTATGGCTTACCCGACCTTATGCCGACGAAGAAGAAGTGTTGCTTTTGGACAGCGATATCGTGTTCGATCCTCAAATTGTGGCAAAGCTTCTTGGTTCAGACAAAGCCGACGCATTGGCACTCAACCGCCATGAATTGGGAGCGGAAGAGATAAAGGTTATCGCGGACGAAGAACAGAAAGTTGTCGAAATCAGCAAGGTTTGCTCTATCCCCGAAGCAATCGGCGAATCTATAGGAATCGAGAAGATGTCGGCAACATACACCAAGGCATTATTTCAGGAGTTAGAGACAATGATTACAGTGGAAGGGTTGGATAATATTTTCTACGAACGTGCTTTTGAAAGGTTGATTCCACAAGGGTATAGTTTTTACGTGATAGATACGACTGAGTTCTTTTCGGCCGAATTGGACACGGTGGAAGATTTCCAACAAGCACAGAAGCTGATTCCAGCCAGTCTTTATTAATATCAAAGTTAAAGAAATATGGCTACTTACAATATACGTCCCTTACAGCTTCGCATCCTGAAGAACTTGTTGGCAATAGACAAGGTTTGCAAAGAGCATAATCTACGCTATTATATCATGGCAGGAACGATGTTGGGAGCTGTCCGCCACAAAGGGTTTATTCCCTGGGACGATGATTTGGATATCGGCATGCCAAGAGCCGATTATGATTTATTAATGGCTAATGCCAAAGAATGGTTGCCGAAACCATACGAAGCTGTTTGTGCTGAAAATGACAAAGAGTATCCTCTCCCATTTGCCAAAATACAGGATGCAGACACGACTTTAATAGAACGCATGCATCTCAAATATTTGGGTGGCGTATATATTGATGTATTTCCGTTGGATGGTGTGCCAGAAAAACGGATGAGACAAAGAATGCATTTCGCCAAATATGAATTCTACAAGCGGGTACTGTACCTGATTCATCGTGACCCGTACAAACACGGAAAAGGTCCAAGCTCATGGATACCGTTATTATGCAGAAAACTATATACGCTCACAGAGGTACAGAAAAAAATTAGAAAGGTAATGACTAAATATGATTTTGACAACAGTCCCCTTGTCTGCGATTATGACGACGGCATGAAAGGGATTATGTCAAAAGAAGTATTGGGAACTCCGACTCCTATCTTCTTTGAAGGTGAAGAGGTATGGGGCGTACAAGAATACGATAGTTACCTGACTCGGAAATATGGGGATTACATGACCATCCCCAAACAAAGCGGGCAAAGGCAACATAATTTTCATTATTTGGACTTGGATAAACCTTATCGGGATTTTAATGTCTAAGTAGAAAACACATATAATAGAAATGAGAATAGGCTTTGACGGAAAACGCGCTGTACAGAACTTCACAGGATTAGGCAATTATAGCCGCTATATTGCGGATATATTATGTCGTTTTTATCCAGAGAATGAGTATATCCTATACGCTCCCAAAAAGCGCAACAATAAAAGGCTAGGTATGTTGACTGAGAAGTATCCGCAGTTACACCTTGCTTACCCTGCCACGTCTTTCTGGAGAAAATTCAGTTCCCTATGGCGTATATCCAGCATCACCCGTCAATTGGAAAATGAAGAAGTCGGCATATTCCATGGTCTTAGCAACGAGCTTCCGCTGAATATCCACAAAAGCCACATCAAAAGCATTGTCAGTATCCATGACTTGATTTTCCTGAGATACCCACAATACTATCATTTCCTTGACAGGAAAATATATACGTATAAATTTCGTAAAGCATGCGAGAATGCTGATAAGATAATCGCTATCAGCGAATGTACAAAGCGTGATATCATCAAGTTTTTCCATATCCCTGCCGATAAAATAGAGGTTGTCTACCAAGGTTGCGATCCCGTATTCGAACAATTCGTCGGCAATGAGAAAAAAGAAGAAGTACGCTCCAAATACCAATTGCCACCAAAATATATATTAAACGTAGGCAGCATTGAAGAACGTAAAAATGCTTTATTACTAGTGCAAGCACTACCACAATTGCCACAAGACATACACCTCGTCATTGTAGGCAAACGTACACCTTACACAGAAAAAATAGAGCGTTTTGCCAGTGAGCATAATCTAACCCCAAGAGTACATATCATGCACAATGTGCCTTTTGGAGATTTACCCGCTATTTATCAATTGGCTGAGATATTTGCATATCCCTCTTATTTCGAAGGTTTTGGAATACCTATCATAGAAGCTTTACATTCCGGAATACCCGTTGTCGCAGCTACAGGGTCATGCCTAGAAGAAGCAGGAGGACCGGATTCTATATATGTTAACCCGGATAGCGTAGATGAAGCCAGTCGGGCATTTAACGAGATTCTATCCAAACCAGAGAAAAAGAAGTTGATGATTGAGAAAGGAAAGGAATTCATAAAACAGTTCTCAGAAGAAAAACAAGCTACTCAAATCATAAATATTTATAATAACATCAATAACAGATATGAATAACGATGTAACAATACAGAAACCGCTATTTTCCATTTTAATTCCAACATGGAACAATTTAGCATTCCTGAAACTATGCCTTAAAAGTATTACCAAAAATTCCACTTTTAATCATCAAATTCTAATACACGTCAATGACGGAAGCGACGGAACATTAGAATGGGTAAAAAAAAACAATATAACATATACACATAGTGAGCAAAATATAGGAATCTGTTGGTCATTAAATTTATTACGAACTAAAGTTGAGACTGATTATATCGTCTATATGAATGACGACATGTATGTTTGCCCAGAGTGGGATAAGATGCTTTGGAATGAAGTCAATAAGGCGCCTGACAAACTATTCTTTTTCTCTTCAACACTAATACAGCCCTTTCCTTGTGGAAACAAAGGAGTTATAGCGCCTGCCAACTTCGGAGAAGATACTGAAAGTTTTCAGGAAGAAAAACTACTAAAAGAATACAAAACTCTACCACACCATGACTGGTTCGGAGCTACTCCTCCTCCCAACATAGTACATCGTGACATTTGGGATTTAGTAGGAGGATATAGCGTAGAATACTCACCTGGAATGTATAGTGATCCTGATTTTTCAGCAAAACTATGGATGGCAGGTGTACGACTATTCAAAGGTGTTTCCGACAGTAGAGTATATCATTTTGAAGCCCGCTCAACAACGCGTGTAAAAAAGAATAAAGGACATATACAGTTTTTATTGAAATGGGGAATTACTTCTGGCTCATTTAGAAAAGACATGATGAAAAAAGGAGAGATTTTTGATGAAATGAGACTATGCAACATTTATCATAAAAAATTAAGAAGAGATATTTTCAGAAGCAAACTAAAAAAAATATTGTATTTATTTCAAGACGGACTTGCTAAAAAATTATGGGAGTAGATTAATGATAATCTTTAAAAAAGATATTTTGATAATCATATTTTCTTAAATATATATCATAAATATCTTTCTCCTTTTTCCAAAAATAGCAATAAGCCCCTGAGGAATGAGAAAAGAGAGAACGACATGATCGGCATAAACGAAACAACAGAATACGAGAAACAATATGATTGGTAGTTTCTTTGCGTGCAGCTCTACGAAATACATATCTCTTAAAGAACTGATTGGTATAATAGAGAGAAAGTTCAACAGTGTATTTTACATCCCACCCGCGGAGAGATGCATATTCTGTCATTATATAAGCCAAAGCCTCTTGTGACGTACACAAACGGCACATATTGCGACATACAGTATCACAATCAATATCAGTCAATAACTGCATACGATTAACATCAACCAAAGAGAAGCTATATCCTTCAGTTTCATTATGGTGAATCAGGATATTCCCAGGGGAATAATCAAGGTGTAAAATACCTGCCTGGTGAAGTGCTACCGTATAACGTGCGAAAGCCAATAGCCTTTCTTCATTGCCTTTCACATCTCCACCCATTAAACCACGCACTGTTTCACCACCATCATAACAGCAAATATAATAACTGTGCGAAAGAAGCCCCTTTTGATATTGCTCGATCATAGCAACCGGCTCCGGAGTATCAAAACCATGCTTTTGGATTTCCATTGAATATATATAGGAGCGCTCAGCCTTTGATTGGCGGAAAAATGAATAGACAACACGATTAATGATGTGAGGCTTCTTAAAGCTTTTCACAACAACATCAACATTATCCAAATTTACCCGTTTCAAAATATTACGTCCATCATACACTACATTCCCTTCATTCTCAAAGAACTGAGGAATGCCTTCAATCTGTTTCTGTAAATGTGCGTACTTGGGATTTACAATCACTCTCATTACACTCTCCTAATATAATACTAATTACAAAGATGGAGCAAAGATAAAGAAATTAAGGCATATTCCGAATATATTTTTTTCTTTTCTCACAAAGATTGGCTAACTCTCTATACACATAGCAAATACTGTTGTGAACAACTTTAGTCGTTTTTTCTTTTTTCTTTTCATTTATATTTAGACATAAATGCTTTTTTTGCTATGTTTGCACAATAAAAAGCATAAAGAAGTTAAGCATGAAAACAATCAAAAGAATTCTGATTATTCGATTTAGACAAATAGGGGACTCTATTTTAGCTGTTGCATTGTGCAGTACGCTGAAAAAAAGTTTTCCTGATGCAGAAATACACTTTGTGCTGAATAAAAATATAGCCCCTCTCTATGAAGGGCATCCGGATATAGATAAAGTTATTACTTTTGACAAGAACGAGAATAAGCCATTCACCGCTTATATAAAAAAAATATGGCAAGTGACACACCAAAACAAATACGATGTCATCATTGATATGCGCTCTACAATCCGGACTCTCTTCTTCTCTCTTTTCTCATTAAATACCCCTTTCCGGATAGGACGAATCAAGGGATACACACGTTTCCTGTTAAATTATCGGACAGATACTTACAGTAACTGCCTGACAACGGATATGGTAGAACGCAACTTATTGCTTGCAGCGCCATTAGAGAAAATCAAGCCTATTCAATATACAAAAGAATTCAGGTTATACCTCACTGATCAGGAGAAAGAAGACTTTCGACATTATATGAAAAAGGAGGGGATAGATTTTACGCGTCCCGTATTCCTAATAGGAGTCACCACTAAGCTCCTCCATAAAAAATGGAATACGGAGTTTATGATAACCACTCTTAAAAGGATATTGGAAGAATACAAGGACATACAAATGATCTTCAACTATGCACCGGGGTATGAAGAAGAAGATGCAAGAAATATCTACAAGGAATTGGGATGTCCGGAACGTATCAAGATCGACATACAAGCTTCCTCATTACGACAACTGGCAGCACTTTGCGCCAACTGCTCGTTTTATTTCGGAAACGAAGGAGGAGCTCGGCACATTGCGCAAGCCCTTGAAATTCCTTCATTCGCCATTTATTCGCCAAGTGCTTCTAAATCAATGTGGCTACCTGCAAATTCCGTACTTGCCCGAGGTATTAGTCCCGACGATATTCTTCCACCGGAACAACAAGTAACATTAACTTATGAAGAACGTTTTGCATTAATTACCCCAGAAAAGGTATACGATCAATTAACTTCGACATTAAGACAATTGAGCTAATTCACGATACAAATCCAAATAAGCCTGTATATGTTTCTCATAACTGAATGAATAAGCATACTCTTTCATGTTATTTATGCGTTCTTCATTTTTGTAGAAATCCGGCAAATGTTCTTGAATACTCCGCACCATAGAGTCTGTATCAAGTTGATCCCACATAAAAGCATGTCCACCGCAAACTTCCGGCAAGCTAGTCCGACTAGCGGCAAAAACAGCTTTACCGAATTGCATGGCTTCAATAACAGGTAAGCCAAAACCTTCACCTTCACTCGGAAACAGAAATGCGTCACAATTTCGATACAGCCAGACTTTTTCCGGTTGCGTCACTACGCCTGCAAGATAAACATTGGAAAGTTGCTTTTCACGAATCAAAGTACGAAGCTCCTCTGAATAAACACCATGTCCGCAAGTAGTATCTCCACAAATATATAAATCGTATTCTGGAAAAGACTGCATCACATCGAGAAGGAGATGAAAATTCTTCTTTTTACGGATTTGTCCGATAGTAAAAAAGAAAGGACGTCCGGTAGCAAAGGCTGGACGGGCTCCTTCCAGAGTATCGATACGTTCCACTCCATTATAGATAACACGAATCTCTTTTCCCCGCATGTTAACATGTTGACGGACAATGTCTGCTGTATAATGAGAAATAGCAGTTACCACCGCTGCTTTATCTATTTTATGCTGCATCCGGCGAAGGTACAACTTTACTTTCCAAGGCTTCTTTTCTTTCAAAAAGTTGAAATCATGAATAGTAAATATAAACTTTGTCCCTTTGGCAACACGCGCAAGTTTTCTTTGTTGATTCACCGCATGCCAGACATCTACTTTAGGTAATGTAAACGGAAAAAGCTTATTAATCCGACGAACAGGTATACAAGTCACATTCTCTCCGAAATCTTGCACACTTCTCTTACGCATCAAATAGATAAAATGTATATCATCTATAGGCAAAGAAGCAAAAAGAGCGGCATAATTAACCGCTATCTGCCCAAAGCCTACTGCAATACTACCGTAATTCGTAAGATCAATCAACACTTTTTTCTTATTTTCCATCTGTTTTTCCATGATTATCTTCTGTTCTTTCATGTAACACAATGATTATTCAATTGCCAGGTAGAATGTTCTATATCAACTTATAATCCCTTCTATTTTTGCTATAACCTGTTCCGGTTTTATATCTCTTAAACAGGCATAATCACCACGCCAGCAAGGTTTCTGTCCATATACAGAGCAGGGACGGCATGATAAATCAAGCTGTACGGTATTGACCGGCAATTGCTTCCAGCCCATAAAACCGGCATAAGGATGAGTAGCCCCCCAAATAGAAACAACCGGAATATTGACCAAGGACGCCAAATGCATATTGGCAGAATCCATTGAAAGCATCACATCTAAATGACTCATCAGATTCAATTCGGTACGCATATTCAACTTACCTATCATGGAAACCACCGTAGGATATTTAGCAATCCATGTGTCAAATACCTCCTGCTCGCTTTTGCCACCTCCAAAAAGGAAAACTTTCACTTTAGGATTAGCCGCAAAATGTGCTATAACTTGCTCCTGTAACTCTAACGGATAAATCTTGCCTATGTGTTTGGCAAATGGGGCTATACCAATCCATTTCTGATCTTCCTTAGGTCCTGTGACTGGCTCTATCTCCGCAAAGTTGCCTTTCCCTTCGCCATAAATAGAAGAGAAATTTAATAAAACCGGTAAACCTAACTTCTCAAGCACATCGGCATAACGGCGAAAAGAGCTCTTCTGATTCTCCATCACCTTATCGTGACGACGAATCAGTTTCTTTTTACCGGTCCTTCCTTTACAAATGGAAGCTACTGTTTTATTGGCAAGACGGAATCGCAGGCATAAATATTTGGAACGAAGCACATGATGAAAATCTGCTATGTAATCAAAATGCATCGCTTTCAACTCCGAATAGAGGCTATTCAAGCCCCAAAATCCCTTGTGTTTGCCTGTTAAATCAGCTCCGACAAAACCCACATTCGCAGGCAGCCCCTGAAAAAGCGGCTGCCATACAGCACGACTTAACACTGTTATTTCGTGCTGTGGATATTGCACAGCCAACGAATGTATTACCGGTATTGTCATGGCTACATCGCCAAGAGCTGAAAAACGAATAATGAGAATACGCGCCATTCGTTATTTTTTTGCATAAAGCACCGGATTCAATGCCGGGTCATTATACATCTTCATCTGTTTATATACTTTCATATATTTTCTCCCGGCTTCGATATCAGTCAACAGCTGCTCAATAGCCGCAGAGAGGTCTTTACGTTGTTCCAGCAGGATATTCAGCTTAGTCTGGCATTGGACACGGTGTTCCTCCGTAGTATCCGTACGCTCCACTTCCTGCTGCATGTGGTAAATTTTCAATGCAAGAATTGACAAGCGGTCAATAGCCCACGCAGGACTTTCTGTATTGATCGTTGCGTCAGAGAGAGGTTTTACTTCTTTGTATTTGTCTAAGAAGTAGCTATCAATTAATTCCACCAAGTCTGTACGATCCTGATTTGATTTATCAATTCTTCTTTTCAAAGTCAATGCTTCTACCGGATCAATCTGCGGGTCACGGATAATATCCTCAAAATGCCATTGCACAGCATCAATCCAGTTCTTTAGATATAAATAATACTCAATAGTTTTCAACTCGTAAGGATTGTTCATCGGAGCATCCACACTATCCGTTACATGGTAATCTGTTGTCGATTTCCAAAAAATCTCGTTGCAAAGGTTACTAAATGTCATAATCTTAACTAGCTAATAGATATATAATAGGACAAATCTATGTAATATTTTTCAGACAAGCAACCGTTTCTTACTTTTTTATTTGTTACCTTTGTGAGTATAAAAGATGAATTGTATATGAAAATTATTATCGACAACAAAATACCTTATATAAAAGAAGCGGTTCAGAAAATAGCCGACGAGGTGGTTTATGTACCGGGAAAAGATTTTACTCCGGAGCTCGTACGGGATGCAGACGCACTTATTGTCCGTACCCGCACACATTGCAACCGGAATTTATTGAAAGGTAGTCGGGTGAAATTCATAGCGACAGCAACCATAGGCTTCGATCATATTGATACAGAGTATTGCAAACAAGCAGACATAGAATGGGCAAATGCTCCGGGATGCAATTCTGCTTCTGTCGCCCAATATATACAGTCATCGCTTCTGGTGTGGAAATCTTGCAGAAACAAAAAGCTGAACAAACTGACAATTGGAATCATAGGAGTGGGAAACGTAGGGAGTAAGATAGCTAAAGTTGCCCGGGATTTTGGCATGCGTGTTTTACTGAATGATTTGCCACGGGAGGAAAAAGAAGGAACAGAGCAGTTCGCCTCACTAAATAAAATAGCAGAAGAATGTGATATCATTACCTTTCACGTACCTTTATATAAGGAAGGGAAATATAAAACCTTCCACCTGGCAGATGAGAACTTTTTCCAGTCACTCAAACGAAAACCGGTTATCATTAATACCTCCCGAGGAGAGGTCATTGACACTGATGCTCTTTTAAAGGCCTTGGACAGCCGAACCATTTCGGATGCCATCATCGATGTATGGGAACATGAACCGGAAATTAACCGTGAGTTATTAGAGAAGGTATTTATTGGTACTCCCCACATTGCGGGTTACTCTGCCGATGGAAAAGCAAACGCCACACGCATGTCATTGGATGCCATTTGCAAATTCTTCCAAATAGAAGCTGATTATAAAATAAACGCACCGGCACCCGACGCTCCTATTATACATGCCAAAAACCATGAAGAAGCAATCCTCCAGATGTATAATCCAATCGAAGATAGCACCCGATTGAAAAATCAACCGGAACAATTCGAAACCTTACGCGGGGATTATCCTTTGCGACGAGAAGAGACAGCTTATTTAATTAAGTATTAGGTATTAACCGTAGCGACCGAGAACTTCATAAAATTCCATCAAACAATTATCTGCATGGAGTAATACTTAATACCTAATACTTATTTCTTAATACTTGTTCTATGACTTGCGGGAAGTGTTCATATTCCAAAGCATGCACTTTCTTGGCTACATCATCCGGAGAATCTGTCGGAAGAACAGGACAGGTAGCTTGAAAGATTGTATTTCCTTCGTCATAATGTTCATTTATATAATGTATAGTAATACCGCTTTCCTTTTCACCGGCAGCCACTACCGCTTCATGAACCCGGTCACCATACATTCCCTTGCCTCCAAACTTCGGCAGAAGAGCAGGATGTATATTTATGATTTTATTAGGATAAGCATGCAAAAGTAAATCAGGCACACGAACCAGAAAGCCAGCCAGTACAACAAAGTCGATATGATACTCCTGCAAAATAGCCAAAATTTCATCTCCGGCTATCCAGTCCTCCTTTGAAAACACGTTAGAAGGCACCCCTAAACGATGTGCACGTTCCAAAACGCATGCATCACTTTTATTAGAAAGTACCAACGAAACCTGAGCAGAATCGTTTTTTTGGAAAAACCGGATAATATTCTCAGCATTTGAACCGGAACCGGAAGCAAAAATTGCAATGTTTTTCTTCATAACCCTCAATCTCGATGCACAAAACAGTGAAAAATGTGCAAAACTTTGCATTTATTTAGTCAAATATTTGCGCAAAACGATAAATATTCATTCCTTTGCACCGCAAATTTAAAGAAATAAAACTAATTATTAATTAAAAACTTAAAGTTATGTCTGAAATTGCATCAAGAGTAAAAGCAATTATCGTTGATAAATTAGGCGTAGAAGAATCAGAAGTTACAACCGAAGCAAGCTTCACTAACGACCTGGGAGCGGATTCTCTTGACACTGTAGAACTTATCATGGAATTCGAAAAAGAATTCGGTATCTCTATTCCTGATGACCAAGCAGAAAAGATTGGTACTGTAGGTGATGCTGTATCTTATATCGAAGAACACGCTAAGTAATTCGATTTCATCAATATGGAATTAAAAAGAGTGGTAGTAACAGGCCTTGGCGCCATTACTCCCGTTGGCAACAGCGTTCCCGAATTTTGGGAAAACCTTGTGAACGGGGTTAGTGGAGCAGGGCCTATTACTCATTTTGATGCGTCATTATTCAAGACCCAATTCGCATGTGAAGTGAAAAACTTCGATGCAACGAAATACATAGACCGCAAAGAAGCAAGAAAGATGGACCTGTATACTCAATATGCCATCGCTGTTGCCAAAGAAGCGGTGAGTGATTCCGGTCTTGACGTCGAGAAAGAAGACTTGAACAAAATCGGTGTTATTTTCGGCGCCGGTATTGGTGGTATACATACATTTGAAGAAGAGGTAGGTAATTACTACACTCGTCAGGAAATGGGTCCGAAGTTTAATCCGTTCTTCATTCCAAAGATGATCTCGGATATTGCAGCCGGACAGATTTCTATTATGTATGGTTTCCATGGTCCTAACTACGCGACTTGTTCAGCATGTGCTACTTCAACCAACGCTATTGCAGATGCTTTCAACCTGATTCGTCTGGGTAAAGCAAACGTAATTGTATCCGGTGGTTCGGAAGCAGCTATCTTCCCGGCAGGTGTGGGCGGTTTCAACGCTATGCACGCACTGTCAACACGCAACGACGAAGCTTCCAAAGCTTCGCGTCCGTTTAGCGCAAGCCGTGATGGTTTCATTATGGGCGAAGGTGGCGGTTGCCTGATCCTGGAAGAACTGGAACACGCTAAAGCTCGCGGTGCAAAAATCTATGCAGAAATTGCCGGCGTAGGTATGTCTGCAGATGCACATCACCTGACAGCTTCTCATCCGGAAGGTCTGGGAGCGAAATTGGTGATGAGAAATGCACTGGAAGATGCGGAAATGGATCCGAAAGAAGTAGATTATATCAATGTACACGGTACATCTACTCCGGTTGGTGACATTTCAGAAGCAAAAGCAATCAAGGAAGTATTCGGTGATCATGCGTTCGAGTTGAACATCAGTTCAACAAAATCAATGACAGGTCACTTGCTGGGAGCTGCCGGTGCGGTAGAATCTATTGCAAGTATCCTTGCTATCAAGAACGGCATTGTTCCTCCGACTATCAACCACGAAGAAGGTGACAACGACGAAAATATCGACTATAACCTTAATTTCACGTTCAATAAAGCACAAAAACGCGAAGTTAATGTTGCTTTGTCCAATACATTTGGATTTGGTGGTCACAATGCGTGTGTTATCTTCAAGAAATACGCAGAGTAATATCGTGTTACGTAACAAAATAGATAAGATAAGGCTCTTGTTCCGCAAGGATAAAGAGTCTTATCTTTGTTTTTACCGGATACTCGGGTTCTACCCGCGCAATATCCAGCTTTATGAGCAGGCTCTCCTGCACAAATCGACTTCTGTCCGCTCCGACAAGGGACGTCCCCTCAACAATGAACGGCTAGAGTTTTTAGGTGACGCCATCCTCGACGCCATCGTAGGAGATATTGTCTACAAACGTTTTGAAGGGAAACGGGAAGGTTTCCTGACCAACACACGTTCTAAGATCGTACAGCGGGAGACTTTGAACAAGTTAGCCGTTGAAATCGGTTTGGATAAACTCATAAAGTATTCCACCCGTTCTTCTTCCCACAACAGTTATATGTACGGAAATGCTTTTGAGGCATTTATCGGAGCCATTTACCTAGATCAGGGGTATGAACGCTGCAAACAGTTTATGGAACAACGGATCATCAACCACTATATCGACCTGGATAAAATATCCCGAAAAGAGGTTAACTTCAAATCCAAACTTATTGAGTGGAGCCAAAAAAATAAGATGGAGGTTTCCTTTGAGCTAATCGAGCAATTTCTTGACCACGACAGCAACCCTGTTTTCCAAACCGAAGTACGCATTGAAGGATTTCCGGCAGGAACAGGTACGGGATATTCCAAAAAAGAATCTCAACAGAATGCCGCCCAAATGGCTATAAAGAAAGTAAAGGACCCTGCATTTATGTCAACTGTTGAAGAGATCAAAACACAACATGTAGTAACTACAACAGAATCGAAAGTTGAACTTGCAACTAATTCTGATACAGAATTGGCAACCAAGCTTGAGAATGAACTTGAAGCCGAACTGAATGTAATTCCCGAAACAAAACCGGAGAATGCTTTAGAAGAAAACACCTCCGATAATGAAATTTCTACGGTACAACCTACGATGGAAGCCGGGAAAACTAGCCAAAGCAAATCCCCATGCGACGCCCCTGAATCACTAAATCGTGATCTTGCGTAACTAATTTCAGCTTTCCTGCAACTTCTTCAAGAGGGATAGATGCAATATCGTCCCCTTTTAAAGCTACCATACGCCCGAATTCACCTTTGGCGATCAATTCTGTCGCATGGCCGCCCATACGGGTAGAAAGATTGCGGTCGAAAGGAGTAGGCGAACCACCGCGCTGAATATACCCCAGAACTGTTTCGCGGGTTTCTATACCAGTCTCATATTCAATCTCCTGTGCAATATACTCAGCTGCGCGTTTGCGTCCGTCTGTCCTAATACCTTCTGCTACCACTACAATAGAATAAGGCTTGCCCTTTTTCAGCCTTTCCAGAATCGTATTACCAATATTTTTAATATCATAAGCAATTTCAGGGACAAGAATCACATCCCCTCCTCCTGCCATACCGGAATACAAAGCAATCCAACCCGCCTTATGCCCCATCACTTCAATCACCATCACCCTTTTGTGAGAACTTGCAGTGGAATGTAAACGGTCGATGGCATCGGTAGCAATAGTTACTGCCGAGTCGAAACCGAAAGAAATATCTGTGCCCCAAATATCATTATCAATGGTTTTAGGAACAGATACGATATTAATTCCCATTGCAGCCAACTTCGCCGCAGTCTTTTGTGTACCATTTCCACCGATACAAACGACACAATCGAGTCCCAATTCCCGGATATTCTGAAGAATTAAAGATGGTTTGTCAACATCCGAGACAACACCTCCTTTTTTAAAAGGCTTCTCACGAGAGGTTCCTAACATCGTTCCACCCAGATTGAGCAAACCGGAAAGCGACTTATCTGTAATAGATTCGACATCTTTAGTCAGCAGGCCCTGAAAACCGCTGTGAATACCTACCACTTCCATCCCGTAATAATTGATGGCAGTTTTACACACACCACGAATCGTGGCATTGATACCGGGACAATCCCCGCCGGATGTTAAGATTCCAATTCTCATTGTCGCATATTTTAGTCTAAAACTCGGGATTTATATGAAAGTCGTCTCTTTTTAACGATTATTTCCGTGGTAAAGATAGAAAAAAAAGATAAATAAGTTACTTTTGCATGACTAAACATTATTATGTTAAAGCAGAAATGAATATTACAAAAATTATTAGTAAGACTTTCGATTCCCGTTTAAAACAGATAGACCTATATGCTAGCCAGGCTAGTGAGATACAACATCGTGTGTTAAACCGCTTAACACGTCAGGCCGCTCAAACCGAATGGGGAAGAAAGTATGATTATTCCTCTATCCGTAACTATGAAGATTTCCGAAAACGTGTTCCTATCCAAACATACGAAGAAATTAAGCCTTATGTAGAACGTTTGCGAGCTGGGGAACAGAATCTGCTTTGGCCATCGGAAATACGCTGGTTTGCAAAATCCTCCGGAACGACTAATGATAAAAGTAAATTCCTTCCTGTCAGCAAAGAAGCGCTGGAAGATATCCATTACAGAGGAGGAAAAGACGCGGCGGCTCTTTATTTCCGTATCAATCCAAATAGCCATTTTTTCTCTGGTAAGGGACTGATTCTAGGAGGAAGCCATAGCCCGAACCTCAATTCCAATCATAGTTTAGTAGGAGATTTATCCGCTATTCTGATTCAAAACGTAAATCCGCTTATCAATTTCATTCGTGTACCAAGCAAGAAAATTGCGTTGATGAGCGAATGGGAAACCAAGATAGAAGCAATCGCCAACAGTACGATTCCGGTAAATGTGACAAGTCTGTCCGGTGTGCCGTCGTGGATGCTGGTACTTATCAAACGCATCCTTGAAAAGACAGGAAAGCAGTCACTGGAAGAAGTATGGCCCAATCTGGAAGTTTTCTTCCATGGCGGAGTGGCTTTCACGCCATACCGTGAGCAATATAAGCAGGTGATTACAACACCTAAAATGCATTATGTAGAGACCTATAATGCCTCGGAAGGATATTTCGGAACCCAAAACGACCTTTCCGATCCTGCCATGCTATTAATGATCGACTATGGAATTTTCTACGAATTTATTCCTTTGGAAGAAGTAGGAAAAGAAAATCCACGGGCTTATTGCCTTGAAGAAGTCGAGCTTAACAAGAACTATGCAATGGTTATTTCTACTTCCTGTGGTTTGTGGAGATACATGATTGGTGATACGGTGAAGTTTACCAGCAAGAATCCATACAAGTTTGTCATCACGGGAAGAACAAAGCATTTCATCAATGCATTCGGTGAAGAGCTGATTGTTGATAATGCTGAAAAAGGATTGGCAAAGGCTTGCGCAGAAACCGGAGCACAAATTTGCGAATACTCTGCAGCACCAGTGTTTATGGATGAAAACGCAAAATGCCGACATCAGTGGCTGATAGAATTCGCCAAAATGCCGGATTCCGTAGAAAAGTTCGCTGAGATACTTGACGCTACGCTGAAAGAGGTTAACTCTGACTATGAGGCCAAACGATGGAAAGATATTGCTTTGCAACCATTGGAAGTGATCATTGCCCGACAAGGATTGTTTCACGACTGGATGGCACAGAAAGGAAAACTAGGAGGACAGCACAAAGTCCCTCGATTAAGCAATACACGCGAATATATAGAGACAATGCTTGTGCTGAATAATAGCACTCATTCGGAAGAATAACCAAAAACCAAAACATAACCATTACAAGTTTTTTCCATTACAGAGGTTACTTGTATAAGGAGAGAGCGTCAAAAAAACTCTCCGATTTCTTCCAAGCACGGATTACACGAATTACATGGATAAGTTTATTCTCTTTTCTTGTTTATTCGTGTAATCCGTGCCTTAGTTATGTCAATTAATTACCGGGCATTGACAATGATTCCTCCTCCTAATAGTAATCCGTCTCCATAGAATGCGGCGGCCTGCCCGGGAGCAACGGCAGTTAACGGTTCGTGAAGTTGTACATGCAGTAAGTGGTCCGGTGTAATGGTAATCGTACCATGATTCTCTTGTTTACGATATCTTATCTTCACAATTATGTCAGCACGTCCTAAAGTACGTTCCTGATTTACAAGATTCCAATCTTTCAACCACATTTCTGTTTTTTCCAGTGCTGAAAGAGAAGCTAACACCACTTCGTTCTTTTCAGAATCAATCTCTTTCACAAATACAGGACGATTCAGATGAATACCCAAGCCGCGTCTTTGTCCAATAGTATAAAAAGGATAGCCTTCATGCCAAGCAATAAAACGCCCCTTTTCATCGATAAATCGTCCTCTTCTGATTCTATCAGACCAGGTTTGTTTATCACTATCCGTTGTCTGACTATCGTTGATTGATGCCTCACTATTGCTGACCGACGTCTGACCATTTCTGACCAACCAGTCTTTTAAAAAGGTCCGATAGTCCATCGGGCAAAAACAAACACCTATACTATCCTTTTTGGTTGCCACCTTTCGGAATCCATGTTCAGCAGCCCAGGCACGGGCTTCCACTTTCGTGATATCACCCATCGGCAACAGCATCCTATTAAGAATATCCTGTTTCAAGCCCCATAAAAAGAAAGTTTGGTCCTTATCCAAGTCGGCAGCATGTGTTATATAAACGGTTTCATTTAGTCGTATATTCCGTGCATAATGACCGGTAGCAATATAGAAAACGCCCATTTCATCGGCAATTTTAGCGAGCAAAGGCCATTTCAGATAATTATTACACAATGTACAGGGGACCGGAGTACGACCTGCCAAGTATTCCTGCACAAAATATTCAATAATCTGCCGGGCAAATATCTCACGGGCATCGTACGTTATATGCCGTATTCCTAAACGTTCTGCCAAATTACGAGCATCTTCCAGGTACTCCGTCGAACCATTCAATTCATAAAAACGGAAGGTTACTCCGATTACTTCATAACCGGCCTCCAGCAATCGCATAGCAGCAACAGAGCTATCCGTACCACCACTCATTCCAAGCAATACGCGTTTGTTTTTCTCTATCATGCTGCAAAATTAAGTATTTTCCCGTATCTTTGTCAGTTAAAGCCTAAAAGAGAATGAAAGAAAGACCAACTAACGGACGAGTTATAATCGTTTTCACAGAGCATCCGATATTCGGCATATTACTGATTCCGTATATTGCGGAAAGGCTGAACGATGGTACCTTGCAATTAGTGGAACAAGCGTTTCACGCCTCTTCCGAGGCTATAAGTATGATGAGTGAAGCAGAAAGACAAGCTATTGATATTGCTTCATATTACACAGAAAAGTACTTGATGGGGCTCTACTCCCGTGAGAAAACAGTATCGCGTTTTCTACACAAGCTATCCAAAGATCCGGCACGAATTAAAAATCATATTCGCCCGTTTATTGAGAAGAAGTTGTTGGAAATGCTGGCATTGATACGGGAAAACGGGCTGCCTTTTTATCAGAAACAAGCCGGTAGTAAAATACTATATGCCCATCATGCTTATCATATCAACCCTCATGACGTCGAAATTCGCGTAACGTTTCATGTTGACAGTAAAACATTCCGCTATCAGTTACAATGTTATTATGAAGGGCAATCATTCTCTTTGAGTGAACTAAAACCTGTGGTTGTACTGACCTCCTCACCAGTCACCCTATTATTGGGAATGGAGTTATACTTCTTTCCGCACATTGAAAGCGCACGAATCCTAGCTTTCACAAAGAAAAGATCAATTAGCGTAGACGCCTCACAGATTGAAAAATACATAGACAACATCGTTATTCCGATTGCACGTTATCACGAAATCGAGACTCACGGTTTAAATATCATGGAAGAAAAATGTGTCTGTGAAGCTATTCTCTCATTCGAAGATGTCACGTATAACGGGCAAGCATTACAGCTTGGTTTCCGTTACAGAGACCAGATATTCACACCGGATAGTGCCATTGAGATGAAGAAAATCGTTTATCGGAAAACGTCCGGTGAAATCTGCTTTTTCCGGCGAAATATGATAATGGAAGAACAAGCTGTCCAACTCTTAACGGATGCCGGTCTGCAACAGCTCAACAATACATATTTCAGCCTATCACCCAAGACTCCGGAAAAGACGCTTGTCGAATGGATCAACAACCACCGGGAGCTATTGCAGCAATCCTTCCACCTCATCAACAACGCAGAAAATGCACGTTATAGCCTGGATGAAATACACATTGAGCAAAGTTGCGACAATGAAGTCGACTGGTTTGAACTGCATATCACAGTTGTTATCGGTAATCTACGTATCCCCTTTTCACGTTTCCGCAAGCATATTCTGGAGGAAAAGAGAGAATATCTATTACCTGACGGTCGCATGATTCTCCTGCCCGAAGAGTGGTTCAGCAAATATGCCAACCTACTGGAGATGGGAATACAAACAGAAAAAGGAATCCGCCTGAAACATACGTTTATAGGTGCCGTGCAGACAGCCTTGGGTGAGAACGGCATAAAAAAGATTCCGGCGAAACAGCAGATACGTAAGGTTGCCGTGCCGAAAACCCTCAAAGCAACATTACGTCCCTATCAGCAGAAAGGATTCTCATGGATGGTACATCTGTATAAGCGAGGATTCGGCGGATGCCTGGCAGATGATATGGGACTCGGGAAGACGCTTCAAACCCTGACTCTGCTACAATACATATACAAGCCATCCGCTCCCAAGCAACCCGCCACCCTGATTGTTGTTCCTACGTCGCTACTTCACAACTGGCGCCGGGAAGCCAAACGCTTTACAGCGCTCTCGATGACGGAATACAACAACACCGTGGCTATAGACAAGAAACGACCGGAAAAATTCTTCGGTCGTTTTCACTTGATCTTTACCACGTATGGCATGATGAAAAATAACATTGATATACTCCGTTCTTACCGTTTCAAATACGTCGTGCTCGATGAAAGTCAGAATATCAAGAATAGCGACTCACTTAACTTCCGGTCGGCAATTCAACTGCAAAGTAACCACCGACTAGTACTGACAGGTACTCCTATCGAAAACTCATTAAAAGACCTGTGGGCACAATTTCATTTTATACAACCGGACCTACTGGGGGCGGAAAGTGCTTTCCAAAAACAATTCATAATTCCGATTCGCCAGGGAAACGCACGCGTAGAAACACAATTGCAACAACTGATAGCCCCATTCATCCTCCGCAGAAGCAAGAAGGAGGTAGCTCCGGAACTTCCTGAACTCACCGAAGAAACCATCTACTGTGACATGACTGGAGAGCAGAATACGTGTTACGAGCAGGAGAAAAACAGCCTGCGTAACATACTTCTTCAGCACACTCAAAGTACGGACAGACTCCATTCATTCAGTGTACTAAATGGTATTCTGCGTTTACGACAACTCTCTTGCCACCCGCAACTTATTTTTCCTGATTACACCGGAACATCCGGAAAAGCCACACAGATCATTGAAACATTCGATACATTACAGAGCGAAGGACACAAAGTTCTCATTTTCTCTTCATTCGTCAAACATCTCGAGTTGCTGGCCGAAGCTTTCCAAGAGCGAGGCTGGAAATATGCCCTATTAACAGGATCGACCAGCAATCGTTCTTCCGAAATCGCCCATTTCACCGATCAGAAAGATGTCCAGGCATTCCTTATTTCGCTAAAAGCAGGGGGTGTGGGACTCAATCTTACGCAAGCCGACTATGTGTTTATCATAGATCCCTGGTGGAATCCGGCCGCCGAATCGCAAGCAATCGCCCGTGCCCATCGCATCGGTCAGGACAAGCAGGTGATTGCCTATCGCTTCATTACACAAAACAGCATCGAGGAAAAGATTCTGCATCTGCAAGATGAGAAACGAAGACTGGCGGAAACATTTGTTGCCGACAGTGAGTCATTGCCCATATTAAGCAATGAGCAATGGGTAGACTTACTCTAATAAAATACATAAAGCCTCAATCTATCATAGAGACACGTAAAATGTATTATTTCATCGTATTCCTGAATTTTTTTATCCATATACTCTTATTTTATCCGGTTATCTTTGCCACTGTGAAAATTATCAATAACCCGAAATAATAAATGTATGAAAAACAGGAGCATTACCTACCTATTACTATTTGGTATTTGCAGCATGTTGGCAATCATGCAATCATGCCAAAAAACAGATGACCTGGAAGCAGACATCAATTCTCTGAAAGACCGTGTCGCTGCTTTGGAAAAAGCAACGGAAGGACTGAATACTTCATTTGCCAGTCTGCAAGCCCTTATGCAAAAAAACAAAATCATTATCGGAATTACTCCGACTAAAGATGGTTTAGGATATTTGCTGGAACTTAGTGACGGGACAAGCATTAAAGTCGTGGAAAGTGAAGCAGTACAAGCGTCTGTCCCCGAATTTTCCGTAGACGAAGAAGGCTACTGGATATATAAAACAAGTAATGATACAGATTTCAACTATCTGCCGGGAGCCGATGGAGAGAAAGTATCAGCATGGCCCCGTGATGAAGCAGGCAATGTAGTGACAACTCCATTAATCAACGTATCTTCCAGTGGATATTGGCAAGTGAGCTACGATAACGGACAAACATATACAAGCTTAGATACTAAAGCCGAAGGTGGAAGTCAGGGAGGAACCAGTATATTCAATAAGGTAGAATATAATGAAGCAAACCATACTTTCTCATTCACCCTGGCTGATGGTGAGAAAACATATACTTTCCCGGTAGACGACAGCTTCGGACTGATCATTTATGGTCTCAATGATGCTGACAGCGAACAAGCTGTGCAAGTTTTTGCCCCCAATGAGAGCCATAAAGAGTATATAGTAGAGCAGAATGACGTGCAACAAGCTGCCATACAAGCTCCTAAAGGGTGGGATGTTCTTTTATCCGAGAACTTATTAACTATCACACCACAAGCAACTGTTGTAAAAGACGTTGAAGAAACAATTAAGATTGTACTTACTTCATCAAAGAACTATATCCGTATTGTTTCTATTGAAGTGAAACAACTTTCCAATGAAAGCGGAGCAAAAGCCTGGCTACAATTTGCAAACGCAGATCAACAGAATGTATTATTGGATTTTTCATACGCCGGATATAAACATGGTGAAATAGCACCTCCTGAAATAGAAACACTAATAGCACAAGGATATAAAGTATACGATGTTACAGATCCCAAATATGGAGCTATTCCAAACGATGGTGAATCTGACAGAGCAGCTTTCATGAAGGTATTGGAAGAAATAGCGAGTGAAACAAAGCAAGAAGATCTCAATAATATGACAGATCGATATATTAAAGAAAACGCTAAAGCTATTATCTACTTCCCGGAAGGGAATTATATTCTACAAGACGAAGCATCTAAAGATCGCAGGATTCGTATATCGATGAGTGATATTGTTTTAAAAGGGGCCGGAAGAAACAAAACAACTCTCGAAATGACCGCTGCTAATAATTCTCCCAAACCAACTGAGGAAATGTGGAATGCTCCCGTTATGATGGAGTTCAAACATAATACAGGATTGGGAGAATCAATTGGTGCTGTCACTGAAGATGCTCCCATAGGCAGCAAAACCATAACGGCCAGTTTAACAGGAGTAAGTGCGGGCAGTTGGGTATGTCTCGTACTGGGAACCCCGAAGTTGGGAAACACAGATGATGATGTGATTAATGCCGAACTATCTCCTTACCAATGGCAAGATATTAAAGTGCAGCAAGGCATAACTCCCAATATCAAGACAAATGGCATTCAAATATTCGAGTACCATCAGATTGAGAAGATTAGTGGTAACAGTGTTACCTTTAAAGAACCCATCATGCATGCCATTCATAAAGATTGGGGATGGAATGTACATAAATTCGCCAATTATGCCCATGTTGGCGTAGAAGACCTTACGTTTAAAGGACATGCCAAAGAGAAGTTCATTCACCATGGCTCTGACATAGATGACGGTGGTTTTAAGCTCATCGATTTTGTGCGTCTGACCAATTCGTGGATGCGCCGGGTTAATTTCGAGAGCGTCAGTGAAGCCATGTCAATCACAAGCTCTGCCAATTGTTCTGCTTATGACATCACTATTGGTGGTAATCGCGGACATGCTTCTATCCGCTCGCAAGCTTCTTCGCGTATCTTTATTGGAAAAGTAACTGAAAACAGCAATGGCTACACACTTAGAAAAGGAGAAGGTGAAAACACGTTGATGGAATATAAAACGAACGTTGGTCAATATCACGCTTGCGGTGTTTCAAAGCAAAGCATGGGTGCCGTAATATGGAATGTGAGATGGGGAGATGATTCTTGCTTTGAATCACATGCCACACAGCCACGCGCAACGTTGATTGACTGCTGTACCGGTGGCTTCATGCATTGGCGACAAGGAGGAGACTCTGCCCAAATGCCAAATCACATGGAGAATCTGACAATATGGAATTTCTATGCAACAAATACACAAACAGATCCGGACATCGATACAGAAGGTAAATTTACTTGGTGGGATGGCAACGGCTTTTGGTGGAAATTTATGCCTCCTGTCATTGTCGGTTTCCACGGGCGTCCTTTAGATTTTGATGATACTCAGATGAAGCTACTCGAAAGCAACGGAGCTGCCGTGGAACCATATTCGCTCTATGAGGCTCAGTTACGTAAACGTTTGGGATATGTTCCTTCCTGGCTATCCTCTTTAAAATAATAACTTTAAAACAATATAATCATGAAAAAAGTATGGAGTATGTTCATGTTATTGGCTGTATGTCTGATAGCATGTACCAACATTGACGATTTGGAAGATGATGTAGACGCACTGAAAAAGCGCGTCACCGCACTCGAGACACAAGTACGTGACATAAATAGCAACACGGAAGCCCTTCGCGAACTCTATAATGAAGGTACATTTATTACTAATATAGAGGAAAAGCCTGATTCCTACACACTCACTTTGAGCAATGGGAAGACAGTAAATCTATATATGAAAAACGACAATAACTTGTTATGCCCTATTATCGGTATCGACTCAGAGGGCTACTGGACTGTTCTTTATAACAAAAATGAAACTCCGGAGCGTCTGACTGTAAACGGACAGCCTGTGAAAGCTAATGGAGAGAGTGGCAAAACTCCTACGTTTAACGTAGATAGCGAAGGCTACTGGCAGGTTAGCTATGACGGAGGAAAAAACTATGAATATATATACAAAGAAGGAACTACTGACAAAGTCAGCGCAACGGGCGACGGTTCCGCTCCGGCAGAAGACAAAAACTTCAAGAGTGTAACAGTGGAAAACAACGAACTGGTCTTGGCACTTGCAGGTGAGGATGCTCCAACCATACGTATCCCTATCATCAGCGACTTTGAATGTAGTTTTGCGGCTAAAGATTTAGAACAAATACAAGAGTTTTCCGCAGGTGAAACGAAAGAATTTACAATGACCATGAGAGGAGTGGAAAATACAATGATCACTGCTCCGGAAGGATGGAGTGCTAAATTCTCTAAGGAGGCTGGAAAAGAAAATGTATTGGTTGTCACTGCTCCTGCATCCGATGCAAGGATGACGACTCGTGCCACTGCTGATAACAGTACTGATATTGCGGTGTTGGCAACAAGCGGCAAGTATGCGATGATTGCAAAAATCCAGGTTAATGTCAAGAATCGTACGGATTATAAAGCAATGTTTGAAGCCGGAGAACTTCAGATCGGTGAAGAGACTCTGAATCCTGAAAATTATACAAGTAAGATAATAGACAGCAATGCAACAAGTGATATAAGTAGTGAGTTAAGTGTATCCGAAGGAACAATTCTGTTCCTAACAGGAACAGGTACGTTCACTATCAATTCCAATAAAGCGATTGGTGCTCCTATCGTCATTGTTGGGCAATATCCTGACGAACGGCCAAACCTAGAATTTGGAGAAAGTGCTTATTTAAGTTTAAAGAGTGGAAAACTTCTGTTGAAGAACATCAACATTAAAGCACGGGCCGCAAACTACTTATTTAATAGCCCGGCCAGTGGCGATGCCACATTTACCAATCTGACCATTGAAGACTGCAAAATGACTAATATAACAAAAGCTATGTATTACGTAGGTGCTACTACTGTAGGTATTGGTAATATCACATTCAAGAATTCTTTATTCGAATTTGTGAATACCGGCAACATAGCTTTCTTTAATACTACAAAAACTGCTAAACCCAGCATTTTTGGTAAACTAGTTTTCGAAAACAATATCATATATCATAAGACAAGTGTAAGCCCTATACAGATATTCAACTGGGCTATAGAGACCAATACTACAGATGAAGCTATTATGACTGTTAATATTAAGAACAACAGCTTTATCAATGTCAAAGGCAGTAATGTATTTATCAAAGCAAATAAGGCCAACATTAACTACACAAATAATATTTTCTGTATATCTTCCGAAAGCACTATAACTTCATATTTATATGAATTAAAGAATGTAGGTTCCACAGTTAATACAACCGACAACATTTTGTATGATACAAAGACAAACTGGAACTATGCCAATAGTGATGTATGTAAACCTGTAAATAATACATTATCGAAAGAGAGCACCATTCCTTTTACAGAAATTGATTGTATCAACGGTGTTTTCACTAAAGATCCTGCTTATATAAACAATGGAGCAACAATTGAATAAAACTCTTTTAGCGGTTTACTAATAAGAAGAAGAGGCTGTCTAAATTTCAGACAGCCTCTTCTTTCCATCCGGTCATGATGCCACTCCCGCCCAATCGCACCGTAATTATGCTTCAATGCTATCAACAATCACCGGCGGAAGAAAGTTTCCCGACAGACGCCCCGTTCTGTTAACGGATGCAAACGCATCCAAAGAGAGTCTGTCCGCATTTTGGAAAACGAAACAAACCGCCTGCCGATTTACATCCTTTAACAATAAAGCATTTCATTCCGCTTCATCCTCGCTTCAAGAAGCATTTATTTCCGTTTCTTGACAGATATTAAGTAAATATTTATCCAATTTTGGAACGGAGGTGAAACGGACCTGAAACGGAGGTGATACGGAGGTGATACGGAGAAGCGACGGAAAAGCAGCGAAAAAGCGGCGAAAAGACAAAAAAACAGAATCGTCGGGAAGGCTCCGGAAGGAGAATGTTTTTTGTTTTTTTATCCGTACGTTAACCAAAATTATATGCCCCTGAAGAGAACCACCGCTCCATGTCGGCAGACGGTATGGAAGCCTACGCCAAATACAACTACTTCCACTTTTTCCCCCACCGCCTTGCAGAAAAACTTTTTTCATCTATCTTTGCACCCAAAACAACGCTACATGAAATACAAGCTTATCGTGCTCGACCTTGACGGCACACTCACCAATTCTAAAAAAGAAATCACTCCCCGCAACAGGGAAACCCTCATACGTATGCAAGAACAAGGGATACGAGTCGTATTAGCTTCCGGACGGCCCACCTACGGCATTGTACCATTAGCCAACGAACTGAGGATGAATGAATTCGGAGGCTTCATCCTTTCCTATAACGGAGGTGAAATTATCAATTGGGAAACCCAGGAGACGGTATATGAAAATGTATTGCCCAATGAAGTGGTTCCGGTACTCTACGAATGCGCCCGTACCCACCGGCTAAGCATATTGACATACGACGGGGCAGAGATAATAACAGAAAACCCTCAAGACCCATACGTACAGAAAGAGGCCTCCCTCAATAAAATGGCAGTGCGGGAAACAAACGACTTCCTCACCGACATCACGCTTCCCGTAGCCAAATGCCTCATCGTAGGAGACGCAGATAAACTCATTCCGCTTGAAGCAGAACTTAGCCTCCGGCTACAAGGACACATCAATGTTTTCCGTTCAGAACCCTATTTCCTCGAATTAGTCCCGCAAGGAATCGACAAAGCCCTTTCCCTGGCTGTCTTATTGAAAAAAATAGGAATAGCACGAGAAGAAGTCATAGCCATGGGAGATGGCTATAATGATTTGTCCATGATTCAGTTTGCAGGACTGGGGATTGCCATGGGAAACGCACAAGAACCTGTAAAAAAAGCAGCCAATTACATCACCCTAAGCAACGAAGAAGACGGTGTAGCGGAAGCTATCGATAAGTTTTGCAGCCAACAATGATCCCAAAACAACGCAAGAGCTGAAATCAACCCATCAAAGATAGGGCGCATATCCGAATTTTATACTAACTTTGCCACTCCAATAAAACAAATATAAAATGTTATGGAACATCAACTTACCATCTACAACACCTTAGACAGAAAGAAAGAGACCTTCGTGCCGCTTCATGCCCCCCATGTAGGCATGTACGTGTGCGGACCGACTGTTTACGGAGATGCCCACCTAGGACATGCCCGCCCGGCTATTACTTTTGATGTATTATTCCGCTATCTCACCCATCTAGGATACAAAGTACGCTACGTACGCAACATTACCGATGTAGGACATCTGGAACATGATGCTGACGACGGAGAAGACAAGATTGCCAAAAAGGCACGCCTGGAACAATTGGAGCCAATGGAGGTTGTCCAATATTTCCTGAACCGTTACCACAAAGCAATGGAAGCACTGAACGTACTCCCTCCAAGCATCGAGCCGCATGCCTCGGGGCATATCATCGAGCAAACCCAACTGGTACAGAAGATTCTGGATGCAGGATATGCCTATGAAAGCGAAGGCTCCGTCTACTTCGACGTAGCCAAATACAACAAAGACCACCATTACGGAAAACTATCCGGACGCAATCTGGACGATGTACTGAATACCACCCGCGATCTTGACGGACAAAGCGAAAAGCGCAATCCTGCCGACTTCGCCCTTTGGAAAAAAGCACAACCGGAACACATCATGCGCTGGCCGTCTCCCTGGAGCGACGGTTTCCCCGGATGGCACGCCGAATGTACCGCCATGGGGCGCAAATACCTGGGCGAACACTTCGATATCCACGGAGGAGGAATGGACCTGATTTTCCCGCATCATGAATGTGAAATCGCACAATCGGTAGCCTCACAAGGCGATGACATGGTCCACTACTGGATGCACAACAACATGATTACCATCAACGGAACCAAGATGGGCAAATCACTCGGCAACTTCATCACCTTGGACGAATTCTTCAACGGCACCCATAAGCTGCTGGCACAAGCCTACACACCAATGACCATCCGTTTCTTCATCCTGCAAGCTCACTACCGCAGCACGGTAGACTTTAGCAATGAAGCACTGCAAGCAGCGGAAAAAGGGCTGCAACGACTGATGGAAGCCATCGACGCATTGGATAAGATTACTCCCGCACCGGCAACTTCTGCGGGAATCAATGTGAAAGAACTGCGCGCCAAATGCCATGAAGCAATGAATGACGACTTGAACACACCGATTGTCATCGCACAGCTTTTCGAAGGTGCCCGCATCATCAACAATATCATTGCCGGCAATGCCACCATATCTGCCGAAGACCTGAAAGACTTGAAAGAAACATTCCATCTGTTCAGCTTCGACATCATGGGATTGAAAGAAGAAAAAGGTTCTTCCGATGGCCGTGAAGCAGCCTACGGCAAGGTAGTGGACATGCTACTGGAACAACGTATGAAAGCAAAAGCCAACAAAGACTGGGCTACTTCCGACGAAATCCGCAATACACTGACAGCACTCGGATTTGAAATCAAAGATACGAAAGATGGTTTCGAATGGAGGCTGAATAAGTAATAAGAAAAGAAAGTGTTCAACCACGCCATAGTAAACACAAAGAGGCTGTATAAAAAATCGTCTGTAACTTTAACTCCCCTACTTCCTGAAGGAGGGGAATAAGGATAGAACCGATTTTTTATACAGCCTCTCTTTTTTCATAGAAACATAATAACCCAATACTCTCTCTTTAAATCCTTGTTTTCTCTTATCTCATTCACTCATCATTTATTTTCCATGAGCATCTCAACCGGCTGTCCATGCTGGCAGGTTACCGTCATTACGGTCTGATTTCCCTGTTGTTCCAACCGTACATTCTCCATCGGACTTGTCAATGTCCAATGTCCTTTAAGCCGTATCTCCTTACGGATAGGACGACTAGGTTCTTTCGTTGTATATGTCTTCTCTCTTATATTCAGATTCGGATCACAGACGCTCAGACGGATACCTTTATCAGATGCCTTTGCATACATCACCATCGTTTCCGCAGGAATAGCGGCGAACACGTTATCATCGGCAGGCTGATAAGCTTCAAAAGCAGCATACGCCATAATACCTGTTTTTTTATCATAAACAACGTGGGCAGTCTGATCGCGTTGCAACACTTCGTATGGAGCAGCCTTACGCAGTTCGTCAAGATCGGAAACAGAAGGTTGTATCAAGACCATATATTCATAAGTTGCATTCTTCGGAGCTTTTCCATGTTCGATCCAAGCAGAGGAGAACTTTCCTTTCGTAATTGCCCGCGTCTTTTCATGTCGCGATTCCTGCTCTGCCACCTGTGAACGAACAGTTCCGTCCACCACGTGATAATAATTATCATAACCATCATGCAACCAATAGCTATCCTCTCCTACTTTGGAGTCTTTTCCATTATATTTCGTCTGGAAAAGAGCGGTCTCCGTAGGATATTCCGTATTTGAATTCGTTATTCCCGTACCCAGACAAACCATCCGGTTATCGAAACAAAATACAGACTTACGAGCCACAAAATCAGGTGTAAAGTTCTCATAATCGCGTTCCATCAGCTTCATGGCAAACATTCCATTTTGTCCACTCAAAGAACTGCTACCGGAGAAATTTTCTTTAGAATGAGCCATAGTCGTTCCCTTCAACGGGCTATCAAGCAATTCGAAAGGTAAATGAATAGTCGTTGTACCCGGTAAGCGATTCCAATCCCATCCTTCTTGTACAAAGCCGCTTCCGGCACGTGAGACAGGATTTCCTTTCCCCATAATCTGTACCGATCCGTAACTCTGATAACGTCCGTAACGATTATCCTTCGCATAGATTTCAGCTCCCCATACATCGGTTGTATATCCTTTCAACGTCACCATCCAGTCCGCACGACGGAAAATACCCGCCGACCCGTAATTATACACAAAGAATCCCTGTGGAGCCTGTGCCGCCTGAACCCCTTCCTTTTTAAAGAAACGTGCATTCGGAGTATCACTATTGCGTATCAGACGCAAATAGTCGGCAGCCAGTCCACGATCAAACGTATTTCCCTGGCCCGATAAATCGCCGGACAAAGCTATATTAGCAAATGCTTCGATATCATCGCTTCCCATCTTCTCTCCAAAAGGATGGCGACCACTAATACCGATACCCCACTCATAAAGATTGCAATAATTGCGCATAGCAATGAAAGCAGATTTCATGTGTTTACGTGCATCCTCTGTCAGCTCAAAACTTGTGCCATTAGTAAATGCGATATATTGTCCTACAGTAGCAAGCACTCCAGTGGTATATCCCGGATAGAAACCACCATGATGAAAAGTCGTGCCATCTATTTTTATACCACCAATCGTTCCCGGAGTATAGCGCAAAGAAGTAGATAACCAACGCGACAAACCACTTAAAGCCTGCGCCTGTTCTCTTGCATCGGGAAACATCATAGCAGAGATGAATTTCGCCATCAATAGCGTGTGCCAAGAATCCAATAATTCATCACGCGTTGGAGAACACGGCCGACGGGTTTCCTGCAAAGCAGCCCAAAAACGCAATGTAGAAAGATAAGCTTCCCGATGAGAATGCTTGTAGATTGCATCGCGCATCAACCAGGCAGTCGTATATATCTTACGCACCTGATAACCATAATGGTGATTGGTACCCATACCGCTACCGTATGCAAATCCCTGGTCAATAGCATAATCGAATACGGTGAAATAATTCTTCTTCGACGTTTCATTCTGATTATAATAAGCATCATAGGCAAAACCGGAAAGCATGGTTTCAATATCATTCCATGACATCTCCCCTTTCTTCTTGTCCTGTTCGTCAGGAGCAACAATAGGGGTCCCTATAAATCCCGTTCCGGCAATGGACGGGCTAATTGCAGCCTTTTCAAATGTCTTATAAGCAGCATTAATAGCTCCTTGCGGTGCTTTCTTTACTTCCAGGAAATCTGTCAAACGTTGTTCGATAGTCTTCAATTCTTTCTTTTGTCCGCTTGGCAATTTAGAAGGCAGAGGGATATCATACGACTGTTGTTCCCATTTCCACACGAGACACCAATGCCATAGGTCACGATTAGACAATCCATTATTGGCAGGCAACTGCTGGTCGGGAGTAGTACGAAGATTCATTTTCTTTTCGGGGAAAGTCAGACGATCAAGAAAGATACGTCCCTTCCGTTGCGGGGCAACCAGTCGATAGGCTACGATTTTTTTATCTTTCTTATCTCCCTGCATATACTCAAAAGAGATCCAACAAGCCCGCCAACCTGCTGTCTGTAAACGATAAGAGAACCAATAAGAGACTTCTCCTGCCTTATTCAGAAACTCAAAACGAATAGAATCCTGCTGCGGTTTCTCATTATACATCCACAAGGTAATGCCGAATTGCTTCTCATTTCTCGCATTCAACGATAAAGGAGCAATTTGAATGTCCAGCGTAGAACCGGGCTGAAAGTCCCATTCCAAACTACTTTCACCCTCCTTGTAGAAAAGAGAAGAGATTTTCACTTCACCCTTTCCGGAAACCTTAAATGCTTCGGGTACTTTCTCTTCAAACCCGATGAATTGGGCGAAAGCTGAAGGAATGATTCCCAAAAGGAATAATACTATAAAACAACTGTTTTTCATTACTATTTTCAATTTAAACGCGGATGCGGATTAACACCTATTATTGTCGCAGAGATTTACTCCTAAAATTGGCACTTATTTGCGTTAATCAGCGTTTTATAAATTACTAATCGCTAATAGGGAATCCTGTCCGACAAAATCTTTTCCGTATACCAAGGATCGTTAATCTCCTTCAACATAGCTCCCATTTCACCGCAAAGTTGCGCCACAATCTCTTTATTTTCTTCCAAAGGCAAGTTATGCAGTTGATAGGGATCTTTCACATCATCGAATAAAAGGCTTTTCTTCAATTGCTTCGTATCACGGTCGATATATAAAGCCAATGTATATTGAGCCGTCTTGATACCTCTTGAACAAGGGAAGTAAGTCTGCACCAATCCATTTTCATCTTTATCACCATCAACATTCTGTATATACAGCGCACCGGTAGGACGAACAATTTCCGCCTTTTCATCGAAGAAAAGAGGAGCAAAATTACGTCCCTGCACTTCTGCCGGAATCGAATCACCCAGCCCGCACAAGCCAAGTATCGTAGGCATAATATCAGGAGCGGAAAGCAACAAATCATCCACCCTCGGCTGAATCTTACCGGGAAAACGAACTAGGAACGGAATATTCATAGATTCAGAATAAGGGGAATTCTTCGGATCATCAGTACGCTGGCTGCACATCGTTTCACCATGATCGGAAGCAAAGATGACAATTGTGTTCTTATCTAATCCCATCTCTTTCAATGTTTCCAGAATCTGACCGAAAGCACGGTCCACACCGGTTACGGAGGCGAAATAATAGCGGGCGGATGCTGCCTTCTCCATCTTCAAATCTACATTCGGGCGAATCAACAGACTATCCAAAGGCTGGTCTTTATAAAGATTGAAATCCTGTTCCTCGCAGTCATTCAAAGAACGGTACGGACTATGGGGAGGATTCATGCCCACCATAATAAAGAATGGTTTCTTGGTATCGCGTACGTTACCGTCATTTTTCAGATAAGAAACAACCTTGCCTGCTTCATGCAGGGGCGACCATTCTTTCGGATCATGTCTCTTACCATCCGTATCCCAATAATGAGGGTTCTTGTGTTCATCAAATGTACCGTAAGAATACCAGTAATTAAAACCATGACGACGTTCTTTCGGAGTATAAGCATCCCATGCCGGACGTTTCTCTTCTACATACTGTCCCGGATGTTCGGGATCGTTCGGAGTCGGGAAGTCGGCATGAAGTTTACCGAAATAGGCACAGTCGTAACCTGCTTTGCTGAATACATCGCCAATACATTCCGCGTCTTCGCGTAAGGAGCTGATCGGACGTGAGGAGTTACAATTCAATGGTACGCCGCTTTTATTCGGGTACATACCAGTCAGTAACATTCCACGATGAGGGCTACTCAACGGGCAATTGCTCTGTGCAGACGACAGTACCATCGATTCACGCGCAAACGCATCCAAATTGGGAGTATGCACGGGGTCTCCTTTAAAATTTACTTTATCCCGGAATCCGCCCTGGTTCCAAAAGCCCATCGCCTGATTACGGTATTGATCGGGGAATACATAAATTATATTGGGATGTTCTGCTTGTTGAGGCACTTGCTTCGGAGCCTTGCAACCCTGTGCGGCAAACAGCGTCAGGCCTCCTACAAGAAGGTTAATAGGTTTGTTCATGATAGTTTACGATAAATGATTTAAACAGGTTAGTAATAAATGATAAGAGAGGAATAATAAACAATCAATGCTGAATGATAAACGGTAAACATGTTACGTTAGAATCCTTAGAGCATTCATCGTTCACTGCTTACCGTTCATTATTTTTGGTTATTTCTTATTCCTTATTTCTTTTCCAAATTTCTTTTACGTATCAGCGCTTCCAAGAAGTAATAGTCAGCATAGTTCAGAGGGACATCGATTTCCTGACCGTGAGGAATACTACCTACTGAATGCATCAGGATAAAGTTGCCATTTGTTCCAACCTTTGCACGATAAGCAGGCGAGCCTAAACTCTGCATAATCTTATCAGCGGTTTCCTTGTAGTGATTATCCAGCAAGTAGCCATCCAGTTCGTAAAGGGCAGAAGCTGTACAAGCGGCAGCAGAAGCATCACGCGGTTCGTTCGGAATATTCGGAGCATCGTAATCCCAGTAAGGAACGAGATCTTCCGGCATATTCTTATTATTAAATATAAAATTATATACTTTTTGTGCCTGATCGAGATATTTCTTGTCTTTCGTATAACGATAGCAAGTAGTGTATCCGTAGAGTGCCCAAGCTTGTCCACGAGCCCAAGAAGATTCGTCAGCATATCCCTGTGCAGTTTGTTTCTTACGCACTTCGCCTGTCTCCGGATCGTAATCTACCACATGGTAGCAGCTATTGTCCGATCGGAAATGGTGAGCCATCGTTGTATCAGCATGTTTCACTGCAATATTATAGAAAGTAGAATCACCGGAAAGAGCAGTTGCTTCAAATAAAAGTTCGAGATTCATCATATTATCAATAATCACCGGACATTTCCATCCACGCGTTCCCTGCCAGCCTCTATCGGCATCCCATGACTGGATAACGCCTGCATTCGGACGAAAACGAGTAGATAGCGACTTAGCTGTTTCAATAATTACATCTTTATATTCTTTCTTGTCCGCCAAACGGTATCCGTTCAGATAACTGCAACCGATCATAAAACCTACATCATGATGCCACTTCAGATGTTTTACCGAATCAAGAGCTTCCGTATATTTCTCGGCCAATGGTAACCATTTCTGATCTCCGGTCAGATGATGCGTGAGCCACATACTACCGGGAAAGAAACCGGAACACCAGTCATCAATAGGTATATAAGATATACTACCGTCTTTATTGATAGTTCTTGGATTCAGGATTTTACCGGATTTTTCAATAATGTCCGTTTGAATCGTGTTTTGTACCACTGCGTTGTCGATGTTGTCCTGAATAAAATCTACTTCAGCTTTTTTTTGTCCACCGCAACTCGTAAAAATTAGAAGAGACAGTCCTAATGCGCTAAGAATTGTTTTCATAATACAGGGATTATTTGTTAAGTGATTAATTTTCTTGACTGCAAAAATAGTGCATTTAAAAAGAATAGACCGACCCAAATAATCCAAATGAGGAACTATTTTGGTACATTTGCAACAAATTTTGGATTCATGAATTATGATTTATACCTGAGTGACATTTTCATAAATCAGAATCCAGCCCATAAATCGTAAATTATAAATCATCATGACACCACAAGAATTCTTCAAGAACGATCTGTTTGCCGAAAATGCAGGCGTAGTACTGCTGGAAGCACGCAAGGGTTACAGTAAAGCCAAATTAGAAATAAAACCCGAACATCTTAATGCAGGAGCTCGCACACAAGGAGGAGCGATCTTCACATTAGCGGATCTGGCGCTTGCCGCAGCAGCCAACTCGCACGGCACACTAGCTTTCTCTCTCTCGTCCACTATTACTTTTCTGCGTGCCAGTGGTCCCGGAGATACTCTCTTTGCCGAAGCACGCGAACGCTATATCGGCCGAAGCACAGGTTGCTATCAGGTAGATATAACAAACCAAGACGGAGAGCTGATTGCTATTTTTGAATCCAGCGTGTTCCGAAAGGATCAGAAAGTGCCTTTCGAAGTTCAGGAATAAAAATCTCTATATCTATTTAACGATAGAAGTCAGCGGATGCCGGTTACCCGTCACATTATTCAGGAATGCTTTTGCCGAACCGAAGTTCAGGAATAAATCCAGACGGACAGGAAGATGGTTCAAGTCGTCCGTCACGAAGAAAGTAATCACCTCCTTTTCTTTTCCTTTCTTATCATATTCTACCAATGAAAAGATCAGGCAACGGTAAGTAACCCCGTTTTCTGCTTTCACATTTTCTTTCCCACGGTAGATAAGCGTTTGCTCTTCCACTCTACGGCCCGTAGCCATCGGGAACTTGATTTTGTCTCCCACCTTATAATCCGCAGGGTCGTAAGAACGTGCCTGCGCCAGGATGCTCAACATATCGTATATACAGCGGCTATCGCTTGCTTCAGATTCATCAAACGCTCCATCCCGATAGGTACGCTTCTGATTTACCAGACAAAGACCGTCCTTATAAGAAAACCAAGCCTCATCGACCGTGTAACGTTTTCCCTCTTCGGCACCTTTGCGGAAATAGCGCGGTTCCAGTTTTTCACCGATCACACAAGTCAGCGTATCGCGCATCTTGAAAAAGAAGTCTGCCCGTTTACTGCCCAAAGCAAGCAGGTTGATCCGATAGGCGGGCTGCGAATGATAAGTGGTCGCATTTGTTGTCAGACTGGCGAGTCCGGCTTTCACCCAGACAAACTTCCAGTTGAAGTATAAATCATACATTACATGTTCGCCGGATTGAAACGCATCATTCTTCGCTTCACATTGGGCACCGGCAGGGAGGGCGAAGAACGCCGTCAGTAATGCCATCCATCCAATAATAAGGTTACGTCGAGCGTCAACGACGGCGGTTCTGATTATTCCGATCCCGATTCCTATCTTTCTTTTTCTTGTCTTCATCTGGTTTTTGTTTTTTAAGTTCGTCCGGTTTCTGCTTATCTACAGGAGTCGCATGAATATCCCACGGTTGGGTCACCTCCCACAACGCTTTATATTCCAATATCGTTGGATAGTAGTAAACAGCCTCCGGCTGGATGCCTTTAGCAAAGTCTCCCGTGTCCCATTCACCATTTCCATTTGTGTCATTAATTAGTCGGGCTGCATATTTTCCCGGATTCAGGAAATAGAAATCGACCATTCCGTTCTTTTCCACTCTCCGCTTACGGACCACCTTGTCCTGGGCGTCAAGCAATTCGACAAAGGCCAGTGAGTCTGCTCCCGTCACATTGAAATGAAGCGTGAAATATTCATCTTCACTACGCACCTTGAATCCTTGTTTTATCTTATCGGTAAATAATCCGTATATTCCGTGGAAGGCAGTCGAGTCTACCGAAAATTCATATTCCAATGTCGGTTCCCAGTCATAATACAGATTAAACTTCTTCAGATTCACTGAATCCTGCTCAAACTCGAATGGTATATCTTTCCAGAGCGTATCTACTTTTTGCCGCAGATGTATGGCAGCAGTGTCATAACTGGCTATCGGTTCTTCAAAATTCAAAGAAATATAGCCGTATACATCCATTGACGAAGGGGCACTAACATTCACCGGCAAGAATTTCGTCGGTTCGGGTTCATCTTCTTCCCCTTTCTTTTTCTTCTTTTTCTTTTTGTCCTGATCCGGATCCTCTTTCTTATATTTCTGTTTCGAAACGAGGTTCAGCGTATCCGTACGGGGCACTAGCTGATTCAAAGTATCTGTATAAAGATAAGTCAGACTCATGGCCAGCGTATCCTGCTTGAAGAGCAGGGAGTCTTTTACCCAATAATGGATCGTATCATTCCGCTGATTCTTTTCGATCACAAAAGCATCCTTTTCATCGAAGTTCAAGCCTTTCAAAACAGGCAGAGTATCTGCCTTACCGGCAAAATAGAACGTGAACTTTTGAGGAACCAGTCTTTCCGACTTGATAAGATATTGTGAATAATTGAGTTCCTTAAAAGCACGGAGAATGACATCATCCGGCAAATAATGCATATATTTCTTCTCAACAATCGTGTCGTAAGTCAATGAGTCCACCCAAGCCGTATCCATGCGGATGCGTTCTTCCATGCGGGGGATAATCAACGAATCGTGGAAAGCGATCATTTCGCTCTTCTGGTTGAAGGCAAAGTTCTGGTCGGCATCCATCAATCCATAGATGCGATATTTACCGGGAGCTACACCACGGATAGAGAAACGTCCACGGCTGTCCGTACGTGCCACACGGTCGAAAGGCAATTTGTTGAAAGCCGAATCGTTCAGGTTGGAATGTAGTCCGACAAGCATCCCTTTAATAGGCTCCAGATTAGAGGCATCGAGTATCGTACCTGCTACTTCCATCGTATCGATTTCCGTACCAGTAGAGAACGTAAAGGCAAAGTTTCCCAACGGGTTACCTTCATTATTGTCGACAATTGCATCCGAGAAGTCAATCGTATAGGTTGTGTTCGGCTTTAGAGAGTCGAGCAGGTTGACTTGTATTCTCTTGCCGGAAGCCTTGATTTCCGGTTGCTGTATTTGGGGAGGGGAAACAACGACTTTCTCAGTCGCTTTCTCCAGCTTAATAAACTCGTCGAACATTAAAGAGACTTTAGTCCTTTTATTATTCAAAGCCCCCGCCTCCGGAGTGCTGCCGATGAAACGGGGCGGCGTCATATCTTCAGGGCCCCCGTCCGGTCGTCCAATACTAGCGCAAGAATATAACATCACCCCCAACGTTACTACCGGAAGCACCTTGCGAACTATTTGTTTTATCTTTTGATTCTCAAATTGTAGCATGCTGCAAAAATAAACGTTCTTATTCAATAAACACCACACTTTCTAGCTAATTTATTAAAAAAGGAAAGGGTGACTTAAGGTAATAAACAATATTTGCGACGTTTTTATTTTTTTCCTGCTAATATAATTAGTTTTATTGCCTAAAGAGATTACCTTTGTTGCCTAATCTTTTTTCGTTTAACTATAGTTATACGCAAAGATAACTATAGTCTCCCTTATGTATAACTATAGTCATACGAAAGGATAACTATAGTTAAACGAAGTAAGAATAACGAATGAAACAAATCCGCGCAGGCAATCGGATAAATAAAAGTGCCAATATAATACAATTCTGATTATGAGTATACATTACGACCTTTACGACACGCCCGACATTCAGAAGAAAGGCGAAGAACAACCGCTTCATCCCCGTGTTGTTTTTAACGGAACGATCGATCAGGAAGAATTTCTGGATCGTGTTCACAAATTCACCGGAATAAGCCGTAGCCTATTGGTAGGTGCCATGCAGTCTTTCCAAAATGAATTGCGAGATTTGCTTGCAAACGGATGGATTGTAGAACTGGGAGACATCGGATATTTTTCCGTATCCCTACAAGGACCTCCCGTAATGAAAAAGAAAGATGTGCATGCACAATCCATCAGCTTGAAAAATATCAATTTCCGAGCAGGTAAACAGTTCAAGAAAGAAGTGGGTCAGCAAATGAGACCGGAGCGTGGAGCATCGTTCACCCGCCCTCATGGAAAAGGACGGAGTGAAGAAGAATGTCTGAAGCTAATCAATGAGCACCTCCAACGATTTCCCTGCCTGACCCGTGCAGATTATTGTCGAATGACTGGACATGACAAGCAACGGGCAATCAATGAGTTAAACACCTTTATCGAACGTGGATTGTTGATCCGTTATGGAGCAGGCAAACTGGTAGTTTACGCAAAGAAAATCGAAGAATGAATTACAATCATTTAGCGGAATGACCCAAAATTCTGCACTGGACAAAAAAAAAATTGTTCAGTGCAGAACTCTTTTGATATATTCATAGAAGGAGGAGTTCTTAAATAAGAAAATAGCAAAAAACAATTAGAGTTTCTCTATTTCTTCTAACGACAAACCGGTAACCTGTATAATAGTATCAACGGGAATATTGAGAGATTTCAACTTACGGGCTGTGATTGTTTTTTCTTTTACGATACCTTTTTCGATACCTTGTTCAATGCCTTGTTCAATGCCTTGCTCAATGCCTTGCTCAATGCCTTGCTCCAGCCCTTTCTTCATACCTTCCTCAAGTCCTCGTTGCCGTCCTTCCTCAAGTCCAAGCAGATGCCCTTCTTCACGCCCTTCTAATTTAGCAGTACTCAACACATCATTCTGTATCATTACCGCATCTATATGGCGATCGTATGCCAGCTTTTCAGCCTTATCCATATTATAATAAACCAGTTTCTTGCGAGCCTCTTCAAGTCCGGGTGCCTTTGTATTGGGACGTATGCATCCTGTCTTCAGATATTCAATCCATTCTTCCAAAGGAGTAACTGCTACTTTATTAAACTCATTCACACGGATAAGGAAATACTCAGGAAAGATTTCAGCCGGCAACTTACGAACAATAGCTCCCTGTTCTTTGGTAGTAACTTTCAGATGATCGCCCGTGTGTACACCTAAGAATGTATTCTGCCCATGATAAAGATAATCACTTCCTTGCCCAATGTCGAAATAAAGAATACTGATAGAATATACTTTCTTCACGTTAGAGTAGATTTCGCCCAGATCGATATGTTCGGTAATAGTCTTAGCTACCCCATACAGGATTCGTTCCAGATAATAGAGTTCACGAGTATTTTGAACTTCGACAAGAATTATTTCATCTTTACTATTACGGGCTTTAATATCAACACGATTAAATTTATCATCTTCCCGTTGCTGATTACCTTCACTTTCTAAAATTTCAAGAATATGAATATCCTCGCCTAATAATACTGTGAGGAAACCTTCGAGCACGCCAAAGTTAGCCTTATTGCGTAAAAGGCGTTTAATAGCCCAGTCAAAACGAATATATTTATCTTTCTGTTCCATAAGAATACGTTTTTAGCAAAGGTAAGCATTATATTTGGCAAAAGGGACAAATTTTAGTCAAAAGTATAATAAGATGTAGATGCCGGCACCGTTCATCGAGTGAAAATCGTATTTACTCCGGGATATAAATTTAAGGATATGCTGGATAATGTAAGTATCTACAAGACGGAAGGAAACGGCGGCACCTCTTCCGGAAATGGAGGGGGAAATAAACCGGAAAATCCAGACGAAGGCGGTAGCAGTGAGACCCCGGATCCTGCAGCATAAAACTGGAACAAGGGACCACACATAGAAAAGGACTTCTTCCCATAAAAATGAACCCTAAAAGTTAGACAAAAACTTTTAGGGTTCGCTTAGTCATAGTTACCAGCCTGTATTTTGACCTAAATTAGGATTCTTATAATATTCAGTCTGTGGTATAGGATATAAGTACATCTTATCATCCCAGTTACGTGTTTCAAGCAATTCTTTCTTATAAACGGGAGAACCGTTCTTCATGGTGATCTTGATACAATAAATATCCTTGGTTTTATCGCCAATCTTCCAACGGCGGATATCCCAAAACCTATGGTCTTCGAACGCAAGTTCCACTCGTCTTTCACGACGGACGCTTTCAGTAAACGCGTCGCCGCTTGTTGTAATGGCAGGCATATCAGCAGCAGCACGCACCTGATTCAGTGCCGCACGTGCAGACAACGGATGGTCATTATCCGTATAATCAGCGTCTTTCCAGGCATCCATTGCTTCCGCATAGTTCAGGAGAATTTCCGCATAACGGAATATGATGAAATGGTGCGGTTTCTTTTTCTCATTGGAAGGAGCTAGAGAAACAGTCTCATTCATATACTTCTTCAAATAATAACCTGTGGTAGTCGCTCCGGTTGTTCCGGCACCGTCTTTTCCTCCTTCATAAGACTGGATGGTCGAGTTCATCCATGTATCGCCATTGCAAAGCACCGTTTTATAGAATCTCGGGTCTCTGCCTTCATACGGATTCTGCCCCGGTGTAATCTGTTCCCAGTCAAAGTCTTTTCCATTAGTCATCTGGAAGGCATCCACCAGGTTCTGGGTGGGCACGTTGCCTGTTTTCCCCTTTTCATAACTGATGGGCAAATTGTTAGCTTCAAAATCAAAGCTTTCCCCATTTCTACGTTCAAAAATTAATTGCGGAGATTTCAATACATCGTTTCCACCATTCTTGTCATACAGAGGATCTACATTCGTCTTCGGCAAACTGTACCAATTCTCTTTTATGATAGCATAAGCCGCATCGGCAGCCGCTTTCCATTTATCGGCATCCTGTGCGGGATTATGCAACAAACTCGCCGCATAAAGAAGAGCACGGGATTTCAATGCCAACGCTGTACCTTTGGTCACACGTCCCGTCTCCGCCCAAAAGTCCTGATGACTGACAGGCAGAGTTTTGGCCGCGTCACTACATTCGTCACAGATATATTTTATCACTTCATTGAAAGAAGTCTTTTCCACGCCGTTGATTTCATCCAAAGCATACGTACGTGTCAAAAGTGGAATATCACCGTATCGTTTAGCCAGTTCGAACAGATAAAAAGCTCGCAACACCCGTAATTCTTCACGAGACATGGTAGCTTTGGCAATGTCTTCTTCATACGTGTCGTTCCAGCGGAAACGCTCCAGTTTTTCCTGTGAATAGTTTTCAAGATATGAATTGACGGAACGGATAGCTCCATAGCACTTCGACCACATATTATCGACTGCATTGTTAGGACTCCAGGCATTGTTATAAAAGTCGTGAACACTATTATCACTCCAGACATAAACAGAATTATCCGTTGCAGACTCCCTCAAAGCCCCGTCGAGCACTCCGAGATCTCCGGGCAACTGGCTATAAACGTAGGTAGCCAAACCTTTCACATTGCTAAAGTAAGAATAGGCCTCTTCCCTGTCCAAGCCTGTCGATTCGTCCAATTCGAGCAAGCTACACCCCGATACGGATAATAGCAAACCTGTATATAATAGGATATATTTTCTCATGGTCATCTCACATTTTAGAAGTTAATATTCAACCCGAAATAAACAGAAGTCATATCCGGATAATTGATTTTCAGATCTTCACTGTTCATATACTTCACATGGTCGAGCGAAAAAAGATTGTTAGCTCTCGCATATACCTGAATCTTCTCCATTTTCATTTTCTTCACCCAAGAGGAAGGAAGGTTATAGTAGACATTCAGGTTACGAAGTTTGAAATAGCTCCCGTTTTCCAACCACTGTGTACTGTTTCTGAAGTTATTGGCATTATCCAGCGTGGTCAGGCGGGGGACATTTGCGATGTCTTTCGTTTCTTCCGTCCAGCGGATTCTGTCATTCAGATACCAGCTGGAAATATTCGTGTTGTTTCTCAACGGCCAGTATACGCTGGCAGTGTTCAACATCACACTATAATGGGCTACTCCTTGAAACAGAGCATCCACGCCGAAACCTTTATATTCAAATCCCAAATTAATGCCATAATAAATCTCCGGTATGGCAGTGGAATATCCTATCGCCTTCTGGTCATTGTTGTCAATCACTTTATCACCATTCAGATCCCTGTACTTGACATCACCTGGACGTACTTCCGAGAATTTCTGCACAGGACTGCTCTTTATGTCCGCCTCATCTCTGAAATAACCGATAGCCTCCCAGCCAAAACACTGCCCGACAGGGTAACCTTTTTTAGACAAATAGCCATACGGCTGATATCCCTCACCATTTTCTACGACTTTACTTTTGGCATAGGAGAAGTTGGCTCCGATATAATAGTTGAAGTCCTTGTATTCCTTTTTCCACATGGCAGAGAGTTCCGTTCCTTTTGTTTCCACCTTTCCTGCATTCATCTGTGGAATAGTAACCCCGATTGCCGATGAGATCAGCCCACTTCCGTCAATCAGGATATTAGTGCGCTTGTCATAAAAACCGTCAATAGAAAAAGTCAGTCCCTTGAACAGGCTCATATCCAAACCGATATTATATTTATCCGCAACTTCCAGATCCAGTTGTTCCATTGCCAACACTCCTTCCTTCAGGCTACTTCCGGCAGAAGTATTTCCGGCCTGAAAATAGTAAGCACCGCTTCCTACCCAATATTGCTTATCCATGTCATAATCATAAATATCATATCCGGAGCGTCCGTAAGAAGCACGAAGCTTCAGATAATCAAAAGCGGAAATTTCTTTTATGAAATTCTCGTTCGAAAGTATCCAGGCGGCAGAAATGGCGGGATATGCACGATACTTGTCGTTCTTCCCCAACACGCTGCTGCCAAAACAGTTGGCTACGATATCCACCATATAACGGTTGTCAAAATTATAACCTGCGGTTCCGATGATGTATTGACGGTAACGACTGTTATTAGCCCCTGTCAACGTCATTGATTCTTGACGAAACATAGCACTGGCCGTAAAATCATGTTTATCCCATATCCGGTGATAATTGACCTTCGCTTCAAAATTGGCATGTATGTATTGATTGGCCAATCCTTTGTTGCTGATTTCCAGTTCATCGTTAGGATTTCCGTAATTCGTGTAAATCGGTTCTCCATCTGTGCCTTTTTCAATGGTCTGGTACATAAAACTTTTCTTGGCTGTTTCCTGATAGGTCGCATTATTATCATAAGCAATAGCGAGTTCCGCACTCAACCCGCGAGTCAATACAGACAAATCCTGCACCAACCGTAAATCCGCCTGCAACATACGCTGATTCAGTTTATAATAACCTACGTCCGCCAGATTGGCTATCGGGTTTGTTTTCAGCACATTGTTACTGCCCCAGAATCCATTCTGTGTCTGCACGGGAAATGCGGCGGACGGGGTGTTGAAAATCTGTTCAAACAAAGTAGCTTCCGACGTGGTGGGACGCTTGGTCTCTCGCAGCATACCGAGCATACTCAGTTTCAATTTTGTCGCGTCCGTAATATCCACATCCAGATTCATGCGAAGATTGAGGAAGTATTTCTTCATCTGGGAGTTATAGCGATCTGTATAATCAGTGTATTTGCTATTCAGCAGCCCCATATCGTTTTTGTAATTGAGGACACTGAAATAACGAAGCCGCTTGCCACCTCCGCGGAAAGTGATGTCCAGTTGATGACTGGTTGTATGATTGCGTAACGCTTCTTTCTGCCAGTCCACATTTGGATAAAGATCGCTATTGCCTCCGGACAGGAAAGAAGCCTCATCCATATCCGGTTGCAAACCATCATATCTCAATGCTTCATTACGGGCTTTGGCATAGGTATAAGCATCGGCAAATTCCGGCTGATTAACAGGGAAGCCTAAACCAAACTTATAGTCTACTTTTATATCCTTCTGGCTATATATACCGCGTTTGGTAGTTATCAATACCACTCCGTTGGCGCCTCTGCCTCCCCAAAGAGCAGTAGCAGCACCGTCTTTCAAAACGGATATTGATTCTATTTCCGAAAGGTTAATATATTCGAGAGGGCGTGCAAAACCATCTACTACAAATAAAGGTGTATCTCCATTCAAAGAACCGCGTCCCCGCACATTGAGACGAGATTTATCTGTGCCCCAGCTAGTGTTCTGCATCACACTCAATCCCGGCAACAAGCCATAAATGGCATTGTAAGGACTAGTGGCAGCATTTTTATCTAATTCATTCGAATAAATGGTAGAGACAGCCTGTGTCTTCCGTAATTCGGTGGTCGTCTGTGTGCCCAGATCGATTACCTTATCTTGTCCTTCATTATTTTGCGCTATACCCGTAGTGGCAAACGCCAACGAGAAAGCTACGATATAAAGTGATTTATTCATAATCATTCTTCTTATTGTTCAACGATTTGATTATTACCAACCCGGATTCTGAATCAATCCATATTTCTTGTTTATCTCATCTATAGGCAGAGGCAACAGGAAATACTTGTCGTTCCACTTTTCAGGTTTTGCATACTGACGCGTTTCCGCCATTGCATGAGATACGGTATAAGAAAAGCCGCTTGGCTCACCGGCCGCTTTTTTAATAATCAGACGTGACAATTGTCCGGTAAATATATCTGAGCGTTTCCAACGTACCAGATCGAAATAACGTACTTCTTCATAGCCGAATTCAATGGCTCTTTCGCGTAATATCGCTTCACGCAATGGTTTACCGGCCGGAACATCTGCTGCCGAAATCGGAGGCATACCTGCACGCAACCTGGTTTTATTCAGATAATCATAAGCCGTATTGCCAAACTCATCACGGACTTCCGCCTTATTCAATTCGTTCATCGCTTCGGCCATATTCAAATAAACCTCCGGAAGGCGGATCAACGGACAAGAATAAAATTTACCATTCACTTCGTCATTGAAGTTCCGTATGAATTTTCTCATGGCAACCCCATTGTAACTCATTCGTCCGTCTTTATAAGGCGCCTGGGTGGCTCCTTCGTAAATTTGCACTTTCTGGGCGCCCCTAAACTTATCTCCATTCACAGCAACCGTTTCATATAAGCGGATGTCTCTTCTGGGGTTTCCGTCCTTATCAAAGAAGGGGAATTTTTTATGATCAGGATTGTTCCAGTCGAATTCTGTCCCGTCTTTCATCTGAAACATATCGACATAGGTTAGTGTAGGAGAAGCAACTCCATAACGTACCTGGGCGAACGGTGTCTTTCCCGTAGCATAAGTGGTGAATCTTCTAGAAGAAATCAAGACTTCACCGTTATGGCGATTGAAATATCCTGCTGCAAAATCATCGCGGGGATTACCTGTATTCACCAGTTGATAAGCGTCTGAGTTCTTTTTATTAGCCCGCATAAATTCTAATCCGACATCCAACGCCTTCTGCCACCTGTCCGGTGAATAGTTGCCATACCAAGTAAGGAACTGAGACGAAGCATCTCCTTCCAGATAGGGCTTTTCAGCATTAAATAAAGGACTCGCCACAAACTGAAGCACTCTGGACTTTAACGCTAAAGCAGAAGCAGCCGTCATTCGTCCGTCATTATCTGCATTCACCTGCCAAGGCAGTACAGAGGCTGCTGCATCCAGTAATCCAACAATCTTCTGTACGGTTTCTTCCACTGTCATACGGGGAAATTTCATCTCATCTTCTGCCATATATGCATGGTCTATCCACGGCATACCACCATAATAACGGAGCATTTGAGAATAATGATAGGCAATGATTACTTGCGCTTCCGCTTTTCCTATCGCTTTCTCATCCGCAGTCATATCCGGCACTCTATCCACATTCTCAATGTAAATGTAGGCTCTTCGAATACCATAAACCGGCCCTACTCCTATCGTAGCATTGGCAACATCCAACCGATATGGAAGATGTTCCAGATATGTATTTGTTCCGTCCACTGTTCCTGTATAGAATCTAGGCGCTCCCTTTTTCGTCCAGTCACCCAGATCGGTTAGCATTTCCAGAACGCCATATCCCAGACGTCCTTGCATCGGCAGATAATCCGGCAGGGAATGATAAGTTTCCGCCAGTGCCTGCTCAGCATATACCTTTTTATTAAAAACAGAATCGATATTCTGTTCGTTACTTATCGGCTTATCCAGAAATTTCTCTCCAAATTTAAGGTCTTCGCACCCTACCAGTGTCAGTACAAAGAGAGAAAGACAGCCTATATACTTTTTATAGTTTTTCATTGTCAGCACTATTAAAAGGTTAGATTAATACCTAAATTATATATTTTAATGATAGGGTAAGAATCCGCATTATTCGGATTACATTCAGGGTCCATGATGTCAAACTTATCAAAAGTCAGCAGATTATAGCCTGTCAGTTTTATGCCTAACTGCTGGATACCCAGTTTCTTCAACATCTTCTTATCTGTGAAGTTATATCCTATTGTCACATTCTTCAGCTTCAAATAAGAACCGTCTCGCACCCACAAAGAGGAGGAACGCATATTATAGACTGCATTTGTCTCTGTAAACCGCGGTGTAGTAGCTGTATTAGCTGTTTCCGGTGTCCAGCGCGTATCTGCATGGAACTGCATCAAACCACGGACTTTACCATTACCAAAAGGTTCTCTGAAAGCTCCGTCCAGCAACAAAGAGCGTTGTGCAGCACCAGTCCAGTTCATCGTCAGGAAAAAGCCTTTGTAATTGATACCATAATTCAATCCGAATGTATAAGCCGGACGAGTCGGATTTCCAATAATAGTCTGGTCGTCAGAAGTAATTTCCTCATCACCGTTCAAATCCCGGTATTTCACATCACCCGGCTTCACGGACACACCCGGATCGGGCAGACCTGCCACTAGTTTGCCGTTCTCTTCGAAGTCCGCTTCTGTATAGAAACCGTCCGCCACATACCCGAAGAGTGTTCCGACCGGATTTCCTGTCCGCCACATATAAGGTTCATTAGGCTCAACCTCATCTTGGAAAATAATCTTATTCTTTGAATAAGAAACGTTTGCCTGAACATTATACTGAACCTGCCCGATCTTGTCATTCCACCTCACTTCTACCTCATATCCACGGTTTTTCACTTTGCCCATATTTACAGCAGGTAAAATAGATGATGTCAATCCCGTTAATAAAGGTACTGTCTTACGATTGATGAGAATATCCTTACGCTCTTCGAGGAAATAGTCCAAAGAGATTTTCAGACGGCTCTTCAAGAAATGAACGTCCAATCCATAGTTCTGTTTCAGCGCAGTTTCCCAAGTCACGTTCGGATTGCCCAGACGCTTCTCCAATGCACCCAGAATTAACGCCTTGCTGTTATAACCAAAGTTGAATCCATACTTATTGTTATTCCACCCGTCTACTCCGCTCAGATTCACATCATAAGAATCCGGCAGGAATAAGAAGCGGTTATTCCCAAGATTGTCATTTCCGACCAAGCCGACAGAAGCACGGAATTTCAGATAATCAACCACCTTCTGTTTTTTCATGAAAGCCTCTTCCGACAGGATATAACCGATGGAACCGGCAGGAAACGCACCGAATCTCTTACCCGGAGCAAAATTCTCAGAACCATTATAGCCGAAGTTAACTTCTGCCATATAACGAGATTTGTAATCATACGTCAGACGACCTACAAAACCGATGTAAGCAGACGGTACTCCCACCCACTGAGCGGGATAGTATTTCTTACTCTGATTGTACAAGAACAATCCCCCGACATTATGAAAACCAGACTTACGATTATATCTCAGACTTGCTTCCAGATACCAGTCTCGTGCCCGCGACGAAGTTTCCTCATATTGCAAGCTCTTATTTTCTCCTTTGATCTTATAAACAATATTCTTGTTGAAATCCGGTGAATCATAACCAAGTGACGGATCTTCCAAAGAAGATTGATAGAAAGGCATAAATTGTTCCACTTGTCCTTTACGTTTTTTGGTAAAGCCATAACTCGTATTATAAGCACCTTTTATTTCCGCCGACAACCCTTTGGTTATGAAGTCCAACTTCTGATTCAACAGAAGGTCCAGATTCATCGTATTATTAATAGCTGTTGAGTAACCTGTCCCATAACATTTAGGCAAAGCACTATTGCCCAGATGGATTTTATTATCAAAACGTTCTTCGGGGGTAACTATGAGTTGTCCGTCAATCACACCTGGACTACTGAACGGAGCTGTCTGATTAATCAGTGTCCAAATCGAATTAGTCGCATCATTAATCATCGGCTCATTTCGGTTACCTACAATCCCGCCGATACCGATCTTCAGCGTAGTAGTCTTAGTTACATTAAAGTCTAAATTCGCGCGATAATTATATCTTTTGTATTTATAATTATTATCATACCCCACTCCTTCAAACTGTTTCAGCAAGCCATTCTGATATAAGAAACCTAAAGATATGAAGTAACGTATATCCTTTGTTCCTCCGGAAATATTCAGGTTATGCTGCGTTTGCACAGATGTTTTATTAAGCAGATTGTTTCTCCAGTCGATACTGGGATACATAATAGGCTCATCATTCAATCTGAACCGTTCAACTGCATAATTATTAAACACCAAATCGTTCTCGGTAGCATTTGGCTTATCATTTGTTATAATCTCATTTCTCAAAGTAGCATACGTATAGCTATCTGCCATTTCAAGCATACGGGTAGGCATCTGGATACCAACTGAAGAATTCACTGAGATTTTCGCTTTACCTTCCTTACCACGACGTGTAGTCACCAAAATTACACCATTTGCACCACGTACACCAAACACAGCAGTAGCGGAAGCGTCTTTCAGGACCGTCACGCTCTCTATTTCATTCGGGTCCATTTGAAAAAACGAACGTTCTATACCATCCACCAAAATCAAAGGAGAGGAAGCACTTTCTGTCAAAGAACCCACTCCGCGAATAAATACCTTAGGGTCTTCCTGGCCCGGCTGACCGCTAGTCTGAACGGATGAAAGTCCTGTAATCTGCCCCGCCAGCGAATTGGCCACACTTGCATTTGGCGAACGTATCAACGCCTCATTATTTACAGCAGAAATAGCTCCTGTCAGAGTTTCTTTCTTTTGTGTACCATAAGCTACAACTGTAACTTCCTGAAGCTCATTAGCCGTTTCCTTTAAAACGACTTTCAGTTGTTTGCGTCCATTTAATGGCACTTCTTGAGGTTCATATCCCATGAATGAAACTTGCAGAACTGCCTTCTGAAGACTGCTTACTTTTAAATGGAAAACACCATTCATGTCGGTAATGGCACCGTTAGCCGTGCCTTTTTCCTTCACATTGGCACCAATAACCTCTAGGTTAGATTCATCCAATACAGTTCCCGTTACCGTATTTTGCGTCCATGCCAAGAGCGAACAACACATAAGCATTAACGTACTGATGCACCTCTTGCATCTTTTTAGTCTCGTCAATTTATTCATAATAATAAATTTAAGAATTAGAAATAGGTTTGTTAAAAATCTCGTTGCAAATTAAATGAATACAATAATTTTTAATATACAATTATTATACTAAAAAGATACAAAATAGTACAGAGCAAGAAATACCAAGCGTTTAATTTAACTGTATTATCCATAATATCAGGGGATCACACTAGAAAAAATATAGCCTATTCATCGCTTTTACTTGACTCTACCATACTCGAAAAGTAATATTAAAAAGTTAATTCACCAAGCTCTTCTCTCATCGTAAATCTAAGCTAACTCCACATTCCGTTACCAGACTTCATTAGATAGTTTATTAATAAATTGAAATTGAACTATTGATATACCTATTTAGACTTATTATTCGCCTTCACTGAATAAAATATTCACTATCTTTGACTCCCAAAATTCAAACCTAATACAAAAACCCATGAAGAAACAACTACTCTCTTGCTGCTTGGCTGCATTGGGACTGACAGCAATTCAAGCGCAAAGCTTCAACGAGTGGAAAGATCCGGAAGTGAATTCCGTAAACCGTTCCGCTATGCACACTAATTACTTTGCTTTCGCATCGGCTGATGAAGCTAAAGTCGGCATTAAAGAAAATTCCACAAATTTCATGACCCTGAACGGTCTTTGGAAATTCAACTGGGTGAGACACGCAGACGCGCGCCCGACTGACTTTTATCAGACTAATTTCAACGACAAAGGTTGGGATGACCTTCAAGTTCCTGGTGTTTGGGAGTTGAACGGCTACGGTGACCCTATCTATGTCAACGTAGGATATGCCTGGAGAAGCCAATTCAAAAACAACCCTCCGCTAGTGCCGACAGAAAACAACCACGTAGGCTCTTACCGCAAAGAAATCATCCTTCCTACCGACTGGAAAGGCAAAGAAATTTTCGCACATTTCGGCTCGGTAACCTCCAATATGTATCTTTGGGTGAACGGACGTTACGTAGGATATAGCGAAGACAGCAAACTGGAAGCTGAATTCAACCTAACAAACTACCTGAAACCGGGTAAAAACATCATCGCCTTTCAAGTTTTCCGCTGGTGCGACGGCAGCTATCTGGAAGATCAGGACTTCTTCCGCTACTCTGGCGTAGGACGCGACTGTTATCTTTACGCACGCGACAAGAAATACATCCAGGACATTCGCATCACTCCCGATTTGGACAGCCAATATAAAGACGGTACATTAAATATAGTCGTTGACCTGAAAGGAAGCGGCACAGTAGCTTTGAACCTGAAAGATGTTCAAGGCAACAGCGTAGCGACTGCCGACCTGAAAGGTTCGGGTAAACTCAACACAACCCTATCCGTCTCCAATCCGGCCAAATGGACTGCTGAAACGCCTAATCTCTACACGCTGACCGCTACACTGAAAAACGGCAACAACGTAGTAGAAGTAATCCCTGTTAAAGTAGGTTTCCGCAAAATTGAATTGAAAGACGGACAGATATTCGTAAACGGACAACCGGTACTCTTCAAAGGAGCCGACCGTCACGAAATGGACCCGGACGGCGGTTATGTAGTTTCTACCGAACGTATGTTGCAAGATATCAAGGTAATGAAAGAACTCAATATCAATGCCGTACGTACCTGCCATTACCCGGACGACAACCGTTGGTATGACCTTTGCGACCAATACGGTCTATATTTAGTAGCCGAAGCTAACATAGAATCTCACGGAATGGGCTATGGCGACCAGACACTGGCCAAGAACCCAATCTACGCCAAAGCCCACATGGAACGCAACCAACGCAACGTACAACGTGGATACAACCATCCGTCCATCATCTTCTGGTCACTGGGTAACGAAGCCGGTATGGGACCAAACTTTGAAAAATGCTACACTTGGATCAAGAATGAAGACAAGACACGTGCCGTACAATACGAACAAGCAGGAATCAGCGAATTCACCGACATTTTCTGCCCAATGTACTATGACTATAACGCGTGTATCAAATATAGCGAAGGCAATATCCAAAAGCCGTTAATCCAATGTGAATACGCACACGCCATGGGTAACTCCGAAGGAGGATTCAAAGAATACTGGGACATCATCCGCAAATATCCGAAATATCAGGGCGGATTTATCTGGGACTTCGTAGACCAGTCTTGCCACTGGAAAAACAAAAACGGAGTGAGCATCTACGGCTATGGCGGTGACTTCAACAAATACGACGCTTCAGATAATAACTTCAACGACAACGGTTTGATTAGCCCCGACCGCGTACCCAATCCGCACGCATACGAAGTAGCTTATTTCTATCAGAATATATGGACGACTCCAGCTGATCTTGCCAAAGGTGAAATCAATATCTTTAATGAGTATTTCTTCCGCGACTTATCTGCTTATTATATGGAATGGCAATTACTGGCAAACGGAGAAGTAGTGCAAACAGGCATCGTATCCGACCTGAAAGTAGCACCCCAACAAACTGTGAAAGTGCAAATTCCATTTGATACAAAGAACATCTGTCCTTGTAAAGAATTGCTGCTCAACGTGAGCTACAAACTGAAAACTGCCGAAACACTGCTGCCGGCAGGAGCTACCATCGCTTACGATCAGCTAAGCATCCGTGACTACAAAGCACCGGAACTGAAACTGGAAAACCAACAAGCTTCTAACATTGCGGTCATCGTGCCCAGCATCTTGGGCAACGACCACAACTACCTGATTGTGAAAGGTGAAAACTTCTCCATGGATTTCAACAAACACAACGGTTATCTCTGCCGTTACGACGTCAACGGTATGCAACTGATGGAAGATGGCAGCGCACTGACTCCTAACTTCTGGCGTGCACCGACCGACAATGACTTCGGAGCCGGACTGCAACACAAATATGCTGCCTGGAAGAATCCGGAACTGAAACTGACTTCTCTGAAACATGCTATTGAAAACAATCAGGCAGTGGTTCGTGCCGAATATGATATGAAGTCGATTGGCGGAACATTATCCCTGACTTACATCATTAACAACAAAGGAGCAGTGAAAGTTACCCAAAAGATGGCAGCAGACAAGAGCAAGAAAGTTTCTGACATGTTCCGCTTCGGTATGCAAATGCGTATGCCAGTCAACTTCAACGAGATAGAATATTACGGCCGTGGCCCGGGTGAAAACTACGCCGACCGCAACCATGCGGCAATGTTAGGTAAATATCGCCAGACAGTGGAAGAACAATTCTATCCTTACATCCGCCCGCAGGAAACCGGGACAAAAACGGATATCCGCTGGTGGAGACTTCTGAACATCAGTGGCAATGGACTACAATTCGTATCGAGTGCTCCTTTCTCCGCTTCTGCCCTGAATTACACCATCGAGTCATTGGATGACGGCGACGGCAAAGAACAGCGTCACTCGCCGGAAGTGGAAAAGGCAAACTTCACCAACTTCTGTATCGACAAGGCACAAGCCGGACTTGCCTGTGTCAACAGTTGGGGAGCTATCCCACTGGAGAAATATCGTCTTCCTTACCAAGATTATGAGTTAAGTTTTATTATGACTCCTGTATATCATAAAATAAAGTAAAAAACATAGTTAAAAAACACGGTATCAGAGAACAAGAATACCGAATTTAAAGTAATTTTGCAACCGGAAACTAAATTAGGCAATTTAGTTTCCGGTTTTTCTTCCTTAACCCCCTTATCTATATAGATGAACAGCACACTGGAAACAAACGCATTAAATTAAAAAACAGATATTTAAGTATGAAAAGTAGAATTGTTTTATTTGCATTTTGTGTAGTCCTTTTGTCTAGTTGTGGCAATAAGAGCAATGACACAGGAAAGGTCCCTGAATATGCAGTACAAGAGTTACAAAAAACGACTGCTAATTTAACAACTGCCTATCCGGCTACAATTAAAGGTAAACAAGATGTAGAAATCCGCCCCCAAGTATCGGGCTTCATCACGAGACTCTGTGTAGACGAAGGAGCAGCTGTACGTAAAGGGCAAGTGCTGTTCATTGTTGATCCGACTCAATACGAAGCAGCTGTACGCACTGCCAAAGCAGCAGTGGCTACAGCAGAAGCAGCAGTGAGTACCCAACAGATGACGTATGACAATAAGAAAGAGTTGAACAAAAAGCAAATCATCAGTGACTATGACCTGGCAATGGCAGAAAACTCCTTGGCACAGACTAAAGCTCAGTTGGCACAAGCAAAAGCGCAACTGACCACTGCTCAACAGAACTTGTCATTCACACAAGTTAAAAGTCCGTCAGATGGCGTTATCAACAATATCCCTTATCGTGTAGGAGCATTGGTAAGCCCTTCTATCGCTACGCCGATGACTACTGTATCCGAGATTGACGAAGTATATGTATACTTCTCAATGACAGAAAAGGAATTGCTGGCAATGACCAAGTCCGGTAGCACTATCAAAGAAGAAATCAGCAAAATGCCGACTATCAAACTGCAATTAATTGATGGTTCCACATACGATATAGAGGGTAAAGTAGATGCTATCACAGGCGTTATCGACCAATCTACCGGTTCGGTAAGCATCCGTGCTATCTTCCCGAATAAGGAACATGTATTGCGTAGCGGAGGTACTGCAAACGTTCTGATTCCTTATACCATGGAGAATGTAATCACTATACCGCAGTCTGCAACAGTAGAAATCCAGGATAAGAAGTTCGTTTATGTTTTGCAACCGGACAACACGGTAAAATATACAGAAATCAAAATCTTCAATCTAGATAACGGAAAAGAGTACTTGGTTACTTCCGGTTTGAATTCAGGAGATAAAATCGTAATCGAAGGAGTACAAAACCTGAAAGATGGCCAGAAGGTTCAGCCTATCACACCGGCGCAAAAAGAAGCAAACTATCAACAACATTTGAAAGACCAACGCGACGGTAATTTAGCCACAGCCTTCAACTAATAATCAGATAATCATTATGAAATTAGATAGATTTATTAACCGTCCGGTACTATCAACCGTTATTTCTATCCTGATAGTCATCCTGGGGGCTATCGGATTGGCAACACTGCCTATCACGCAGTATCCGGACATCGCGCCTCCTACCGTTTCGGTAAGAGCCACCTATACGGGAGCCAGTGCATCGACCGTATTGAATTCCGTGATTGCTCCGCTAGAGGAACAAATCAACGGTGTAGAAAACATGATGTATATGACCTCAACCGCTTCCAACACGGGTTCTGGTGAAATATCCATCTACTTTAAACAAGGAACAGACCCGGACATGGCAGCGGTCAATGTACAAAACCGTGTTTCTATGGCACAAGGTCTGTTGCCGGCCGAAGTAACCAGAGTCGGTGTAACCACTCAAAAACGCCAGACTTCTATGCTGGTAGTATTCTCTCTCTACGATGAAACAGACACATACAGCGAATCGTTTATTGAGAACTACGCTAAAATCAATCTAATCCCACAAGTACAACGTGTGCCGGGTGTTGGTGACGCCTCTGTGATGGGACAGGATTATTCTATGCGTATCTGGTTACGACCAGATGTAATGGCACAATACCAACTCATCCCGAGCGATGTATCCGCAGCTCTGGCAGAACAGAACGTGGAAGCTGCTCCGGGACAGTTTGGCGAACGCAGTAACCAGACTTTCCAATACACCATCCGCTATAAAGGACGTCTGCAACAGCCTGAAGAGTTTGAAAACATCGTAATCAAATCTCTGCCTGACGGTGAAGTGCTCCGTCTGAAAGATATAGCCGAAGTCCAGATGGACCGTTTGGGATATAACTTTACCAACCGTGTAAACGGTCATAAGGCTGTAACTTGTATTGTGTACCAAATGGCAGGAACCAATGCGACACAAACCATCAGTGATATTGAAGCACTGTTGGACGAAGCTTCCAAAACGTTACCTGCCGGATTGAAGCTGAACATCTCCATGAATGCCAACGACTTCCTCTTCGCCTCTATCCATGAGGTGTTGAAGACGTTGTTCGAAGCATTTATCCTGGTGTTTATCGTAGTGTATATCTTTTTGCAGGATTTGCGTTCTACCTTGATCCCGACTATTGCTATTCCGGTAGCGTTGATCGGTACTTTCTTCATCCTATCTCTGGTAGGATTCAGTTTGAACTTGTTGACGTTATGTGCGCTCGTGCTTGCTATTGCGATTGTCGTCGACGATGCGATTGTCGTCGTCGAGGGTGTGCATGCCAAGCTTGACCAAGGTTATACATCTGCCCGTCTGGCTTCTATCGATGCCATGAATGAATTGGGCGGTGCTATCGTATCTATTACGTTGGTCATGATGGCCGTATTCGTTCCGGTAAGTTTCATGGGAGGTACAGCAGGAACATTCTATCGTCAGTTCGGTATGACTATGGCAATCTCTATCGGTCTATCCGCATTGAACGCATTGACATTGAGTCCGGCTTTGTGCGCCGTTCTTCTGAAACCTCACAAAAAAGAAGACGGAACAACGGAAGACTCCACATTAAAAGAACGTATGAAAGTAGCCTATACGGCAGCCCATACAACCATGATCAATAGATATACCGAGGCTATCGGAAAGATGTTGCATCCGGGAATTACACTTACTTTCACACTTATTGCCATTCTCGGCATGATCTTTGGTTTGTTCAGTATCAATCCGATAGTTACTGCAATTTTCGTAGTGCTTAGTATTCTGGCACTGATCGGAATGAGTACGAAGAAGTTTAAAAACAAATTCAACGATACATACGAATCAATTCTGAAACGTTATAAGAAAAGAGTACTGTTCTTTATCCAGAAGAAATGGTTGTCTATGGGATTAGTTGTCGCTTCCATTGCGATACTTGTATTCTTCATGAACACCACTCCGACAGGTATGGTGCCTAATGAAGATACCGGAACGCTGATGGGAGCAGTAACATTGCCTCCGGGTACTTCCCAAGACCGTTCTGAAAAAATCCTGGCACGTGTAGATAGTCTGATCGCTTCCGATCCTGCGGTATTGTCACGTACCATGATTTCCGGATTCAGCTTTATCGGTGGCCAGGGACCGTCATACGGCTCTTTCATCATCAAACTGAAAAACTGGGACGAACGTTCCATGATACAGAATTCAGACGTTGTAGTCGGTTCCTTATATATGCGTGCACAGAAGATTATCAAAGAAGCACAGGTATTGTTCTTCGCTCCTCCTATGATCCCGGGTTATTCGGCGTCTACGGATATTGAGGTAAATATGCAAGATAAGACTGGTGGTGACCTGAACAAATTCTTTGATGTGGTTAATGATTACACGGCAGCACTGGAAGCACGTCCGGAAATCAATTCGGCAAAGACTTCCTTCAACCCGAATTTCCCGCAATACATGATCGACATCGATGCAGCAGCTTGTAAAAAAGCAGGTATCAGCCCGAGCGATATCCTCACTACCATGCAAGGATATTACGGAGGTTTGTATGCATCCAACTTCAACCGTTTCGGTAAGATGTATCGTGTTATGATTCAGTCAGATCCATTGTCACGCAAAAACTTGGAGTCTTTGAAGAATATCAAGGTGCGTAATAGTGCAGGTGAGATGGCCCCGATTGCCCAGTTCATCTCTGTGGAGAAAGTATATGGTCCGGATATTATCAGCCGTTTCAACCTTTATACCTCTATGAAAGTAATGGTAGCTCCGGCAAGCGGTTATACATCCGGTCAGGCATTGACTGCCCTTGCTGAGGTTGCCCAAGAAAACCTGCCTACCGGTTATACGTATGAATTAGGAGGTATGGCGCGTGAAGAGGCTCAAAGTAGCGGAAGTGCTACCGGACTGATTTTTGTGCTCTGTTTCGTATTCGTTTATTTATTGTTGAGTGCACAGTACGAAAGTTACATTCTTCCGCTGGCTGTATTGTTATCCGTTCCGTTCGGTCTGTTAGGCAGTTTCCTGTTTGTGAACGGTGTAAGTGCTATCGGTAATATTTCGGCATTGAAGATGATTCTGGGTACGATGTCCAATAATATCTATATGCAGATCGCGTTAATCATGTTGATGGGTCTGTTGGCAAAGAATGCCATCTTGATTGTAGAGTTCGCCCTCGACCGTCGCAAAATGGGTATGAGCATCACTTGGGCAGCTGTATTGGGTGCCGGTGCCCGTCTCCGCCCGATTTTGATGACATCATTGGCTATGGTAGTCGGCTTGCTTCCATTGATGTTTGCCTTTGGTGTAGGTGCCCACGGTAACCGTACACTGGGTACAGCTTCTATCGGTGGTATGTTAATCGGTATGATTTGCCAGATTTTCATCGTTCCTGTCTTGTTTGTCATCTTCCAGTATCTGCAAGAGAAGGTTAAACCGATGGAATGGGAAGATATCGACAATACAGATGCCGTAACAGAGATTGAACAATACGCTAAATAATGAAATTCGATATGAAGAAACAGATTCTATATATGTTGTGCGCAACTGCTCTCTTGAGCAGCTGCCACATCTATAAGTCGTATGACAGACCCGAAAACATCACCACTTCCGGCCTGTATCGCGATCCGGTTGCGGAGAACGATACGCTGGCCTCGGATACAACTAATTTCGGCAATCTGCCGTGGAAGGAAGTCTTCACCGACCCGCAACTCCAGTCTCTCATCGAAACGGGACTGAAACAAAACACCAACCTCTTGTCCGCTGCTCAAAATGTGAAAGCCGCAGAAGCGTCCCTCATGTCGGCACGCCTGGCTTATGCCCCGTCATTAGGATTGTCTCCGCAAGGAACGATCAGCAGCTTTGACAAGAATGCAGCTACAAAAACTTACTCACTGCCTGTTACAGCTAGCTGGCAAGTCGATTTATTCGGCCAGTTACTAAACTCGAAACGAAATGCGCAAGTTACACTGAAGCAAATGAAAGCTTACCGCCAGGCAGTACAAACACAAGTTGTCTCTAACATCGCCAATATGTATTATACATTAATGATGTTGGACCGCCAACTGGAAATAACCAAAGCCACGGCTGAAATTCTGAAAAAGAATGCCGAGACAATGGAAGCAATGAAAAATTCTGCTATGTACAATATCAATTCGGCAAGCGTAGAACAGAGCAAGGCTGCCTATGCGCAAGTACTTGCCACTATTCCCGACATTGAACAAAGCATCCGTGAAACAGAAAATGCCCTGTCCACTTTCCTCGGAGAAGCTCCCCACGCCATCAAACGTGGTGTATTGGAAGCACAAGTACTTCCGACGGAACTTTCCGCAGGTATACCTATTCAATTGCTATCCAACCGCCCGGACGTGAAAGCAGCCGAAATGTCATTGGCAAGTTGCTATTACAATACAAATTCGGCACGTGCTGCATTCTATCCGCAAATCACGCTTAGCGGCTCTGCGGGATGGACAAACAGCGCCGGAAGTGCGATTATAAATCCGGGTAAGTTGTTGGCTTCTGCCATTGGTTCACTTACGCAGCCTCTATTCTACCGGGGGCAGAATATAGCCCGGCTGAAAGCTGCAAAAGCACAGGAAGAACAAGCTAAACTTTCCTTCCAGCAAACACTTTTAAACGCCGGAAGTGAAGTCAGCAATGCGCTAAGTTTATACCAAAAGACAAGTGAAAAGGTAGAGTCACGTCAAATGCAAGTAGAATCTGCTAAGAAAGCCTCGGAAGACACAAAAGAATTGTTTAACTTAGGGACTTCAACCTACCTGGAAGTATTGTCTGCACAGCAGGCTTACTTGAGCGCACAAATCTCACAGGTTTCTGATTGCTTTGACCGGATGCAGGCCGTAGTAAGCCTTTACCAGGCACTGGGTGGTGGAAGAGAAGAATAACTTTAAACATATACTATTATGATTAGTCCGTTAGCTTATGTAGATCCCGAAGCAAAGCTGGGCAAGAATGTAACCGTTCAGCCTTTTGCCTACATTGAAAAGAATGTAGAGATCGGGGATGACTGCGTCATCATGTCTTACGCTAGTATCCTGCAAGGTACTAAAATGGGAAAAGGAAACAAGGTACATCAGAATGCTGTCCTCGGAGCGGAACCGCAAGATTTCCACTATACTGGAGAAGAAAGCAGCTTGATTATCGGAGATAATAACGATATTCGTGAGAATGTAGTAATCAGCCGCGCTACATTTGCCGGCAATGCTACCAAAATCGGAAACGGGAACTACCTGATGGATAAAGTACATCTTTGCCATGACGTACAAATTAACAATAACTGTGTGGTAGGTATTGGCACCACTATTGCAGGAGAATGTACGTTAGATGATTGCGCTATCCTAAGTGGCAATGTCACCTTACACCAATATTGTCATATAGGTAGCTGGACACTGGTACAAAGTGGATGCCGTATATCTAAGGATGTGCCTCCATACGTTATCATGTCAGGAAATCCGGTGGCATATCACGGTGTAAATGCTGTGGTTCTCTCGCAACATCGCAATACATCGGAAAGAGTCCTCCGTCACATCGCCAACGCATACCGTTTGATTTATCAGGGTAATTTTAGCGTTCAGGATGCTGTACAGAAGATCATCGATCAGGTTCCTATGAGTGAGGAGATCGAGAATATTGTAAATTTCGTGAAGAACTCGGAAAGAGGGATTGTGAAATAAACAAAGTGAGTCCATATAAAGAAGGTTGATACTTTTTCAAGTATCAACCTTCTTTTTTATATTCAAATTCAAAGATTCAATTCACTATTCAAACTCCAACGTTCCGAAGAAATCAGGGCGGTGGAAATCCGGCTGTTCAATCTGTATCGGATTCCATGAAAGGAAATGAGGGGTCTGCAATTCATCGCCACATTTATAGAAATTAGCTTTTATCTCCTTTCCGTCGAGCGAATCAATCTGGTGCTTAAAGAACACAGAATACGGAATAATAAGGGCCACTTCCCAGTCCGTTTCACCGATGCGTTCAGCAAAAGGCTGATTACCCAGACTAGACCAGCGTTGTACAAGAGCAGTCACCTCTTTCGGTGCATGTTCGCGGTTGTTACGCACAGGTCCGGCACCCACCAGAATAGTTCCGATGCAATTGCATTCTATATTATAATAGATCCCGTCACCTGCAGGTATGGAAAAGAATTCCACGCAGGAGTCAGTCCATACAGAACCGTTATCTTTTCCATACTTGGCACGTACACTCTCCTCTTTCACTTTAAAATGTAGCAAAATCGAGTTCTGTGTGTGAGCAATTCGAAAATTCACTTTAGGTTTGTAAGGATATTCAGCCCAATTGACACACTGAATCGACTGAAAATCTATTTTTTCTTCATCGAATAGTTTAGGAAGCGAACAAGCCTCCACGTTAGCCGCACTAATTTTCTTTACTTTCATATATCTTTCGTTTGAATGATACAAATATAGTTACTTTCTTTGGTTTACACCTTATTTCTATGTTATTTTTAAATTGCAAATTATTATATCAAAAAATAATATTTAGTTAAATATTGCTCAACTATTATATAATGAGATATTTTTTCATATATTTGCCATCACTTAACCGATTAAATAGATACTGTTTATGAAAACATCCCTTAAAGACATAGCAGAAACCTTAAAATTATCCAAGACAACAATCTCTTGGGTACTTTCTGGTAAGGGGGATGAAAAAGGTATTAGTCTTGCTACACAAGAAAAAGTCTTTCAATGCGCCAAACAGTTGAATTACCAGCCTAATTTATTAGCCAGAAGCCTAAATACGGGTATATCAGGCACAATCGGATTAATCATACCGGATATTACAGACTCTTTTTACTCCAAAGTTGCCCGTTCTATAGAAAAGGAAGCGGAAACACAAGGCTATTCATTAATGATTTGTAGCTCTGAATCTGAAATAGAAAGAGAAAACAGAATGATCCGGTTATTCAAAGCGAAACAGGTGGATGGAATTATAGTAGCCCCCACAAAAGTTTCTAAAATTGAAATACAGAATCTAGTCAAAGAAGGCTATCCATTAGTCTTATTTGACCGCTACTTTCCTGAGATGCAGACAAACTACATCATTATTGACAATGAAGGCAGTAGCTACGAGTTAGTAAAGAAAATGATCAATAACGGTTCATCTAAAATAGCTATTATTACCACGAATCCTCATCTCCGCACAATGAATATGAGACGAGAAGGGTATGCAAGAGCTTTAATTGAAGCCAACCTACCCGTTGATCCTGATCTATATGGAGAGGTGACCTTTGTTGATTATGAGAAGAATGTTTTCAAGACTCTTGATCAAATATTCAGCAAAGTACCTGATGTAGATGGGTTCTTCTTCACAACCCATATTTTGGCTCTAGAAGCATTCCGTTACTTTTATGAAAAAGGAATCAATATAAATAAAGGATATGAATTGGCTTGTATTCATGGAGTATCAGCATTCCGTGTCTTAGCACCTAATATGAACATCGCAAGAATGCCAATAGAAGAGATCGGTAAGAATGCCGTAAGGATTCTACTTGGCGATATCAAATATCGCTTGGAAAATTCGACCGAAAAAAGAGAAGTAGAAACACTTGTCCTGCCATGTTCATTACCCTAGTCATGATTTTACATTTTTTCTTCAATCACTTAACCGGTTTAGTGAAAATAAATAATGATATCAAATTAACAAATGTAACAATAAAGAAAATAGCCCTCTAATTATTAACATAAAGATACAGAATTATGAAGTTCCAAATTAAAAATGAAAAATACATGCTGGCTCTATTAGGACTTCTAGTATGGGCATGCAGCAGTAACAACATTGATATTGAAAATATGCGATGTGAATATCAAATTTCTCCAATTGGCATTGATTCACCAGCACCGCGTTTTACTTGGAATTACACAACCAATAATGAAGATGCAACAGAGTTTTCTCAAGACAGCTATCAGCTATATATCGCCACCCGGGAACAAGATTTGAGAAACTCATCCGATAATAGCTGGCAATCTGACACTATTTACTCTGACACTCCTCATGCGACCTATCAAGGATCAGAAAAATTGAAATCCAGAACTCGTTATTACTGGCAAGTAATAGCATGGGATAAAACAAAGGAACATAAGATTATCTCTCCTATATCCAGTTTTGAAACAGCTCAATTCAACCAAAGTGACTGGACAGGAGTATGGATTACTGATAATCATGATAAAGATTATACGTCAGCGCCCATGTTGCGCAAGTCGTTTATCGCTCAAGATGATATACAACAAGCAAGATTATATGTAAGTGCCGCTGCATATTATAAAATGACATTAAATGGTAAATCAATAACATCATCACATCTCAATCCGGGTTTTACTCATTATGATAAAAGAAATCTGTATAACACATACGACGTCACTTCACAACTGCTCAAAGGAGAGAACGTACTATCTGCAATACTTGGGAACGGATTCTACAACGAATCGGCCCCTGTAGCAACATGGAGCTATGAGCAAGCTCGCTGGCGTAACCGCCCAAGAATGATCTGCGAAATGGAGATATTATATAAAAATGGAGAAAAGCAAACCATCCATTCAGATTCTACTTGGAAAACGAGTACCGGTCCTTATATACAAAACAATATTTATAGTGGTGATACCTATGATGCATGTCTTGCAATTGCCGGATGGGACAAACCGGGTTTTGATGACTCTAAATGGACAAATGCAATTCAGGTGGCTGCCCCTTCTCCCCTACTAGTATCACAAAACATGCCTGCTATTGAAACGGAACAATTTATCACTCCAATCAATATGCGTTCTTTTGGTGATACAGTCTATGTATACGATTTTGGAGTTAATATGTCAGGGGTCTGTACTCTTTCTATCAATGGCAAGAAAGGCACTAAAGTCAGTATGCAACACGGCGAATTGCTAAAAGATAACGGACGCTTGGAAATGCGCAACTTAGATATTTACTACAAACCATTACCTGGCCTCGCTTTTCAAACAGACACTTATATATTGGACGGAAAACAAGGTACATTCACTCCAGATTTTACATATCATGGATTTCAATATGTAGAAGTTCGTTCAGATCGTCCTGTAAAACTTACTAAAGAGAGCTTAACCGCTCAATTCATACATACGGCTGTTCCTCCTGTTGGTAAATTCTGTTGTTCAAATGAACTATTAAATAAAATATGGAAAGCTGCTAATCAATCATACTTATCAAATCTGATGAGTATCCCGACTGACTGTCCCCAACGAGAGAAAAATGGATGGACTGCCGATGCACACATAACAATGGATTTAGGATTATTAAACTTCGATGGTATTACTTTCTATGAAAAATGGCTGGATGATATGATTGATAATCAAAATGAAGAAGGACGTATATCGGGAATCATTCCTAGTTCCGGATGGGGCTATGATGACTGGATAGGTCCTGTATGGGATGCTGCCATGTTTATCGTGCCAATGGCAATTTACCACTACTATGGAGATACAAGAAGCATCGAAAAACTATGGCCTGTATGCACCAAATACCTTGCCTACCTCGCAGGACGCGAGGACGCGGAAGGAACCGTAACTTACGGAATTGGTGACTGGGTATTCCATAAAACACAAACCCCTACAGAATTCACCACTACCTGCTATTATTATTTAGACAATCTGTATATGGCTAAATTTGCAGAACTCATTGGAAAAGATGGTAGTAGTTATGCTAAGAAAGCAGAAGAATTGAAATTGCTTATCAATCACAAATACTTCGACACATCCAAAGCTATTTATGCCAATGGTTCGCAAGCAGCACAAGGAGTTGCCTTATACCTTGGAATCGTTCCTAAAGAATACGAACAGCAGGTTGCAGATAATCTTTCTACGATGATAAAAGCCAATAAAAACCTGCTCGATTTTGGAGTTTTAGGCAGTAAAACAGTCCTGCGGATGCTTTCCAAATATGGATATGCTGACTTGGCATATCAGATGGCCGCACAAGAAGAAGCTCCATCTTGGGGCAATTGGATAAAACAAGGTTTCACTACACTAGCAGAAACATGGATACTTTCACCTGAATTTAGAGATGCCTCCGTAAATCACATGTTTCTTGGAGACATTAATGCATGGATGTACAATATATTGGCAGGCATTAATTATGATGAACAGAAACCCGGATTCAAACATATTCTTATCCAACCTCATTTCGTAAAAGGTCTTGACTGGGTAAAAGCAGAATATAAATCTGTAAACGGAATCATTCGTTCTGAATGGGAACGTAAAGGAGAACAAGTGATTCTCAAAGTCACGATCCCAGTCAATACGAATGCAACAGTAGAATATAATGGTAAAAAGATAGATTTAAGGTCAGGAAAACATCAACTCACATTTTAATTGAAACAAAAGAAAGGAGGTTTAATAGAGGTATATAAAGAAGCAAAAATGAGACCGTTATGTAATACTATAAAAATATAACACTAGTTACTTTGTCACACCATCAATCAAATCTATTAACAATGAATAAAATCAGTACACTGCTATTTTTGATATTTCTCACTTGTACAAGTGGTGTTTTTGCCGATTCCGGTAGTTCCATCTCCTTAAATGGAACATGGGAACTCTCTTATTGGATGCAACCTGAAGAACCTATAACTTCGCCCAAGGACATGCAACTAGCTGAAGTGAAACATCTATCAGCCCAAGTCCCCGGTAATGTAGAACTAGACCTAATGGCTGCCAACTTAATTAAAGATCCGATGATTGGCAGTAATGTAAATGAATTACGCAAATGGGAAGGCTATCAATGGTGTTATTCCAAATCATTCGTAGCGCCACAACTAAAACCAGGACAACAATATCAACTCTTCTTTGCCGGAATAGACTGTCTGGCCGATATATGGCTGAATGGAAAGCACATTGGCAAAGCAGAAAATATGATGATTGAACATGCTTTTGATGTAACTAAAGAAATAAAAGCAGGAGAAAGCAATCAACTCCAAGTGATACTCCGTTCATCTGTTATTGAAGGACAAAAACATCTGTTAGGGACATTCAGTATTGGAAACTTCCCGTCTGAAGAATCCGTATTCATCAGAAAAGCTCCGCACACCTATGGATGGGACATTCTGCCACGATTAGTCAGTGCAGGTTTGTGGAGAGATGTAGAATTACGCGTATTGAATCCGGCACGTCTCACAGATGTTCACTATATGGTCGCCAATGTAGACACTGCTACCAGAAATGTACGTTTGTATACTGATGTACAAGTAAAACTACCTTTCGAAAAGTTCGACAAAGTGAAAGCCGTATATACATTAAGTCGCCATGGGAAAGAAATATATAAAGGAAGCTCTGTTGTCGTTTCCCCAGCATTCCGATATATAATGGAAATCAAGAATGCTGATTTATGGTGGCCAAGAGGATATGGAGAACCGGCTTTATATGATGCAAAAGTAGAGTTAGTAGATTCTGACGGCACTATTTTATCAACAGATAATAAACGGGTAGGCCTCCGCACGATTCAACTAGACATTACAGACATCAACCTCCCACCGGATCATCCGGGTAAGTTCTGTTTCATAGTCAATGGAGAACCTATTTTTATTCACGGAACCAATTGGGTACCCATGGATGCACTCCATAGCCGGGATCATTCTTTCGTAGACGAATCTATCCGCATGGCTGTAGAATTAAACTGCAATATGATACGTTGTTGGGGTGGCAACGTGTATGAAGATCATCATTTCTTTAATTTATGCGATGAAAACGGCATTATGGTATGGCAGGATTTTACGATGGGATGCACTTTCTATCCTCAACGCAGCTCATTTACACAAGCATTGGAAGAAGAGGCCATTTCCGTTGTATGCAAGTTACGCAATCATCCATCACTCGTTTTATGGTCAGGAAATAATGAAGACGATTGTGCACTGCGCTGGTCTTTGCAACCATTTAATATTAATCCAAATCAGGATGTAGTTAGCCGCAAGGTCCTCCCGGCAGTTATTTATGAGTTTGACCCTACTCGCCCTTATCTTCCCAGCTCTCCTTACTACAGCCAAGCGGTATATGAAAGAGGAAGTGCTGACCAATATTTACCAGAAAACCATTTATGGGGTCCCAGAGGATATTACAAAGACAAATTCTATACGGATGCTACCTGCTGCTTTGTCAGTGAAATCGGCTATCACGGCTGCCCTAATTTAGAAAGTCTCCAGAAAATGATGACAAAAGATGCCGTATATCCCTGGACAAAAAATCATGAATGGAATGATGAATGGGTTACCAAATCTGTTCGTAGATTCCCAGAATGGGGAAAGACATTCGATCGCAATAATCTTATGATTAATCAGGTACGTTTACTTTTTGGTGAAGTTCCCTCCAAACTGGATGATTTTATATTCGCTTCTCAATCCGTACAGGCAGAAGCTATGAAATATTTCATAGAAATGTGGCGTGGAAAGAAGTTTGACGACAAGACTGGTATTGTCTGGTGGAACCTGCGGGATGGATGGCCAGTGATCTCTGATGCGATTGTTGACTACTACAATTCAAAGAAGATGGCATATTATTTCATCAAGAATGTTCAACAGGATGTTTGTGTACTAATCAATGATGCAGAAGGCGGAAATTACCCACTGATAGGAACGAATGACACACGCAACGTACAAAGTGGTAATGTAACGGTAACAGATGCATCCTCGGGACGTAAAATCTATGAGAGCACTTTCCGTATTCCAGCCAATCAAAAGGTCAGAATAGCCTCACTACCGGAAGAAAGCGGTCAAGGAATCTATCTGATCCAATACCAGATCGGTAATCAGAAATTCATGAATCATTACCTATACGGCAAGGCACCTTTCAACCTGAAAGAATACAAGCGGCTGTTACAAAAAACCGGATTATACGCTAAAAAATAATAGTTATGAAAGAGAACTTGTTAGGAATTGACGTAGGAGGCACCAAATGCGCCATCATCTACGGTATCAAAGAAAACGACGAGCTACATATCATCGACAAAAAGAAATTTGATACGACCACAGTCGACGAAACAATAGCCAGAATTCTCTGTGAAACCGAAAAGATGATGAACCTCCACCAGCTAACCCCTACTAACACAAAAGCGATTGGAATCTGTTGCGGAGGTCCTCTCAACAGTGAAACAGGCACCGTGATGTCTCCCCCTAACCTACCGGGATGGGACAACATCCCCATTGTGGCAATGGTGGAAGAAAAGACGGGCATTAAAACCAGTCTACACAATGATGCCAATGCCTGTGCTTTGGCCGAATGGAAGTTCGGAGCAGGAAAAGGAACTAAGAATATGGTCTTTCTCACATTCGGTACGGGACTGGGAGCAGGATTAATATTAAATGGCAAACTGTATACGGGCACCAATGACAATGCCGGAGAACTGGGACATATCCGCCTGTCGGATTTCGGTCCGATAGGTTACGGTAAAAAGGGCTCTTTTGAGGGATTTGCCAGCGGTGGAGGTATTGCTCAACTCTCCAAAATGTACGTGATGGAGAAATTGCAGACCGGACAGAAAGTTGAATGGTGTACCTTACAGGAACTAGATCAGCTTACTGCCCGAAAAGTGGCTGAAGAAGCTGCCAAAGGTGATAAATTAGCCCAAAGCATATATGAGACGTCTGCCATTTATCTGGGAAAAGGATTATCCATGGTGATCGATATCTTGAATCCGGAAGTCATTGTGATAGGTGGCATCTATACCCGGAATAAAAATATGATGGAACCCATCATGCAAAAGATAATCGATCAGGAAGCATTATCCTGTGCAAACAGAGTATGTAAAGTGAAACCAGCCGCCTTGGGAGAGCAGATAGGAGATTATGCAGCTCTTTCTGTAGCCGCTAACTTAACCGATTAACTATTATGAAAGAGCTTATTGAAACAACACTGGAAGAGGCTCGGCAAACGTTGGAGAGCTTTCTTGAGGAAACAACAACAGTCGGGATTATTTCACAGGCAGCCTCTACCTGCGCCGAAGCATTAAAAGCCGGAAATAAGATTATCAGCTGTGGTAATGGAGGTTCTTTATGTGACGCCACCCACTTTGCAGAAGAACTAACCGGACGTTACCGCAACAACCGCATCCCGCTACCGGCAATTGCAATCAATGACCCGGCTTACATGACCTGTGTGGGAAATGATTTTTCGTTCAACGAGATCTTCTCCCGCTATGTAGAAGCTATGGGATGTAAGGGAGATGTATTATTGGCCATCAGCACAAGCGGACATTCCGAGAACATACTGAAAGCTGCCGTACAAGCACACAACAATGGAATGAAAGTGATAGCGCTGACTTCAAAAGGAGAGAATGAACTGTCACGACTGGCAGACATTGCAGTCTGCGCCCCACGAGCAGCACATTCTGACAGAATACAAGAAATTCACATCAAAGTTATCCACATTCTGATTCAGGCAATTGAGGCAGAATTAGGCTTTGAATAATAACCTACTAAATTTAATCAATATGGCAATGAAAATGACACATATCAGTAAAACTCTATTGAGCATTGTTTGCACACTTTGGGGAATGTCCGCCTGCTCGGATGATTATAACAAATATGACGATTGCCCGGCTTGCAACTATTATCCTGTTGCGGTAGGGAATTCAACAGGAACTCCGGTTCATGCTATCGGTGTCGAGATGGATCCGCACTTCTTCTCACAAAACATCACCCGCAATGATGGTTCAAAGGCTGAAGATTGGGAAAATATAGTTGTACAACGGGTAAAGAAAATGAAAGTACAACAATTCCGAATCATGATGCAGCCACAATGGTGGGAACCCTCCAATGACAACAACGATCCTAATGTCGCGGATATGAGCAAATTCACTTTTGATTCGGAAGAAATGCAATCTGTATACAAAGTATTGGATATGGCCCAGGAGAATAATATCGGAGTGACATTAGTCGTATGGGGAGCCATTACCAATATCGACTTACTATCAGGCATTAACAATGGTCAAAAGCATTTCTTGTGTGATGCACGAAGTTATAACGTTAATCCGGGTTGGATTGCCGGTATAGATAACTATGAAGAATTTGCTGAAAACTTCTCCACAATGGTGAAATACCTGATTGAAGAAAAGCATTATACCTGTATCAATCAAATTACTCCATTCAATGAACCTGACAGTCATATAGCAGGTTACGGCCGCATCATGTGGCAAGGTGATTTTGAAACCATGGGTTGGCAGGACACCTACGCCCCCATGGTGAAAGCACTGGATGCCAAGTTTAAAGCAGATGGAATACGCAGTAAGGTACACTTCAACCTTTCTGACAATACAGACGGTACACCCGGATATATCGCTGCCTGTGTTTCCGCTTTCACAAACGATGAAGCCGACCTGTATAACTCTCATGTATACAAGTTTGACTACAACACCCCTAATTCGACTCTCGTAAATTGGGAACGTCAAAATATAGCTTCTGCAGGAGGTAAAAGACATTTTGTTGGAGAATTCGGTTTTCCTGGATACGGAAGTGCCCGTCAATATGGTATAGACACATATACGCGAGGGGTACAGCTAATCCGCGTTGCTCTGAACTATCTGAATGCCGGTGCTTGCGGAGTAAGCTACTGGAGTCTGATCGATCAATATTATAACCGCAATGCCTCCTATTCGGAAATGCAGCAACTCGGTTTATGGAAATATCTAAAATCCGCTTATACCGAAGACCCAGATGTATATTCCAAAATCAAGGAAGACTACGAGGTACGTCCTCAATACTATGCATATAGTCTGTTGACACGTTTTGTCCGCCAGGGCGACGAAGTATATCCATTGGATCTCGGCGACGAGTTGATAGCCGGAAGTGCTTTTCTCAACACAGAGGGAAAATGGACGTATGTACTTTCCAACGCTACAGACAAAGACAAGATGATACAGTTGGAAAATGATAAAGAAGGTGCCAATGGAGAATACAATGTCTACAAATATATGGAAGGACGCCTACCGGAAGGTGATAATCTTATAGAATCAACAGAAACGGTCAATACGCAAGAGAATAACCTAAAACTTAAATTATCTCGTTCATCAATCAGGGTATTAGTACAAAAATAGAAGTATATACACCCCATTTAGTGGGGATATATATACACCGTATTGGGCATATATATTCACCATGTTAGCCATATATATCCGCCGTGCTGGATATATATGCCCACCAACCAAGTAATTTATCATCAAAAGTACACGAATGAAAAAAGAAATATCCATAGTAAAAATGCTCTCCGTCATGTTCGGATTCTTCGTTATGGGATTTGTTGACATTGTCGGAATAACCACGAGCTATGTGAAGAATGATTTCAGCCATCTCACCGATACGATGGTTAATCTCATCTCTCTATCCTGTTTCTTGTGGTTCCTGGTGCTTTCTATTCCCACCGGAATGTTAATGAATCGCATCGGACGCAAGAAAACCGTATTACTTAGCTTCGCATTCCATGTATTAGCTATGTGTCTTCCACTCGTTGCATATGACTTTACCGCCATATTAATCGCATTTGCCTTGATAGGTATCGGTAACACTCTATTGCAAGTTTCACTCAACCCATTAGTAACGGATGTCGTTGCAAACGATAAGTTGACAGGTACATTAACCCTAGGACAATTTGTCAAAGCAGTCAGTTCATTCCTGGGTCCTATCCTGGCAGCTTGGGTGACTGGTAGTTTTTTCGGATGGAAAATGATATTCCCCGTTTATGCCGGACTGTCACTGCTCGCTTTGATATGGCTATGGCTTACCCCTATACAAGAAAAACAACAGGAACGGAAGAACATTTCTTTCAAAGTCACTCTTGAATTATTCAAAGACAAATACATTCTTGCTTTCTTTATCGGTATTCTCGTGCTGGTAGGTGTAGACGTAGGTATCAATATGACTTTCCCTAAATTCCTGATGGAACGTTGTGATCTACCACTGACAGATGCAGGAATGGGAAATAGTGTGTATTTCTTCGCCCGCACTGTAGGAGCCTTTTTGGGTGGTATCCTACTGATGAAATATTCAGAAAGTAAATTCTATATTTATAGCGTCTGGATAGCTCTCGCAGGATTGATACTGATGACCATTAGCACTAATCTCTGGTTTATCCTCGGATGTGTAGCAGTTTTCGGGATAGGATATGCCAATCTGTTTTCCATCATCTTCTCTCTGTCTTTGAAACGTGTTCCCGAGAAAGCGAACGAAGTATCTGCACTTCTTATCGTCGGTGTATCTGGCGGTGCCGTCCTCCCGCCTATTTTAGGAGTAATTACCGATTCATTCCACAGTCAGTTATCTGCAATCATAGTACTTGCCATTGTATGGTGCTATCTGATCGGAATAATGAGAAAAGTAAAAAACACATAAACCTATATTCCAATGAAACATTTCAAGAAAATCGAATCGAAATTCCTGTTCTCATTACTGATTATGAGTGTGTGGAGCATCATAGCCGTGGGGCAGACGACGGCTAAAATCTCCAAACACATTCCTGAAATCGAAAAATGGATTCAGAAACAATTCGCTAAAGGAAAAACACCTCCGTTCTCGTTTATATGTGACGGGAAACCTTCCGCAGAATTTATCCGCCAATGGGACTATTCCCAGCAAAAGATAGAATCCGAAGAAGCGGATGTGATAAAGTATCTCTTTACCTACTACAATCCTACCAACGAACTGAAAGTAGAATGTACCGTAAAAGGCTATCCCAGTTATCAAGCTGCCGAATGGGTATTGAACTTCACCAACAAAGGTACGAGCAACTCTCCCACTCTGGAACAAGTGAAAGTAGTAGACCTTGCCATGCAATACGCTTCTAAAGGAGAATTCAAGTTACACTATGCAGACGGAAACCATATCTCCAAATATGATTTCCATCCACGTTCAGTTACTCTGACAACGGGTGAAACCAAACAGATGTCTCCACAAGGAGGACGCTCTTCAGAAGGGGACTATCTTCCTTTCTTCAATATTGAATCACCTGCCGGACAGGGAGTCATATTAGGAGTAGGCTGGTCGGGCACCTGGTATGCAGATGTATGCGCACAAGATAATCGTACAATATCCATGGCTTCGGGAATGAAAACCATGAAATTATACTTACGTCCACAGGAAACAATTCGTACCCCAAGTATCAGTCTGATGTTTTGGGAAAATATCGACCGGATGGCAGGACACAATAAATTCCGCCGTTTTGTCCTGGCACACAAGTCACGGAAAATCAACGGAAAATTTGCCGAATATCCTCTTTCCAGCGGATTCAACTATCGGGACCCCGCACCTTGTACGGAATACTCATGCCTGACAGCCGATTATGCCATTGCCATGGTGAAACGTTACATACAGTTCGGATTGAAGCCCGAAGTATTCTGGCTGGATGCCGGATGGAACACCGATGCTGCAGACTTCGAACATGGCAAGACCTGGGCCAACACAGCCGGTAACTGGACTGTAGATACATTGCGCTTCCCCAAAGGACTTCGTCCTGTAGCCGACGAAATACACAAAGTAGGAGCTAAATTCATGGTCTGGTTCGAACCCGAGCGTGTCATCCGTGGTACCCAATGGGCAGTAGAACACCCCGACTGGATGCTCGACATTCCCGAACACAACAATGACACCTACCTACTGTTCGATCTGGGAAATCCGGAAGCCTGCCACTGGATGAGTAAATATATAGGCGATATGCTCGAAGAAAACAGCATAGACTATTACCGTCAGGATTTCAATATGCAGCCGGATATCTACTGGGCAGCCAACGATGAGCCCGGACGTACAGGAATGAAAGAGATACGACACATCGAAGGACTATACTACTTCTGGGATTATCTGCTGAGCCGATTCCCGAACCTGCTCATAGACAACTGTGCCAGTGGGGGACGACGTATTGACTGGGAAACAATCGGCCGAAGCGCACCACTATGGAGGAGTGATTATTATCATTACGACGATCCGGACGGCTACCAATGTCACACGTATGGCCTGAATTTCTTCCTACCTTTACATGGAACAGGTAGTTTACAGACCGATCCGTATTCTTTCCGCTCAAGCGTCAGCACAGCTTTGATTTATAACTGGAAAATAACCGATAAAAATGCCTCCGTTTACGAGATGCAACGTTGTCTGAAAGAATTCCACGAAATCAGACCTTACTATTACGAAGATTATTACCCACTGACGGGTACAGAAGACATGACGCGAGATAATATCTGGCTAGCCTATCAAATGCATCGTCCGTCGGACGACAGTGGTATTATCGTTGCTTTCCGCAGAACCGCCTCCAAAGACAAAAAAATCACCGTCAGACTTTCAGGAGTGGATCCGGAAAAATACTATACAGTGACAGACATGGATAGCCGACAGAGCAAAATCTATCAGGGAAAAGAACTGACCAGTCAGTTGCCACTGTTCCTCGAAAAGCCACATAGTTCCTTATTACTAAAATATAAAGTTACCAACGAAAAACCGAATAAAGAATGAAAAAAAGAATACTATATTATCTATTCATTCTGCTTCTGTTCCCTCATAATGGAACAGGACAGACGGTAGCCCGCATGAGCGACCGCCCGGTAAACACCAGCCAATGGATAACCACCCACTTTGCCCGCGGTGTGGTCCCTCCTTTCTCTTTCGAATATGAAGGTAAACCTTCACAGGAATTTATCAAAAACTGGTCTTATACGGCTACGCGTCAGAAAAGTGACGATCCCAAGGTTCTGAAATACCTTTATACTTATCGTGAACCATCCGGAGGATTAAAAGTAGAATGTGAAGTGAAAGGCTTTACCGACTTCAATACGGTGGAATGGGTACTCCGTTTCACCAACCAAGGAAAGAAAAATACACCGGAGATTGCCAACGTAAAAGTGTCTGATATCACATTCCGCTACCAGCATCCGGGAGTATTCAACCTTCATCATTCCGAAGGCAGCCATGCATCCAAATCAGATTTCAGCCAGCAACTTACAATCTTGTCTCCGGGTGATAATCTTTATATGAGACCGGAAGGTGGACGCTCTTCACAAATGCGTATGCCATTCTTCAATATTGAATCTCCGGCTAATCAAGGAGTTATCGTAGCCATCGGATGGACAGGAACCTGGTTTGCCGATGTGCGCTGTGCAGACCAGCAAAGCGTAGCGCTTACCTCCGGAATTGAACGTTTGAAAACCTATCTGTATCCGGAAGAGAGCATCCGCACTTCCAGTGTATGCCTGTCATTCTGGAACGGTTCCGACCGGATGAAAGGACACAACCAGTTCCGCCGTTTCGTGCAAGCCCACCACACTTGGAAAGTAGGTGGTAAACCGACCGTATATCCAATATCGACCAGTTTCAACTACGGTGATCCTACTCCCTGTAATGAATATACCTGCCTGACTACAGATTATGCCATTGCTATGGTGAAACGGTATGAACAATTCAAATTAGTACCCGAAGTATTCTGGCTGGATGCCGGATGGTACAATCACTCTGCAGATGTAGCCAATCATAAGAATTGGGCGAACACCGTAGGAAACTGGACCGTCGACTCTATTCGTTTCCCCGAAGGATTACGCCCCATCGCCGACGAAGTGCATAGAGTTGGTTCCAAGTTCATGGTATGGTTTGAACCGGAGCGTGTTATGAAAGGCTCAGCTTGGGCACTGCAACACCCTCAATGGATGTTGGATGCCAGAGGAAAAGCCAAACAGGAAGACTGGACAAGAGATGGTGAGCACGACTCTTATCTATTCAATCTCGGAAATCCGGAGGCATGTCGATGGATGAGTAAATATATCGGAGACTTCCTCGAAGAAAATGGCATAGACTACTACCGCCAGGATTTCAATATAGAGCCGGAAGGTTTCTGGGCTGCCAATGATGAACCTGGCAGACAAGGTATCTGCGAAATCCGATACATTGAAGGACTTTATTCTTTCTGGGAATATCTGCTGAACCGCTTTCCGGGCTTGCTGGTTGATAATTGTGCCAGTGGCGGACGCCGTATTGACCTCGAAAGTATCTCACGCAGTGCACCGATGTGGAGAACAGATTACAGTTATGGAGAACCAATCGGCTATCAATGCCATACTTACGGATTGAACTTATACCTTCCCCTGCATGGTACAGGAACTGTGAGTGCCGATAAATTCACTTTCCGTTCCAGCCTCGGAACCTCTATTATCTACAACTGGAAAATAACCGAAGCTGGACAATCCATCTATGATATGCGCGACCGCCAGGCAGAGTTCAAAGAACTCCGCCCCTATTTCTATGAAGATTACTATCCGTTGAGTGGAATAAACAACATTACTTCGGAAAATATCTGGCTAGCATACCAACTTTATCGTCCGTCGGATGACAGCGGATACATCGTAGCTTTCCGCCGCAAAGACAATCCGGACAAGAGCTATACTGTCAATTTATCAGGGCTACACCCTGACCACACTTATATACTCACCAATAAAGATACAGGAGAAGCTATAAAGAAAACCGGTAAAGAACTGGCTAACGGCTTCACGCTGACACTGGATAACCCGCAAAGTAGTCTGATAATCAAATACCAAAGTTCAACAACTGCTATACAGAAACTTTCTGTAGGAAAGAAAACCGGTGTAAAGCTCCGTGCTATAGGTGCAGAACTAGATCCCCACTTTCTCTCACAAAATGTGACCCGCAATGATGGAGCTAAAGCTGAAGACTGGGAGCGCATCGTTGTGAAACGTGTCAAAGAAATGGGACTGCAAAGCTTACGGGTGATGGTGATGCCACAATGGTATGAGCCAAAGAATGACAATCCGGATGCATCCAAAATCGACTGGCATAATTTCACTTTCAACTCTGTAGAAATGCAATCACTCTACAAAGTATTGGATATGGCACAAGAACAGAAAATGGAAGTCACCCTTGTACTTTGGGGAGCCCCTCCGGGACATTTCCTGGCCGAAGGGAATTATGGTAACTGGGTAGTAGCCCCGACTAACTATGAAGAATGGAGCGAGAACTTTTCCGCACTTGTACAACACCTGCTCAACAACAAAAAATACACGTGCGTCAAAGAGATTACTCCGATCAACGAACCAGATTGGTCATATATCATCAAAGGTAAAGCTGCTCCCACCGCCGACTATATTGAAATGTGTAAAGTACTCGACAGACGTTTCAAAGAGGATGGAATACGAAATAAAGTACATTTCAGCCTTTCTGACAATTCAGACGGAGGTACAGGAACGCATAAATATCTGGCAGCCTGCACGAAAGGACTGGCGAACGTTGCTGACGTATTCAACTCCCACACCTATATCTTCGGCTACGAAACTCCGAACTCCACAATTCTGGATTGGGAAAAACAAAACTCTCAATTGGCCTCTTCAGTTGGAAAAGCCCATTTCATCGGTGAATTCGGAGGTAATCAATGCGTAGGTGCCACCAGACAAAAAGATATCGACTTGTATGAACGAGGAGTACTCATGACACGCATAGCCATCAATCTACTCAATGCAGGAGCAAGCGGTGTTAGCTATTGGAGCCTGATAGACCAATACTATGGTAAGGATGCAGACTACGGAGCAATGCAGCAACTGGGTTTATGGAAGTATGTAAAGAAAACATACGCTTCGGAACCATACTACAACGATATCAAAAGTGATTACGAGGTACGCCCACAGTACTATGCCTATTCTCTGTTGACACGTTTCATACGCCCGGGAGCTGAAATCTATCCGATAGCAACACCGGAAGAATGGTACGCAGGAACTGCTGTTCGAAACACAAATGGCAAATGGGTATATGTTTTCGCCAGTGGAATGGACCAGGAGAAAGCAATAAGCCTCATCAACCAGCATACGCAAACCAAAGGGAATTATCAGGTTTACCGTTATATCAAAGACGGTTTACCTACCACAGACCAAATGTTGGCTCCGGACGCCCAGCCTCTCAAAGTGAACGATAAAATTCTATGTTTACTTCCGGCTCATTCTGTGATCGTCTTAAAACAAGAATAACTATGTACTCTATTTATTCATTAAACAAATAGTATTTATGAAAACACATTTCTACATTTTATTAATGCTTGGAATGGTATTCCTTTTGGGATGTGAAGACGAAAAGTTAGGCACAGACCTAGGAGTAACCAATGTAGTGCTTCCGGATATTTCGGAAGAATCCCTGGGCACAGAGATTACCATTCAGGGAAATGGCTTTATCGACTGTGATGTACTGGCTCTTTCTCCCCTTTCAGGAGGTACTGAACAGCCCATCTACATGGAAACCAGAGAAGTAGCATCCGATCATATCACGGTACTTTACCCCTCTACGGCCACCAAAGATTCTTATGGACTTGTATTGGTACGCGGTAGCAAAATGCGAACATTAGGCGTCATCAACAGTACTGTTGGAGTTATGCCCGACGAAAACCTGCGTAATGCCTTGTCTGCTCTTTTCCCTGATATATTTAAAGGAGAAAAGATATCTTCCAGTGCTAAATATGTCACTTTCACTGATGGCACATTAAATATCAGCGATAAAAATATCACTTCTCTGGAGGGACTCGAATATTTCAGCAACATTCGGAAACTGATCTGCAACAATAATGATATCAGTGAAATTCCTGCAGAAGTACTATCCAGACTGTCTGAACTGACTGCACAAAACACTGGTCTGACCAAACTGGAACTAGCCACTTCGGAACAGCCGAACACGACATTGGTATCTCTCAACATAGATGGAAGTACCAAACTAGAATCTGTCGACCTGTATTATTGTTATAACATTGAGAAGTTCTCTGCTCTAAACTGTAAACTGGTATATCTGGATGTACGCAATTACCACAGTATCTATGGCGGATGTCTGAACTACAACAGCACAGACTTCAAATTTACTTTCAGCGATGACGCAAGTAAAGAACGACTCCTGAAAATGGAATCCTGGTGGATGGACTCATACTACAGCAATAGCGGTTCTATCGTAGATGCCATCAATAATGGAGTGACAGTGGAAGGGTACGACTGGATGCACGACTATCCCGATGGAAACAACAACTATTATTACAGTTACGGAAAATATCAGAAGACAATGAAAAAGTACGGAGAAATTCCTGATATCAATCTGCGAAACGCACTCAAAGCATTGGTTCCGGATGTATTCGATGGAGATAAAGTTCTGACAGTGGCTGCTCTGAATACTGAATACTTCAAGAATAACACGACCCTTGATCTTAGCAATAAGGGAATCACTAATCTGGAAGGACTACAATACTTCTGCGGATACAAAAACCTCATTCTGGATGGAAATAATCTGGGAGAAATCGATCTTAGTAAATACGCAATCAGTACCAGCTACACGGCAGGTCCGGTAGATGAGAAAGGAATTCAGACTTTCAGTGCCAAGAATGCAGGATTAACCAAATTCATTTCTGGCGATCAGTATATGATAACCTCTATAGATGTGAGCAACAATCCGGGATTAGCATATCTGGATATAAACCGGTGCAAATCCATCACATCACTAAATGCATCCGGTTGTCCGCTCACTTATGTTGATCTGCGTAATCTGGCAGGTACTTATTCCGTACTAGGTTACTCCGGTGGAGCTGTAGATGCCTCAAAAGTTCAGTTCTCATTTACCGACAGCTCTTCAACTCAAAGGAAGCTACTAGTAGAAGAATGGTGGATGGATAGCCCATGGAATGGCACAAGCCCATGTATTACCGCAAAGAATCAAGGTGTTCGGATAGAACGCTATGAATACATAGGATACGACAAGGATAAAATGTTGAGTTCATTTAATTAGACAGAAAACAATCTTAAACGTTATAGTTATGAAAAAAAGTTATTGGCTATACAAAATGTGCCTGTTGCTTGGGTTGGGAATCTGTATTCCCGTTACAGGAAATGCATCGGATATCGGAGATGCTACCCTGACACAGCAACAGTCTAAAATAACAGCCTCTGGAGTCGTCGTAGACGAGTCCGGTGAAAGCCTGATCGGAGCTTCCGTCATAGAAAAAGGAGCAGCAACGAATGGTACTATTACAGACATAGACGGTCGTTTCTCTTTATCGGTTGCCCCCAACGCTGTACTGGAAATCAGTTATGTAGGTTATCAAAAGCAGGACATTCCTGCTAAAAAAGACATGCGTATCATCATGCATCCGGACGTAGCGAATCTGGAGGAAGTTGTAGTGGTAGCTTACGGTACCCAGAAAAAGGTTTCTGTCATCGGTTCCGTAGCTTCCATTGATCGAAAAGATTTGATGAAATCCTCATCGCCCAACCTAAGTTCCGCTTTATCCGGAAAACTCCCAGGATTGACAACTATCCAGACCTCCGGTGAACCGGGACGTGACGAAGTCACCATGTTCCTGCGTGGTGCTGCCACTACAAACGGAACAAACCCATTAATTATGGTAGATGGAGTAGCTGTAGACGATATGCGATCTATCGACCCGAACGAGATTGCTAATATCTCCGTATTGAAAGATGCTTCCGCAACAGCAGTATTCGGAGTACGTGGCGCCAACGGAGTGATAATGATTACCACTCGTAGAGGTGAAAAAGGAACTGCCCGTATCAGTGCCAATGTAGAATTCAGCATGCAGGAAATCGCTTTCAAGCCCGAACGTCTGGATTCATGGGACTGGGTCAGACTTCGCAATGAAGCACTCGTGAACGACGGAAATTCCGCTGAATTCCTCGGGCCGGACATTGATAAGTTCGACTCATGGAAAACAGGTAATCCTGTAGACCCGGATTTTTATCCGAATAATAACTGGCAAGATATCTTGTTCAGAGATTATGCTCCCATGACCAGAGCCAACATGAACGTTTCGGGAGGTTCGGACAAACTTCAATACTTTGTAAGTGCAGGCTATCTGCATCAGGGAGGTATGTTCAACGTAGAACCTAAATCCAAGTTGGGATACAATGCCCAGTCTTCATTAGACCGCTACAACTTCCGCTCAAATATCGACTACAAAGTCAATAAGTCGGTAAAGATTAACTTAAACGCTTCCTCTTATCTGGAACGGATCAACGGAACTTCCGCAAGTATGTCAAGTGTATTCAACAGCGCTTTGACCTCACGCCCTACTTCCATGTATCTCACCCCAGAAGGTGCATACGCTACTGATGCTATACGTACTTTCCCTATTGGTGCCGGATTATCCGTAGAAGATCCCGCCAACAATTCATTGAGTGCATATCCGCTAATCAACCGTTCGGGCTATCAATTGGAAACCAGATCGGGAATCAATGTTATCGGAGGAGTAGAAATAGATTTGGGATTTATCACTAAAGGGCTCTCTGTCAAAGGCCAGGTATCTTTCGACTCCAAAGGATTTGGGAAAACAATCGGAAAACGTTCCTATACTTGGTATACGTATCAGACATTAGCTTCAGGAGAGCATTTGTTTATCAATCGCCATCCTAGCCTGGAGGACGAAGACGGCCCGATTGAACTCACAAAGTCTTCCGAATCTTATTGGGTTATGAACTTACAGGGACAAATCAACTATAACCAGACCTTCGCCGGAAAGCATAATGTCACTGCTATGTTTCTAGCTCAACGGGACATCAAAGAATCCAAAGAAACATCCGGTGACCTACTGCTTCCTTACAACGTCATCGGTATTGCCGGACGTGCAACTTATGACTATGACAGACGTTATTTTGCGGAAATCAACGTAGGTTATAACGGCTCTGAACAATTTTCACCGGACAAACGATTTGGTCTCTTCCCGGCTGCCTCTTTCGGTTGGCTGATTACTAATGAGGGCTTCCTTCAGGATAATCCGGTTTTGACCAATCTGAAGTTAAGAGCTTCTTGGGGAAAAGTTGGTAACGACGCCTTCGGTTCAGCCCGTTTCCTTTATCTGGATAATATCAGTCAATATTCCGTAGTCACCGACAGTAAAGGAGATCATTGGTTATCCCCAAGCCTGGGATATGCTTCCAATGGTTCCGGTTGGGGACAAGGTTACAAGATAGCCGAAAACTACATAGGAAACAAAAGCATCACATGGGAAACAGCTGAAAAACAGAATTATGGTATAGACATATCCTTGTATCATGATCTTTCCTTCTCATTTGACTACTTTGTTGAAAAAAGAAAAAATATTCTGATTATCCCGCAGACTACTCCTATGATTCAAGGTCTTCCCTCATCCGCTCTTCCACTGATGAACGATGGTGAAGTAAAGAATCAGGGATTCGAAATGGTCCTCGGATATCAGAAACAATTCAAAAACGGGCTATCTGTTTCTGCTAATGCAAACTTCAGTTATGCCAAAAACAAAGTATTGGAATATGACGAGCCACTATTAGGTAAGGATTATGCTTATCGCACCCGCACCACCGGCTTCTCATTAGGACAAAACTGGGGATATATCATCGACCACAGCTATGATCCTGAAAAAGGGCGTGACGGCACAGGATTCTTCTATAGCGACGAGAGTATTGCCAAGAGCGGACTGACTTATGAAGGTGTAGGAACACCGGAACCCGGAGACTTTATTTATAAAGATCTCAACGGAGACGGTGTCATCAATGACCGTGACAAGGCTCCCATTGGCTATTCCTCCCTATTGCCTCGCATCAACTACGGTTTCTCTTTATCTGCCAACTGGAAAGGATTCGATGTTTCTATCATGTTGCAGGGAGTAGGCCAATACAGCAAAACTTATTCAGGAGCTGGTATTTATGAAAGTAGCGGCAACTTTTACAAGATGCACATGAAACGTTGGAGCGAAGAGCGCTATAATAATCACGAAAAGATTACGTATCCTCGTCTGTCCAGCAGTGGTGGTCCGAGCTTGCAGCCCAACGACTTCTTTATCATGGATGCCTCGTATATACGTCTAAAAAATGCAGAAGTAGGATATACATTACCGGAAAGTATCAGCAAGAAAATCGGTGCTTCCAATGTACGTTTCTATTTAAGCGGTAATAACTTGTATACATGGACTCACCTCAAGACTGACAGCTTCGATCCCGAACAAAACAGTCCGGCAGCCTATCCAACAATGCGTACGTACAATGTAGGTTTGAATATTACATTTTAACGGCTAAAACAAAACCGATATGAAAAAAAGATTTATTTATATATGCATATTTGCTTCCCTGCTCACATTCAGTTCTTGTAATGAAGCGTTGGATGTAGCTCCCGACGGAAGATTATCACTGGACGAAGTATTCCAGGATCCCGATCTGACTAAAGCTTATTTCAGTACTTGCTTTGACTATCTGCCCAAAAAGAGTTTACGATATCATTTCTGGAGCAACTATCCTGTAGCACTTAGTGATGAAGCGTGGGATTGCACGGATGGTTCCGGTGCCGGCTTTGCACATGCCGCATCCGGCAACTGTACCACTACCGACTTCTATCTCGACGTTCGCAGAGATATGGGTGACACCTACTCAGAAGGAGGATACTGGCAGTTATACTGGGGGCAAATCCGTATTATCAACACATTCCTCCAACGGGCAGCCACCGCCGCCATACCAAGCGAAAGCGACCGTGACCGTTGGGTAGCAGAGGCTCATGTACTCCGTGCTTATTTCTATATGGAGTTACTGAAATGGTATGGTCCTGTGCCTATTGAGAAAGAGCCATACGGGTTAGACTATGATTATTCAACTCTATCACGTCCTACTTTCGAAGACTGTGCCCGATTCATTGTAGATGATTGCGAAATAGCTTTGCAATCCAGCAACCTCCCTTGGCGACTGACAACACTCAACGAGAAGATCAGAATGACCAAAGGTATCGCAATGGCTATCCGTTCCGAAGCATCTCTATTCGCAGCCAGCACTTACAACAATGGCGGCAAAGATCTTTGGGAATGGGCTTACACAATCAACAAAGACTGTCTGGAACAGCTGAAAGCCAATGGATATGAATTGTATACTAAATGTGCGGATACTGAAAAGTACTATAACAATGCTTATATGGAGTACTTTACGCTCAATAACTATATCGGAACAGATCCCAGTGATAAAGAAACAATCTGGCAAAGTACCGAAGGCTATTGGCCCGACCCATACACCAATCCTTTGTATGACGTTATCGGAGCTCCGGTATTGGGAAACGCTCAATTAACTATTGTTCCTTCCCAAGAATTAGTAGACGCCTATGATATGCTAGCAACAGGAAAGCCTGTACTGGATTTATCGAAACCTTATAACGATGAGAAGCATCTGTCACCTAATTATAACCCTAATAGCGGTTATGACCCAGCCAACCCTTATAAGGGACGTGATCCTCGTTTCCAGGCTACAATTTTTTATAATAACAGTCCTGTGCTGTTAGGAAAGGAACCGGCAGTAGTAGAAACGTACGTGGGAGGAAATAGCGAAATCCGTACAAGTGGAAATACGAATACACGTACCGGTTATTATTGGAGAAAAAGAATGGTAAACGGTAACTGTAAGGCAGCCGGAGTGGCTGGATATGATGGCCGTTTCCGTTTTTACCGATTAGGCAAAATTTATCTGAATGCCGCCGAAGCCGCTATTGAAAGCGGATACCTTACCGAAGGCCTGGAATGGATCAATGAAATCCGTCATCGCGCAGGTTTTGATCCTTCGGTTGATCTGTCGACAAACGACAAGAACGAAGCTCGTTTATTGGTACGCCACGAACGCCAGATAGAGCTGGCTTGTGAAGAAGACAGATATTTCGATATCCGCCGTTGGACACCCGCCAATGAGAATATGGAAAATGAGAAGTTTACCACAGGTATGAGAATCACCAAAAATGGAAACTCATTCTCTTATGAAAGAATCAATCTAGGAACAGACGGCAGCAAACCGAGCAAAATGAGTTATGAAAAGAAATGGCACGTATATCCTATCCCTGCCAGTGAAGCAGCCGTATTGGAAGGCACGACAGGACAGACGTGGCAAAATGCAGGATGGTAATCATAAAACAGAATGTATATGAAAAACAGAATAATCACACTTTTGTGCATCGTATGCCTGTTCACAGGCAATGAAGTATGCCGGGCACAAGTGCAAGAAGTTATATCCGGTGTGGTGCGGAATGAGAGCAACGAACCTTTAGACGGCGCAATCATTTCTGTCCCGGACAATCCCGAATACACCACAAGCAGTGATAAAGACGGAAAATTCATCATGGAGATTCCGTCGGGAGCCAGTATGGTCATTTGTAAGATTCCGGGATATCGGAACCAGACAATGAAATTCACTCTGAATAAACCGGTAGAGTTTTGTCTGATATCAGACATCGCCGGTCAGGATACATCTCTCGAAGTAGCCATGCTGCAGAAAGAGAGAAAAGGAGGTTATACAGGAGCAATCTCTACCGTTCAGGGAGAAGAGTTAGTTAAAACACCTAATAGCGGATTTTCAGCTACGCTGACCGGACGCTTGACAGGATTGACTTCTATCCAATCCACCAGCACACCAGCCGATGATGCAACAACGATGTATATACGTGGTCTGAATTCCATAAACGGTAATTCACCTTTGGTTGTACTCGATGGAATTCCGGCTCCATTATTCGATATGAATACACTCGATGCCAACACTGTAGAATCTGTCAGTATTCTGAAAGATGCCGCAGCTAAAGCATTATATGGTCCGCGAGCTTCTTCCGGAGTAATTCTTATTACTACAAAAAGAGGCGAAATAGGACGTACTAAGGTAAATGTGAACATGGACTTCTCCATACAACAGGCTACCCAGCGTCCTAAAATAGTAAGTACCGGTGAATACGCACAAATGCGTAACCAGGCCTTACTCAATGACGGTGGCACTCCACTCTATTCTTTATATGAAATAGCCGGGTTTACAGATGGAACTATGCCGGGACACGACTGGTATGACACTTTCATGAATGATGCAGCCAGTATGCAACGTTACAACGTAAATATCAGCGGAGGTAACAACCGGGTTAAATACCTTGTTAATGCCGGTTATCTTCACCAAAACAGCCTGATTGATGCAGAGAAGAATGATAATTATAATCCTGCACTCAAATTGCATCGCTTCAACATTTTAGCTAATGTGGACGTCACTCTGCATCGTTATCTAAACTGTTTCCTTAACACAAATGTCACTATCGACCGGATAAATCAAGGATACAACGGGACAGGAGATATCATGAATTCGATCTATCAGATGGCCCCCACCGTACCTGGACCTATCACCGAAGACGGAAAAGTGATTACTGCAGAATACAATGAATATCCTACTTACGGACTTATCAACCGCTCCGGATATAGCCATCAAACAGGTATCAACCTGAACGTCGCTTATGGAATGAATCTGGATCTGGGATTCCTGACTAAAGGATTGAGCGTAAAAGGAATAGTAGGTTATGAAGCAAACTATGACGGAACAATCTATGGTTCTACTGACTACGCACGTTATGCAGCCAATGGCAGCGGACTTTTCGGTACTCACACCACTCTTCCTCTAAGTTTAAGTAAGACCGCTAATATGCGCTACTTTATCAACTTCCAAGGGTTCATCAACTATAATCGTATTTTTGGAGGCAAACATGAAGTAGATGCATTTGTCAGCTATTTCAATGAGAATATGATGAAAAACGGTGATCTCCCATACGATCGTTTGTCATTGATGGGACATGTGAAATACGGCTATGATTCACGGTACTATATACAGGGAGACTTTACCTATGATGGCACAGAACAGTTCAAACCGGGTAACCGTTTTAAATTCTTCCCGACAGTATCTGCCGCTTGGGTGGTATCCAACGAAAGTTTCCTGAAAGACACAGATTGGTTGTCCTTCCTCAAAATACGCGCATCTGCCGGCTGGCTGGGCAATGACCAGATATCTGACACCCGTTTCCTGTATGCTACAGATGTACGTTATAAAGATGCAGGTTACTTACTAAGCAACTACTATGGCTTTCATACTGTAGAAGGTATGCAAGGTAATCCGTATATCCATTATGAAGAATCTTTCCAGCAAAATTACGGAATAGATGTTACCTTATTCAACTCACTAGGTATCACATTTGATTATTGGAACGTGAAACAGACCCAAATGGCTATCCAAAATAACAGTGTATCTTCTGCACAAGGTATCGCCAGTGAAAATCTGCCATTTGAAAATCTGGGTAAGATGAACAACAAAGGATTTGATCTTGAACTATCTTATATCAAGAATCTGAAATGTGGATTAAGAATGACTATCAGAGGGAATATGGGATACAATAAAAATGAAGTAACTGACATAAAAGAGTTGAACCGTACCGCCAGCGGATATTACTATCCATATCGTAAAACCGGCTATTCTGCAGGACAACAGTTCGGATATCTGATTGACTATTCCAACGGAAACGGCTACTATAATAGCCAGGAGGAAATAGATAAAAGCGGTCTGCGATTCTCTGGTGCTTCTCCGCGCCCAGGTGATTTCATTTACAAAGACTTAAATAACGACGGAAATATAGATGAGCGTGACCAGGCACCGATGGACAAAGCCCAGACACTACCTACACTTTCTTATGGTGGTTCTATTCAACTGGAATACAAAAACTTTGACTTGTATGTTCAGTTACAAGGTGTATCAGGTACAGCAGCCTATTACAGTGGATGCGGTATCTTCGATAATGCTTACCAAGGAGTGTACACAGACCTGCACCGTAATGCCTGGACAGCAGATCGCTATGCGGCAAATGAAAAAATCAGCTATCCGGCTTTGACCACAGGAAGCTCTTCAAGTCTCCAATCGAATGAATTCTTCTATTCCAAAAATAACTATATGAGATTGAAGAATGTAGTATTAGGTTATACACTTCCTAAACGTTGGAGCAGTAAGCTGAAACTGGAGAAAATGAGATTTTATATCAGCGGAGCCAATTTGTTGACCACCTCACCTCTCAAGTTCGATAATCTAGACCCAGAACAATATTCCTACTCTGTATACCCCATTTACAGAACATTTAACATAGGACTTAACCTGAATTTCTAAAGACTGAAGTTATGAAAATAAATAAAATCATATCAGGAGTATTCTCCTTACTCATATTATCCTCATTCATAGGATGTACTGAAATTGAAGATCATCCGGACGGCCGTACGGATTACAGCGATTTGTTTACCACGAACCGTAAAACGTATACTTATATGAATCAATGTTATGGATGGATTCTGAATTACGGAATGAACTATAACTATACCATGCTAGCTGGCTGTACGGATGAAGCCAAAGATTCCTGGGAACTACAGAACGGAGTTACCCGCAAATGGAATGAAGGACAATTATCTCCCTTCAGCAATCCGCTGGAGGGCATCGAAGGAAATCCGGAAAACTACAATTATTATTATCAAGGGATTCGTGCCTGCAACATCTTTCTTGCCAATATCCCTACTGCCAGTGTCTACTCGGAAGATATACGTAACAGTTTCAAGGCACAGGTACTTACATTACGCGCTTTCTATTATCTTCAATTGGTGAAACGTTATGGAGGTGTTCCCATCATAACAACTCCCGACTACGATTATACCAAGGTTAAAAGAGGTACATTTGGCGAGTGTGCCCGCCAAATATTAGCTGATTGTCAGGCTGCTATTGATATTCCCACTGTTGAAGAATGGGGATGGCGTTCCTTAGATAAGGAGAACTACCGTCACGTTATGACAAAAGCCATCTGTGCAGCCATCCGTTCACAGATATCACTCTATGCAGCCAGTCCTCTGTACAATGACGGAACAATCACTTGGACAGAAGCCGCAGAAATTACTAAAAAGTCTCTGGATGACTGTCTGGCGAACAATTATGAACTTTATAAGAAACAGCCGAATGCTACAGCTGGTTATTCTCCTTATGATGTGTATTTCTATTCGCGCACTGACTTGCCGGTAGTTAATGACAAAGAAACCATTATGGAAGTTGGACAAATGTATATGTGGAATTATGCTGGCCTGCCAACTACCGACGGCCAGACAGATGCCGGTGCGTGTCCGTCGCAAGAGCTACTTGATGCCTATGAAGTTGTGAACGGTGACATGACAGAATCTTATCCTCTGCTCAATTTAGAGAGCCCTTATCTAGATGCCAATCATCTGCAGCCTAACTTGAATTCGGCTGTTCAAGGTCTCTACAATCAAGCCAAACCGTATGAGAACCGTGATCCGCGTCTTAAAGCTTCTATTTATTATGATGGTTCCAAACTAAACCTGGAAACCGGTGCACTACTCTCAACCAAGACAGGAGGAAACTGTGCACTTGATCCCAGTAACGCACGTTACACCTGTACCGGCTATTATACGCGTAAGTTCTCGCATTATAAATCCGGACGTTCCGGCAATCTGGATGGTTACTTCAAAGAGTTCCGCCTAGCTGAATTATATTTGAATTATGCAGAGGCAGCTAATGAAGCATCCACTACCGGAACTGTACCCAATGATGCCGTAGACGCAGTCAATGCAGTACGTTCCAGAGTAGGTATGCCAGGCATTCCTTACGGATTATCCTGTGATCAGTTTCGTCTGCGAATCAGGAACGAAAGACGCGTAGAACTTGCTTTTGAAGAACACCGCTTCTTTGATGTACGCCGTTGGAAGATACTGGATCAAACAGATAAAGTAATCACCGGAATGAAAGCAAACTCAGATGGAAGTTACTCCCGTTTTGTAGTAGATAATAACCGAAAAGCATATAGTGAAAAATTCCTATTATATCCAATACCGGGTGACGAAGCAATCCGGTTACAGAATGCTTCAGGAACTAACTGTCAGAATCCGGGCTGGTAATCAAATCTAAAAAATACAGATTATGCAAAAGTGGTTATTAACTATTATTATTGCCATACTTCCTGTTATCACTGCATGTTCTAAAACCAATACGGAAGTATCTGTACCGGAAGAAGAAACAGGAAAGAAAACAGAGATTAAGTTCCTTCAACTCAACTTATGGGTGGAGTGTACCAAGGTGGAGCATGCTCCGGAATATCTGATAGAACAGATTGCTACCCTACAGCCAGACATTGCTACATTTTGCGAATTATATAAAGGTCCACAAGACGATCCCGTGATGCCTAAACTAATGCAAGGGCTTAAAGATAAGGGACTCATCTATTACGATGCACGAATAGACGGAAGAGCGGTCATATCAAAATATCCGATCAAAGAGACAGAACGCATCAACAAATGGATGTTCAAAGCGATTCTGGATGTCAATGGGAAACGAGTGGCCGTTTACCCGGCACATTCAGAGTATCGTTACTACACCTGTTACTATCCCCGGGGATACAATGACGGTAGCGTTAATTGGGATAAACTTCTGGCTCCTATCACTGATGTAAACAAGATACTTGCTGTCTGCGAAGAATCAGACCGTATAGAATCCGCCCAAGCTTTTATCAACAACGCTGCCAAAGAGCTAGAGCAAGGAGCACTCGTATTTTTTGCCGGAGATCTGAATGAGCCTTCTTATCTGGATTGGCAGGCCGATACAAAAGATCTATTCGATCATCGCGGATGTATCGTCAATTGGGGAACTTCCAAATTGTTGGTTCAACGGGGATATAAAGATGCCTACCGGGTAATCCATCCCGATCCGGTGAAATGTCCGGGATTCACTTTCCCTGCAGACAATAAATCTGTCATTCCAGAGAATCTCTCATGGGCACCGGAGGCAGATGAACGCGAACGAATTGATTTCGTTTACTATTATCCAAATAAAAATCTACAAATAAAAAGTGCCCAGATAGTAGGTCCAACAGGCTCTATTGTACGCGGACAAAGAATAGAAGAACAAACCAAAGATCCAATCATTCCGCCCGTAAACAATCAGTGGCCAAGCGATCATAAAGGAGTGCTGATTACGTTTTATATCAAAGAGTAATTACAATGATTAACAGGATGCAAAAGTGGATATACATCATTATACTCCTGACCGGATACTCAATAAAAAGTTATACACAGGAGACCATAAATCTCAATATTCCTGTTGAGCAAAACTGGATGTTCGATAACGAACATCCAGTACGCTTCATGCTGGAATTGACATCTGCACAGTCAGCTTTCTCGGATATGATACGTATGGACATTGCAACAGATTTCGGCAATGCTGTATCGTCTACCTTTATAACCTACTCTTTCGGAACAGATTCGATAGCTCCCGGTGGAGGCTTTCGCGGTCGTGCATCAGTCACTCTCACGAATCTCACTCCCGGGTTTTACCAAGCTTGTTTCATTGCTGGCACCGACACTCTGAAACAATTCTTCTTTGGATACGAAGCCGAACAGATTTTATCCAAACCGGATGGATCAAATGCCCAGTATTAATGGGATTCGGACTTCAGGACAACATTACACCACCACATACAAATTTTGCAGCATACAATCACATCCGTACACCTAAACGCTGGATATGTTACCCTACATCAGGACACTTTGCAGCTTATGAGAACATGGACTCATGGATTGCTGAAAGTACTCGTTTTTTCAATCAGTATGTAGTGTGGTAATAATCTGAACTGATAAAAACGAAACAGGCACAAACACTATAACAAGAGGTTAGTTAGGTTAGAAACCGGAAGAGTAATTCTGTTAAATAGAATTCTCTTCTGGTGTTTTATAGTTACTTTCTTCTAATAAGATTCACTGAAATCGAATAAAAACAATATATTTGCATAGATGTAAACACCTTAAAATACAAATTAGTGAGAAAAGTAATCCTTTTATTTTTGCTATTTTTAAGCGTAGTCGCAGTCCGCACACAAGGTCAAAACATCACTTTTAGCCATTTGACCACGGACGACGGGCTTTCCCAGTTCTCTGTTAATAGCCTTTATATTGACGAACGAGGAATTATATGGATCGGCACGCGTGAAGGACTTAACCGGTATAACGGTAACGATATCAAAAGTTTCAAACTTAATAAAAACGATCCGAATAGCTTGTTCAGCAATACTGTACTGCGCATCACCGGAAACAAAAACGGGAAAGTGTACTTGCTTTGCACTGATGGAATAGCAGAGTTCGACTTGACTACGCAAAAATTCAAAACATTACTGCAAGGGAATGTAGACGCCATTTACTTCAATGAAAAATTATATATCGGCAAAAGAGAAGAAGTCTTTGTATATAATGAAAGTACGGGCAACTTCGATCTCTACTATCATCTCGCCGGGAAAGACATTACCCTCTCCTGCCTCCATCTGGACGAAAAGAAAAACCTGTGGATGGGAACTACAAGTAATGGACTTTACTGTCTATCGGAAGATAAAACAAAAATCTCCCAACCCATTACAAAAGGTAACATCACCAGTATTTATGAAAATTCTGCCAAAGATTTATGGATAGGTAGCTGGGAAGAAGGACTCTACCGTGTAAGAAGAGACGGAAGTATCGAGAATTTCCGGCACGATCCTAAAAATCCGGATAGCCTCTGTTCCAATTTTGTAAGAAGCTGTTGTGAAGACAACACAGGTAACCTGTGGATAGGAACATTTCATGGTCTGAACCGATACGACAAAAACACAGGCAAATTCTATCTATATACAGCCAATAGTGACAAGCCTGACGGTCTCACCCACTCTTCCATCTGGTGCATTGTCAAAGATGAACAAGGAACAATTTGGCTAGGCACTTATTTCGGAGGCGTCAATTATTTCAATCCGGAATATGAAATCTATACCCGCTACAAGACGGGAGATACAGAAAAAGAAGGTTTAAGTAGCCCGATTGTCGGCAGAATGACTGAAGATAAAGACAGGAACTTATGGATTTGTACCGAAGGCGGTGGAGTGAATGTGTACGACCGGAAAAACAACACCTATCGCTGGTACCGCCACGAAGAGGGCAAAAATAGTATTTCCCATAACAATGTCAAAGCAATCTATTACGACCGGAGTAATGAAATCATGTGGATAGGTACACACTTGGGAGGGCTGAACAAACTCGACCTGCATACCAACCGTTTCACTGTCTACCGGATGAAAGCGGGAGATCCAACCTCACTACCTTCGGATATCGTCCGAGACATTGTACCTTATAAGGACAAGCTGGTTGTCGCTACACAAAACGGAGTTTGCCTTTTCAATCCTGCAACAGGTACTTGCCAACAACTCTTCAAAGAGACAAAAGAAGGAAGAGGCATTGGCATGGTAGCCAGTCTTTGCATTGATAAAGACGGCACATTGTGGATTGCAGCTACCGGGGAGGGTGTTTATTCTTACCGGTTCGACAGCGGCAAACTCACTAATTATCCGCACAATCCTGCCAATCCAAACAGTCTTAGCAACAACAATATTAACAGCATCATGCAGGACAGTAACGGCAATCTATGGTTCTGCACCTCCGGAAGCGGCCTCGACCGTTACCGTAAAGCAAGTGATGACTTTGAAAACTTCGATGTACAGAAAGATGGTTTATCCAGCGACTGTATCTACGAAGTTTGCGAATCATCCATACAGAAAGGAGACTTGCTGATAATTACCAATCAGGGATTCTCACAGTTCGACTATCCAAGCAAGACATTCTATAATTACGGTACGGAAAATGGATTCCCACTGACCGCGGTCAATGAAAACGCACTATTTGTGACACATGACGGAGAAGTATTCCTTGGCGGTATTCAGGGAATGATTTCTTTCTGGGAGAAGAAGTTACATTTCACTCCCAAATCGTATAATATCATTCTTTCTCGTCTGTTTGTCAATGGAAAAGAAGTAGTTCCGGGAGATGAAAGCGGCATCCTGGAACAATCGATCTGCCACACTCCGGAAATTAGCCTGAAAGCAAATCAATCGATGTTTAGCGTGGAATATGCCACTTCCAACTTCATCCCTGCCAACAGAGACGAGATCCTCTATCGCTTGGAGGGTTTTTCAGACGAATGGAACCATACTTACCGGAAACAAACGCTGATTACTTATACAAACCTGAATCCGGGTAAATATACCCTTGTCATCAAATCACAAAGGGAAGGAATCAAAGAGGCCAGACTGCTGATTATCGTACTCCCTTCATGGTATGAGACATGGTGGGCTTACCTGATTTATACCATTGTCACTATCAGTCTGTTATGGTATCTTATTCAGAACTATAATTCGCGCATCAAACTCCGTGAATCTTTAAAATACGAAAAGAAACATATTGAAGACCTTGAAGCGTTGAACCAGTCGAAACTTCGTTTCTTCACTAACATCTCGCACGAATTCCGCACACCATTAACGCTGATTGTAGGACAAGTAGAAACATTGTTGCAAGTGCAGACATTTACGCCTAACATATATAATAAGGTGCTGGGAATCTACAAAAACAGTCTCCAATTGCGGGAACTGATTACGGAACTGCTCGATTTCCGAAAACAGGAACAAGGTCACATGAAGATCAAAGTAAGCCGGCATAATCTGGTTAACTTCCTGTATGAGAATTATCTGCTCTTCCTCGAATATGCCAGTAGCAAACAAATCAACTTCAAGTTCAACAAACAGAAGGATGACATTGAAGTGTGGTATGACCAAAAGCAGATGCAGAAGGTGATAAACAATTTATTATCAAACGCAGTAAAACATACCAAAGCTGAAGATACAATTTCAATTAACGTATCGCAGGAAGATGATCACGCCATTATTGAAATAAAAGATACTGGTACAGGTATCGCTGCTGCCGAGATTGATAAGATATTCGACCGCTTTTATCAGACTGAACATCTCAACTCATTGAATACCGGAGCTGGCACCGGAATCGGTTTGGCACTGACGAAAGGTATTGTAGAACTTCATCACGGCACAATCCGGGTGGAAAGTGAGCCGGGTAAAGGAAGCAGTTTCATTATCACCCTTAAATTTGGCAATAATCACTTTACAGAAGAACAAATAGCAAAGGATGACACAGAAACCATCCAACAAACAGAAGCGATTGTTCCTTCAGTAGAGATAATCTCTGATTCGGAATGGAAAGAAGAAGACAACAAACGTATCGAAGACGCCAAAATGTTGATAGTGGAAGACAATGAATCTATCAAACAGATGCTAGTCGGTATTTTCGAAACATTCTATCAGGTCAGTACGGCTTCCGACGGAGTAGAAGCACTAGAAATGATACAGAAGGATATGCCGAGCATCATTTTAAGTGATGTTGTGATGCCACGTATGTCGGGTACAGAACTTTGCAAACAAATCAAGACGGACTTTAATACCTGCCATATTCCGGTAGTATTACTAACTGCGCGCACTGCTATAGAGCATAACATCGAAGGATTGAAGATCGGTGCGGATGACTATATCACGAAGCCGTTTAATACCAATCTTCTAATTTCCCGTTGCAATAATCTGGTTAACTCCCGACGGCTATTGCAAGAGAAGTTCAGCAAACAGCCGCAGGCTTTTGCCCAAATGTTGGCTACCAACCCGATGGATAAAGAGATGCTTGACCGTGCAATGGCTATTATCGAATGCCATCTGGACAACACAGATTTCAACGTTAACATCTTCGCCCGTGAAATGGGTATGGCACGTACGAACTTATTCACCAAACTGAAAGCGGTTACAGGCCAGACTCCGAATGATTTCATCCTGAGCATACGTCTTAAGAAAGCCGCTGTCATGTTAAGGAACAATCCGGAGCTGAATATCACGGAGATCTCTGACCGGATCGGGTTCTCCTCTTCCCGCTATTTCAGTAAATGTTTCAAAGAGATTTATCACGTCAGTCCACTGGCTTACCGCAAGGGCGAAGAGAGTGAAAAAGAAGATGAGGAAGAAACGGCAAAGCTTTGATGACTTTGTTGTGACTGCTTGTTGTCACACTTGTGCCACCTTATTGTCACGCCTGTGCCACCGCGTTGGCACAAGTGTGACAATAGGGTGGCACAACACTCATCATACAGTACTTGAATCAAGGCCTCTATCAGTCAGATACTGAAGTAAGGGAATTAATTCCCCAAGTGTACTATTTTGTACTTCACTTGTACATTCCTACTCAATCATTTTTCTTCCAGTCGCTTATCTTTGTGTTCAATACATTATTACCTAAAACATTCAGCATTATGAAAAACGTTTTGCGTCTACTTCCCTTATTGCCCGGCATCGTCACGCTGTCAGGATGCAATCATGCACCCCAAAAGAGCAATGGGCAGAATAGCCAAAAGCCTAACATTATTTATATATTTGCAGATGATCTCGGCATTGGTGATTTAAGTTGTTATGGAGCAACAAAAGTGAGCACTCCCAACATTGACCGGTTGGCAGGACAAGGGGTACAATTCACCAATGCTTATGCAACTTCTGCCACCAGCACCCCTTCCCGTTTCGGACTCCTGACAGGTATGTATCCCTGGAGACAGGAAAACACAGGAATCGCTCCCGGCAACTCCGAACTCATTATCGACACTGCCTGCGTCACCATGGCAGATATGCTGAAAGACGCAGGATACACAACCGCTGCAGTAGGTAAATGGCATCTGGGACTAGGTCCGAAGGGTGAAACCGACTTTAACAACCGGATTACCCCTAACGCACAAAGTATCGGTTTTGACTACGAATTTATTATTCCAGCTACTGTAGACCGGGTACCTTGTGTATTTGTAGAAAACGGACATGTCGTAGGACTTGACCCCAATGACCCTATCACCGTGAGCTACGACCACAAAGTAGGCAACTGGCCTACGGGAGAAGAAAACCCGGAGCTCGTAACCTTAAAACCCAGCCAAGGACACAATAATACAATTATCAACGGTATTCCCCGTATTGGCTGGATGACCGGAGGAAAATCTGCGCTTTGGAAAGATGAAGACATAGCCGATATCATCACCCATAAGGCTAAGAATTTCATTGCATCCCATCAGGAAGAACCCTTCTTCTTATATATGGGTACGCAAGATGTACATGTACCCCGCATTCCCCACCCACGTTTTGCAGGTAAAAGCGGGCTCGGCACTCGTGGTGATGTCATCATGCAACTGGACTGGACCATAGGTGAAATCATGCACACACTGGATAGCCTCCACATCGCAGACAACACCATCCTGATCTTTACCAGCGATAACGGTCCTGTTATCGACGACGGCTATCAAGACCATGCTTACGAACTTCTCAACGGGCATACTCCAATGGGGATCTACCGTGGCGGGAAATACAGCGCTTACGAAGCGGGGACACGCGTTCCATTTATCGTCCGCTGGCCTGCCCGGGTAAAGCCGAACAAGCAACAAGCTCTTTTCTCTCAAATAGATGTGTATGCATCGCTCGCCTCCCTTTTGGACCAACCTTTACGCAAGGGAGCTGCTCCCGACAGTCAAGAACATCTGAGCGTACTCCTCGGCAAAAATAATACAAACCGCGAGTATGTCGTTCAACAAAATCTCAATAACACACTTGCCATCATAAAAGGTCAATGGAAATACATCGAACCGAGCGACGCCCCCGCTATCGAGTATTGGACGAAAATGGAGTTAGGCAACGACAAACAGCCTCAACTTTATGATTTATCTTCCGATCCATCGGAGAAAACGGATGTATCAAAACAATATCCCGACATAGTGAAAGAATTAGCTGAATTACTAGAATCCGTAAAAGAAAAATAGTTTATGAGAACAGAAAAATTGTATGATTTTGCACCAATCTTGAATAATTCTATCCATAGTAGAATATTCAATCCATCTATCTTTGCAAACGTAGATTCAATAAAATCACTTAATTTTTAATATATGAACAAACATTTATCCACTCAAACTAGAAAAAGGATGCTCTCCTCCATCGGACTGATCCTGTTTTCTGTTTCTTTTGTACTTGCACAGGTACTTGTTAAAGGTACAGTGAAGGATAACTTAGGAGAAGGAGTGCCGGGAGCCAGTGTTCAGGTAAAAAGTACTTCGCAAGGAACAATCACTGACCTTGACGGTAAATTTGCTTTTAACGTGCCCAATAAGAATTCGATATTGGTTATTTCTTTCATTGGTTATGTCACTGTAGAAATGAAGGTGGACACTCAAAAGCCAATGGTTATCACATTAAAGGAAGACACAAAGACATTGGACGAAGTAGTAGTAGTCGGCTATCAGGAGATACGCAAGAAGGATCTGACGGGCTCCGTTGCCAAAGCCAGTATGTCAGAACTGCTCAGCACTCCGACCGCCTCTTTTGGTGAAACATTAGGCGGACGTATTGCCGGTGTCAATGTAAGCTCGGGCGAAGGTATGCCGGGCGGACAGATGAACATCGTCATCCGTGGTAACAACTCATTGACTCAGGACAACTCTCCTCTTTATGTCATTGACGGTTTCCCGGTGGAAGACCCTTCCATAGCCGCAGCCATCAATCAGAACGATATCGAGTCACTTGATTTCTTGAAGGATGCCTCTGCTACCGCTATCTACGGTGCCCGTGGTGCCAATGGTGTCGTGATGATTACAACCAAGAAAGGAACAGTCGGCCAGCCTAAAATTAAATATGACGGAAGTTTCGGTATTCAGCATATCACCAAAACGATTCCGATGATGGATGCATACGAGTTCGTCAAACTACAAGCAGAACGTAGTCCTAAAGATATGGAAACTACCTACTTCATGGATTATGACGGTAAGAAATGGGGACTGGAAGATTATAGGAATATCCCGCAATACAACTGGCAGGATGAAATCTTCCGCAGCGCATGGATGCAAAGCCACAATGTCAGCCTGACCGGTGGTTCGGAAGGAGTGCGCTACAATGCTTCTTTATCTTATTATGACCAGGACGGTATCTTATTGGAATCAAACTACAAACGTGTACAAGGCCGTATGGGTACTACCATCCAAAAGAAGAAACTGAAAATCTATCTGACAACCAACTATTCAAGCACTACAACCACTGGTGGTTCTCCTTCCCAGAACTCATACAGTGGTATGAATAACCTGTTCTATAGTGTATGGGGATATCGCCCCGTGACCGAACCGGACAGACCATTAAACTCGTTGATGGATAACATCATGGACGACGCGATAAACAATACCAACGATTATCGTTTCAATCCTATCATGTCCTTGAAAAACGAGTATCGCAAGACGTATGCAAACTATATTCAGTTCAACGGATTTGCAGAGTATGAATTTATGAAAGGATTGAAGTTGAAAGTTTCAGGCGGTTACACATTCGATACCCGCAAAGGGGAAACATTCAACAACTCGAAGACTCGTTATGGTAATCCGAAATCATCAGATAAGGTAAATGCGGAAGTTTACCACTCTCAACGTGCAACGTGGTTGAATGAAAACATTCTGACCTATCAGGCCAATATTAAACAGAAGCATTTCTTTAATAGTATGGTGGGTGTAACCCTGCAAAACTCCGACTATGAATATTACTCATACAAAACCGTGCAAATTCCTAATGAAGCGCTTGGCATGGCAGGAATGAGTGAAGGTATTCCGAGCACCACCAATTCATTAAAGAGTTCCTGGTCTATGCTTTCCTTCCTGGGACGTTTGAATTATAACTATAAATCATTGTATTATGCAACGGTTTCCTTCCGTTCCGACGGATCTTCCAAATTCCGCGGCGACAACCGTTTCGGTTACTTCCCTTCCGGTTCATTGGCTTGGGGATTCATGGAAGAAGATTTTATGAAACCATTGAAGTCTGTTGTTTCTTCAGGTAAATTAAGAGCAAGCTGGGGATTGACCGGTAACAACCGTGTAGGCGAGTATGATACATATGCTTTATATCAGATATTGAAGGATAAAGTCGGAGACTTTATTTCGATCGGCAGCCTTCCCAGTGGTGTATATCCGTTCGAAAGCAGTCTGACAAGTGTAGGTACAGTGCCCACTTCCTTAAGAAACAGAAAACTGAAATGGGAAACTACCGAACAGTGGAACCTGGGGCTGGACTTAGGCTTCCTGGACGAACGCATCGGATTCACCGTCGACTGGTATCGTAAAACGACGCGTGATTTGTTGCTGAATACTTCACTTCCCACCTCTTCCGGTTATTTCAGTGCCATGAAGAATGTAGGAAAGGTGCGCAATCAAGGTATCGAGTTCACATTGAACACAACTAATATCAAGAACCGTCATTTCTCATGGACTACTAACTTTAATATTGCATTCAACAAGAACAAGGTATTAGAACTGGCCGAAAACCAATCTTCTCTGTTGAGTGCAGCCAAATTCGACCAGAACTATAACTCCCAATACAGCTACATTGCCAAAGTGGGTTATCCGATGGGAATGATGTACGGATTCATCTACGAAGGTACATACAAATACGAAGATTTCGACAAAGCAGGTGATACATATACACTGAAACGCAATGTTCCGTATTTCTCTTCCGAAAGTAATACACAACCGGGTATGCCGAAATACGCAGACCTGAATGGTGACGGTATCATCGACGACAACGACCGCACTATGATCGGTAACGGTATGCCGAAACATACAGGCGGATTTACCAACAATTTCGAATACAAAGGATTTGACCTGAGCGTCTTCTTCCAATGGTCGTATGGAAACGATGTATTGAATGCCAACCGCCTGTTCTTCGAGAACAGCAATAAGACGCGTGACTTGAACCAATACGCAACTTATGCAAACCGCTGGACACCGGAAAACCCGGAAAGTAATATTCCGAGAGCTACCGACTCTGGTTCCAACAAAGTGTTCTCTACACGTATTATCGAAGATGGTTCTTTCCTTCGTCTGAAGACCGTATCTTTAGGATATACACTGCCGAAACAACTGACCAAAAAATGGAAGATAGACAATGCACGCGTATTCGTTGCCGGTCAGAATCTATGGACATGTACAGGATATTCTGGTTATGACCCGGAAGTATCTATCCGTGAAGGCGCACTGACTCCGGGACTGGACTTCTCCGCTTATCCGAGAGCCTACTCTATCAGTTTTGGTATAAACTTAGGTTTCTAATCAATCATCCTTCAAACAATTACGTATATGAAAACAATAAAAATAATCATCATATCACTTCTTGTCGGACTTAACCTGACTTCCTGCGATTTCCTGGAAAAAGACCCGACATACACCACTCCTGAAAACTTCTTCAAAAATGAAGCGGACGCTGCCTCTTGGCTGACAGGAACCTATGCCATTCTGGGACAAAGTTCCTTCTACGGAAATGAATTCTTATACCTTGTAGGAGGTGACGATCTGGGACACTATGGTGGTGCCAACCGCGGACCTAACAAAAGTGGGTTGATCTGCAACAATGCCAATACAAGTGATCCTGCCGTTGCAGCATTGTGGTACACATTATACTCCGGCATCAACAGAGCCAATATTTTCCTGGAAAACATTGATGCAGTGCCCGATCTGAACGACGATACCCGCAAGCAATACAAAGCCGAAGCCCGCTTCTTACGCGCATTCTATTATTTCACTTTGGTAGAATGTTGGGGTGATGTACCTTTCAAGACCAGTTCTACAGAAGATGCCTATAACCTCTCTATTCCGCGTACGGACAAACAGACAATTTATGATTTTATCATTAAAGAGATGTATGGCTCTGCCGAGGATCTCAAATCTGCTCAAGATTTGAACTATTTGCCGGGACGTGTTTCCAAATCGGCAGCTTGGGGAATGTTGGCGCGTGTATATATGTTCAGAGCCGGCGAACCTAAACGTGACAAAGAAGTAGGTTTGGCCAACAATACGACGAGTGCCGAGATTACAGAATATTTCAAAAAAGCAAGTTACTATGCACAGTTAGTCAAGAATGAAGGTCATTCACTGGCTGCCAAATATTGGGATTTCTTTATTGACATTTGCTCTGATAAGTATAACACAGCTCTCAATAAGGATGGTGCCAAGGCTAATGAAAGTATTTGGGAAGTAGAATTTGCAGGTAACCGTTCAACAGATGTACGTGCAGAAGGTAGAATCGGTAATATCATTGGTATTCAGGGTAAAGATCTTTCTTCCAAAGCATCCATCACCGGTAAAGGTGACCCAGGTTATGCATACGCTTTTATCTGGAATACTCCTAAACTGCTCGAATTGTATGAAGCAAACGGCGACATTGACCGTTGCAACTGGAACATCGCCCCATTCACTTACACCCAGTCGGCAGGAGAAGGTACTCCGGTAGACGGTCGTGAATTTGTAAAGGGAAAAAGAGATGAAGTGGAACAACAATACTGGGACAAATCCTTCAGCTATGGTAAAACAGAGCCGGGGTCTACTTACGGTGACCGTGAATCGAAGAACGATGCCAATAAGAACCGCAACAGAGCTGCCGCCAAATATCGCAGAGAATATGAAGCAGACAAGAAGAGTAAAAACGATACTTCCATCAACTTCCCTCTTCTCCGTTACTCTGACATTCTGCTAATGATTGCAGAGGCAGAGAATGAGGTCAACCATGGTCCTAATGATCTAGCTTATGAATGTATCAACGCAGTAAGAGAGCGTGCAGGAATCAACAAACTTGCTGCAAATCTGGATGAAACCAACTTCCGTGAAGCAATCAAAGACGAACGTGCTATGGAACTCTGCTTCGAATATACACGCCGTTTCGACCTGATCCGTTGGGGAGACTATTACAAACTGATGCAAGAACAAGTAAATAAAGCTCAAACTGACGAATCCTGGAAATTCGGAATCAATGTATATACTTACTTCAATATTCCGAAATCTTACAATTATTTCCCGATTCCTGCCAATGAAATAGGATCAAACGGTGCTATCAAGACGAATAATCCGGGTTGGTAATTCTCTTAATAACTTAAAAAAGAAAAGGACATGAAAACAATATATAAAAGTTTGATGACTATCGCTTTTGCCGGACTATCCCTGGCTTCATGCGACAAGGAATTAAAAGAAGACACAGCAATGGAAGTGGGTGTGGTGACAGACAGCAATGTCAGCTTCGATGGCAAAACTGTTACTGTAAAGAAAGGAAGTCCGGTAACGTTCAGCTTCGATGGTGACCCTGATTTTATTAGCTTCTTCAGCGGAGAAATAGGCCATGAATACAAACATCGGGACAGAATTGAAATGCAACCGGGAGACGTAGAAAGATGTGAAATCAACTTCTCTATATTATATGACTATGGCAATGCGGAAACCATCGAAGGTTCTACTCACATATTAATATCCGATCAATTTGAAGGAATTAGTGGCAACAACGTGGAAAAAGACAAAGAAGCTGTTACTAACTGTGACTGGACAGAACTTGTCAGCCAGGAAGATCTTCCCAAAGCAACCAAGATTACTAAAGACTATTCTTGCCCTTTGACTTCTTACTTGGGCAAGGAAATCAGCATTGCTTTCCGCCTGAATCCCCTTGACAACAGCGCTACAATGCCTGTTATACATATTAAAGGATTACAACTTAATCTAGAATTCAACAATGGGAAATCAACCACAATTAATGCAAAGAACTTCGAGTTCTCGGCATTGAATGTAACCTACAATTTAGATGATCTTGCAAAAGACGGAGGACATTTCAACAAACTGAAGGAAGCATTAGGAAACAAAAATCTGACACTTGAAGAAATGAAAAGCGCAGAATATGCAGACAAGATAGCATATACCACAGTGGACGGTAATATCCCATATTTTTGGAGAACTAGCCAACCGAATGATTTCGTAACGAGTGGAGGTAAAAAAGATTATACCAAAGGAGATAGTTGGCTTATTTCCAACCCAATCCTCCTCAATGGTTCCTGCGATCCTGACGCCGGTGTAGCCATCAAAAATATCTCGCAATCATTAGAGATATACTCACATACCTACGAAGAAACCGGAACATACACCGCTACTTTCGTAGCCAACAATGTAAACTACGTCCATCAAGGTGGTCAAGTAGTACGTGAACTGACTATAAACGTTGTAGAATAAAAACATACCCCCAATTTTTCTAACCTTCAATCATCGAAAACGTTTATAAAAATCAGACTTTGATCAGTTTAACATCGGAAAGAGAGGGACCGCGAGGTTCCTCTCTTTTACTTTTACCATATCTTTTCATCCTCTTCCCTTTCTTCTCCTCCGAAAAAACATTTTTCTTTAGTCAGCTAGCGTATAAATCAACATTTATATATAAGTTTGCACAAAAATAAAAACAATGCAACAGACTCTTCCTATTCATTTTGCCCCATTACAAGGTTATACCGACGTGATTTACCGTAACGCTCATGCAGCCTGCTTCGGAGGTATAGATACTTATTATACCCCATTTGTACGACTCGAGAAAGGCGGATTCCGCCATAGAGATGTCCGAGGAATCGAGCCTGGGAATAATGAAGTACCCCATCTGATTCCGCAACTGATAGCTCCCTCTTTTGAGACAACAGACAAGATTTTATCCCTATTCATTGAAAAGGGATATAAGGAAGTCGATATCAATATGGGGTGTCCTTTTCCCATGCTGGCTAAACGCCACAATGGTTCCGGTATTCTTCCTTATCCCGAAGAAGTGCAAGCGTTACTTAGCCGGCTGATTACGGAATATCCGCAAATAAGTTTCTCTATCAAAATGAGGTTGGGTTGGGAAAATCCGGAAGAATGTCTGAAACTGGCTCCGATTATCAATGAGCTCCCTCTACGACAAGTGGTTATGCATCCCCGCTTGGGCAAACAGCAATATAAAGGAGAAGTCGACCTTAAAGCGTTTGAAGCCTTCCGGGGAGTCTGCAAACATCCGCTCATCTATAATGGGGATATCCATAGTGTGGAAGATATTCGCCACATTCAGGAACAGTTTCCCGGATTAGCCGGAATGATGATAGGACGGGGATTACTTGCCAACCCGGCATTAGCATTGGAGTATAGACAAAACCGTACACTCGAGTTCGATGAAATAAGAGAAAGATTGCAATCGATGCATAAATGTGTATACAATCAATATGCAAAACAGTTAGAAGGAGGAGACGAACAGCTTCTGAACAAAATGAAAACTTTCTGGGAATATGTAATGCCGCAAGCGGACAGAAAACTACTGAAAGCAATTCATAAAAGCACAAGCCTCAACAAATACAATCAGGCAATCCTTGCCTTTTTTAATCAACGATAAGCTAATAACCAGTAATTTTACGTAATTTTGCACCCGTTTACAAACATGCACATTATGAAAAAGTACATTCTCTTATTTCTTTGCCTGATAATCGTATCGGGCAGTTTCGCACAAATGCAGGATTTCAAGTTCAAATTCTACGGACAGATTCGTACTGACTTATATTATAACAGTCGTGCTAATGTAGAGACCGTGGACGGATTGTTTTATATGTATCCGAAAGATAAGGTACGTGATCCGGATGGAAATGATTTGAACTCAACGCCTAACAGTAACTTCTATACTCTTTATTCGCGTCTCGGAGTAGACGTTGCCGGTCCGAAGCTGGGGACAGCCAAGACTTCTGCCAAAGTAGAGGTCGACTTCCGTGGCACAGGTACTTCTTATTCGGTCATTCGACTCCGCCATGCTTATTTGAATCTGGATTGGGGAAAATCGGCTGTATTGCTCGGACAGACTTGGCATCCGTTATTTGGAGATGTGTCGCCACAGATTCTTAATCTCTCCGTAGGAGCGCCATTCCAGCCATTTAGTCGTGCACCTCAAATTCGTTATCGCTATACAAACAAGAATTTCCAACTTACCGGAGCAGTAGTGTGGCAATCACAATACACTTCACAAGGTATCAATCCTGACAAACCGAAAGAGAGCAAAAAAAGTCATGAATACTTAAAGAATGGTTGCATCCCGGAGATATATGTAGGAGCTGACTACAAGAAAGACGGCTTACTGGCAGGTGTCGGCATTGAATTGTTATCATTAAAGCCACGCACAAGTGCCTTGGGAGCGAACGGAGATAAATATAAAATAGACGAACGCATAACTACCCTTTCTTACGAGGCCCATGCAAAATATACCCATAAAGCCTGGTTCATTGCCGCAAAGAGTGTATTGGGTTCCAATCTTACACAAGCTTCCGGATTAGGCGGATTCGGTATTAAGTCAGTCAATGAGCACACCGGAGAACAAAAATATACTCCAATACGTTTCTCCAGCTCCTGGTTGAATGTTGTTTACGGACAGAAATGGAAACCTGGAATCTTTGTAGGTTATGCTAAGAATTTGGGAACAAGCGATGCACTATATGCCC